>NZ_CAJMZF010000056.1:0-46234 GCF_905220245.1 Paraburkholderia sp. J63 | reverse complement strand
GCAACGCCTCCGCGACCGCGCGCCTATTCCAACGCATCCTTCACAGCCGTCGCCGCCGTCCACTTAACGACCTGCTCCAACCCATGACGGCACAGAATCTCGCTCTCGTTAAAGTGTACAAACGGCTTGGCACCCGTCTCCATCCCAGCCTGCATCGACTCGATATTACCGAGATCCTCGAGCATCCCGTCAGTGATATGCGCGGTGAAATGCTCAAGCTGGAGACGCTCCCGCACCGACCCCGGCTTCTTGTTATAAAAACGCGCCTCCCAGAGCGTAGTATTGGCCGAGGTAGGCCAGAACTCGTGAGTCCAAAACTGATTCGCCGAAATCTGCAGATGCCAGTTAGGAAAAAACCAGTTAACGTCCTGCGACCACTCGGCAAACTTTTTCGGATTCACCGCCTTATGCTCGACGATCGAGTTCGTTTCCGTACCCTTACGCGTGCCAGTAACCGTATGCCCAGCCGAATAAAGCCAGCGTACGACCTTCGCCTGCTCAGAAGGTTGGTTCTCCTGATTCAGCCACAGCGAAAACGAACGGTGAATGCCATAGAGATTCGCGCTGAGCGGCCGTCCGAACGGATTCGCCTTGCCCGTGTAGATCGGCCCGAACGTCTTCGGGTGAATCGACGCAATGTGATAAATCTCGCTGAAATTCTCGGCAACGGCCTTCCAGTTCGCCTTGAACTCGCCGCGCAGCACGATGGTATTGTCCGGGTTCGGATAGTCGATACCGGCCAGCGCATCCGTAACCGGCCCGAGAAATTCCTTCAAGCCGACTTCGGGCGCCGGTGCCATGTTGATGAAAATCCAGCCCTCCCAGACGTCCACGGCGACCGGCGTCAGCCCGCACTTCTTCTTGTCGAGATGGAAGAAGGCCGCTTCGTCCGGCACGTGGGCGAGATCGCCCTCGTTGTTATAGCCCCAGCTGTGGTAGCGGCACACGAAGCGCTTTGCATTGCCGCTCGGGCGATGCTCGACGATATTCGCGCGGTGCGCGCAGACATTGTGAAACGCGCGGATCTTGCCGTCGTCCGAGCGGGCAATGATCACCGAAGCCTTGAAGATCGCGAGGTCCTTCACGAAGAAGTCACCAGGCTTCGGAATGCGTTCGACGCGTCCGACCATCAGCCACGCGCGGCGGAAAACGCGCTCGCGTTCGCGCTCGTACTGGGCCGGATCGGTATAGAGAGAGGTGGGCATCGGCTCCGTGGAGAGGCCGACGGATTCGGTAAGGCTCGCCTGGATTTCGGACGGATGATTCATATGAACTCCGGCACATCGTAAATAGGGAACTGAAAACGCGCGGCGCCTGCGGGTCAGCCGTGCGGCTGGAAACCCACTTCGATCTTCAGCGCGTGCTGCGGCGGTGCATGACGGATGGTCGGCGCCTGATGCATTTCCACGGCGATCGCGGCCTGACACATCGCGAGCAGCAGCTTGAACAGGTTCTGCGCGGGCTCCGGCATGTCGTCGAGCGGGAATTGCTCCAGGTACGTGGTCGCCTCTTCCGCGCGCGCGAACATTGCTTCGTAAAACTTGACGATTTCCGGGTACGGCGTGCTGGCGCGACGGATCCAGCGCTCGTGGGAAGTCGCCGTGCTCCAGTGATCGAGAAAGGGCTCGAGTTCTTCGAAGCCTGCGGGCAGACGGCCCGAAACGGCGGAAATGTCTTGAATCATGTGCTCCTCCAGATTGGCTGATTGCAAACGCGATCCTTCGCCACACGAATTCGCTGCGACGGACCTAACGAACGGTAGATTGGTTTACAAGAGGCATTATCTCCATCCGGTCTAACCCGGATGCAGATCGCGACGCCACGCCGGCGGCAAGCCGGGGCGGGGTCAGGAGGAAGCGGGATTCAATGCGGGACGCGTTCGACGCGGGGAGATACGGCGACCGGTGCGGTCACTGTTTTGCCACTGAGGACAAGGGGAATCAGGTGGATGAGCGTCGCCCGACGAGGTGAACGATGCGGGCGACGCGCAATACGGCCAGCTCAGGACGAAGCGGCCAGTTCCTTCTTGCGGCCGCTGCGCCGCGGCTTGGTCGCGGGTGCCGCGCCTTCGAAGAACATCGTGATGAATTGATCGGCGATCTTTTCGAGCGAACCCTTCTTCGGATCGAACCAGGTCTGCACCGAATTGATGAAGCCCAAGACGAAAACGCGGGCCAGCGCGATATCGACGTCCTCGCGCAGATAACCTTCCGCGCGCAGATCGTCGAACACGGTCGTCCACATGCGCTGGTGCCGCTCGCGCCGCTTGATCTGACGCTCGCGCACCTTGTCCGGCAACTGGGTCAGCAGGCGATTGTGCGCGAGCGCGTAGTCGCCGAACTTGATCAGTGCGCTCATCTGGCCGACCAGTGCCGCCCGGAGGCGGTCTTCGGCATTCGCGTTGGCGGGCAGCGCGTCGAAGTGCTCGTTGATGTGCTGAACGATGCTGTCCGCGCCGTGCTCCATGACGACATCGACGAGTTCTTCTTTCGACGAAAAATGATAATAGATGCTCGCGGCCTCGATGCCGGCCTGATCCGCGATCAGGCGCATGGTCGTGGCCGTATACCCCTGGGTGGCAAACGAGCGCGCGGCGAGCCGCAACAGGGTCTCTCGGGTATCCGCACTGGGACTTACATTTTTCTTTCGCACTGGGGTTTATCAGCTTTTATGCTGTCCTGTCTTTCGCACGCCGCGCGGGAGTGCGCTGCACAATGCCTGATCTAACGATTATTTGGAAGGTTACCGTATTTCTTCCCCCCGGAAAAGCCGGGCCTTTCACTGTACGGAACCCCACGCCGGTGTGCATTGACATGGCGCGGTCCTTGGGCGAAGTTCGAAGCCGACGTTCCGTACGCCGCGGCGCGCTCGCCGCGCGCGGCCCCCACCCCCAACGAGGCCCCCGATGAAAGCAGCAAGCCGCCTGCCAGGCACCCCGCAGCCCATGCACATGTGGAAGGGTTCGGGCGGTGTCCGGCTAGCGGGCGACACCTGGGGCAGCCCCGCAGGAGCGCCCGTCGTCCTGCTGCACGGCGGCGGGCAGACGCGTCACGCGTGGGGCGGCACGGGCGAGCGGCTCGGCCAGGCCGGCTATTTCGCCATTGCCTACGACGCGCGCGGACACGGCGACTCGGACTGGAGCGCCGAGGGCGACTACAGCCTCGACGCGCTGGCCGCCGATCTGCGCTGCGTACTCGTGGAAAACGGCATCGTGGAAAACGGCATACGGAACCCACGGCCGCCCGCGCTCGTCGGGGCATCGCTGGGCGGCGCGACGAGCCTCGTCGCCATCGGCGAGCAACGGGTGGACGCGAGCGCGCTGATCCTCGTCGATATCGTGCCGTACACGGAGCCATCCGGTGTCGAGCGCATTCGCACATTCATGGCGCAGAACCCGGACGGATTTGCTTCGCTCGATGAAGTCGCGGAAGCGATCGGCCGCTATCGTCCCTCGCAATCGCGCACGCGCAATCTGCAAGGCCTCGCGAAAAACGTGCGCCTGAGCGGCGACGGCCGCTACCGCTGGCATTGGGATCCGCAATTCCTCAGCGGGCAGACCGACCCGCGCGGACGCCATGCGCGCCTTGGCGCCTGCGCACGCAACCTGACGCCGCCGACGCTGCTCGTGCGCGGCGGCAGTTCGGACGTCGTCAGCGAGGCGGGCGTGCAGGAGTTCCTCGAGCTCTGCCCGCATGCGGAATACGTGAACGTCGCGCAGGCCGGGCACATGGTGGCCGGCGACCGCAACGACGTGTTTGGCGAGGCGGCGCTGGAGTTCCTCACGCGTCACTTGTGCGCCACGTGAGCTCGTGTCGACGCTCGACGCCAGGCGTTAGATAGGCGGCGTCTCCGGCGTGGTCGAAAAATGGTGCTGGCGAATCTTCCATTCACCTGCCTGCAACACGACGATGAGCGTCGTGCGCAAACGCGAGCGCGAAGGCCGGTCGCCGCTCAGGACGAACGCGAATTCGCCATAGCCCTGGGCAAGAAAGCAGTCGTCCGCGAGACGGATGAAGTGCTGCTCCACGAGATCGAGCGTGGCCGATTCGATCATGTCTTCATACGAAGCGAAATACTCGCGAATCGCGCCCGCGCCCACCGAATGGCCTGGACGTCCGCCGAAGAACAGCGCGTCGTCCGTATAGACAGCCGTCAACAGGTCCGCATCCCAGTGGTGCGCAGCCGCGTTCCATGCGGCGAGTACCTGGGCCAGCGCCGCGCGGGCCGCATCGGTGGTTCGATTCATCAGCTCTATTCCTCATCAGTCAGGACAGCCCGCCACAGGTCTCCTCCGCGGCGGCTCGATGTACACCATCGCACCATCCTAACAGCCGTTAGCCCTCAATACAATTCGTCCCCGCAATGCAGATAATCCAGTTGCTCCCCACGGATAGGGATTAATACGCATGGCGATCCCTCGTGCCTTCCATAAAACTAACATTCGTTAGCCTGAAGCATTCCGATACTTTCCTCTTCGGCGGCCGCGCTGCGTGTGAGCCTTGCCTTGCCCGCGCCCGAACCGGCCACTCGTCGCCCGCCGCCTTCCAGACCTGCATCTCTCAGGACCGAGCCATGCCCGCCACCCTAGTCGAACAACTTGCCCGTTTCACCACCGACACCCAATTCGACCGTATCCCTTCCGCCGTCGTTGAGGAATGCAAACGGATCCTGCTCGATTCGATCGGCTGCGCCGTGGCCGCCACGGGCGAGCCCAAAGGCCGCATCGGCATCGACTATGCGCGCGCGATGGGCGGCAACGGCGACGCAACCATCATGGGCACGGGAGAGAAAGCCTCGATTTTCGGTGCGGCGTTCGCCAATGGGGAGCTGATCAACGCGCTCGACATGGACGCGGTCGTGCCGCCCGGCCACGTCACGCCCTATGTGCTGCCCGGCGCGCTGGCCATCGCCGAGGCACGCGGCGCGTCCGGCACCGCGCTGATCGAGGCGATCGCACTCTCGCACGAAATGTCGTATCGCCTTGGCAAGGCCATGGACTATCTGCGTGACACTCGCGACGGCAAGGTGTCGCCGCCGCCCGTCTACGGCTACAGCAGCACCGTGTTCGGCGCGACAGCGGCCATCGTCAAGCTCAAGGCGCTGCCCAGCGACGTGCTCGCCAACGCGCTCGGCATCGCGGGCAGCATCGCCCCCGTGAATTCGCAGGTCGCGTGGTTCCAGCATGCGCCCAGCTCGACGATCAAGTACCTGCTGGCTGGCGCGCTCACCCAGACGGCGATGACGGCCGCCCACATGGCCGAATTCGGTCATCGCGGCGACGTCCAGATTCTCGACGACCGCGAATACGGCTTCCCCCGCTTCATCGGCACGCGCCGCTGGGAACCCGAGCGCATCGCGGCGGACCTTGGCACCGAGTGGCTCTTTCCCGCCGAGCAGGCCTACAAGCCCTATCCGCACTGCCGCATCCTTCATGCGCTGCTCGACAGCCTCACCGAGATCGTCGAAGAGCACGATATCGCGCCCGCCGAGATCGACGGCATCAAGGCCTGGGTCGAGGGCTTCGTGGAGCAGCCCGTCTGGCTCAATCGCGAGATCGCGCACGTTCACGACGCGCAGTTCAGCATTGCGCATGGGCTCGCGCTCGGCGCGCACCGCGTGCCGCCCGGCAAGGGCTGGCAGGACCCCGAGCTCGTGTTCGGCGATTCGGTGATGAACCTGATGGGCAAGGTCACGCACGAGGTGCATCCGGACTACGTCGCACTCCTGAGCGGTCACGCTGCGAGCCGTCCCGCGAAGATCGAGGTTCAGGCGCGCGGCGAGACCTTCATCGGCGAGCGGCGCTATCCGAAGGGCAGTCCTTCGCCGGAGTCGTCGAGCTTCATGACCAATGACGAGCTTGCCGCCAAATTCCGCCGCAACACGGAGGACGTGCTGTCCCCCGCGCGCATCGACGATGTGATCGATGCCGTTTTCCATCTGGAAAGCCTTGGCAATGTCGCGGCGCTCATGCGTATGCTCGGTCCGGAGGCTCACGCGCACGCGAGTCGATGAAATAAAAAAAGGCCATTCAACCCCCATCAGGAGACACAAGACGTGAACGCTGAGTCCATCAAAACCCATCCGCGCGACTGGATGGTCCATTCGCGCATCAACGGTCTGACCGCCCTCGTCGTGGGCGCCGGCAGCGGCATGGGCGAGGCAAGCGCGAAGGCGTTCGCCGCGAACGGCGGCGCGGTCGTCGTCGCGGATCTGCGTGCCGGCGAGGCCGAACGCGTCGCGGCCGAGATTGCGAGCCAGGGCGGTCAGGCGATTTCGGTCGGCCTCGACGTTTCGAAACAGGCCGACATCGACGCCGCGATCGACCGGACGATCCGGAAGTTCGGCAAGCTCGACGTGGTCATCAACACCGCCGCGCTGGTTCGCCCGGCGATGCTGGAGGACGTTTCGCTGGACCAATGGCGCGCCGGCTTCCAGGTCAACGTGGACGGCGCGCTCATGGTCGCGCGCAGCGCGCTGCCCTGGCTGAAAGAGAGCCCGCACGCGGCCATCGTGAACACCGCCTCGCTGGCCGGCGTGCACGGCTATTCGCAGGGCGGCGCCTATGGGCCGAGCAAGGCCGCGCTCATCACGCTGAGCCGCCAGATGGCGCACGAGTGGGCGGCGTATGGCGTGCGCGTGAACGTGGTGCTGCCCGGCGTCATCGACACGCCCATGGCGCGCGGGTCGGTGCCGCAGGAACTCCTCGACCAGCTCGCCACGATGCTGCCGATGAGCCGCGTGGGCCAGCCCGAGGAAGTGGCCGACCTCATCGTGTATCTCGCGTCGCCCGCGGCCGGCTATATCACCGCCCAGGCCATAGCGTGCGACGGCGGCATGTCGCACATGATGTTCGCCAAGCCGATGGGCAAGTAAGGCAGCGGCCAAACGATTGACGCCATCGCCATCGTCAGCCCGCTCTTTCGGAGTACGGAACGCGTGGGCTGCCGGCATTGACGCCATCCGGCCATGCGCGGAACGTATGCCTGAGCGTTCCGCGCCGCGAACTCAACGCCGCATCGCGGAAACCCACCCATCCATAGGGAAATGCCCGTAGCGCAAGACAGGTTCGATCGTGACGACTTTGACGCAAACCCCGGCGCGCGTGCGCGACACGCCCGCCCCCACGCGCGTATGGACAAGCGCGGACGGCACCCGCCTCGCCGGCGACGTCTGGGGCGACCCGGAAGGCACGCCCGTAATCCTGCTGCACGGCAGCGGCCAGACCCGTCACGCCTGGAGCCGGACGGCCCAGGCGCTGGCCGCGGCGGGCTTCCATGCGATCGCCTTCGACGCGCGAGGACATGGCGACTCCGACTGGTCGCCCGTCTGCAACTATAGCCAGGGTGCGATGGTCCGCGACCTCGAATGCGTCGCGGCCACGCTCGACGGGCGCGCGCCGGTGCTCGTGGGAGCGGGCATGGGCGGCAGCACGAGCCTGCTCGCCGTGGGCGAGCGTTATCTGAATGCGCACGCGCTCGTGCTCGTCAACATCGCGCCGCAAACGGAGAGCGCGGCCGTCACGCGGCTGCAATCGTTCATGCGGCAACGGCCCGACGGCTTTACCGCACTCGACGAAGTCGATGCCGCGTTACAACGCTTGCGGGCGCAGCCGTCGAGCGCGGAAGGCCTGATGCGGAGCGTGCGCTGCGGCGACGACGGGCGATACCACTGGCACTGGGACCCCGGCTTCGCCGCCTGGCCGCGCGATCTCGCGCGCCGCGAGTCGCGCCTCTCGACCTGTGCGCGCAACCTGAGCCTGCCCACGCTGCTCGTGCGCGGCCAAAGCTCGGAGGTCGTCAGCGAAGCGGGCGCGCGGGCGTTTCTGCGCCTGTGCCCGCACGCGGAATACGTGAACGTGCGCGACGCCGGGCACACGATCGCAGGCGACCAGAACGACGCGTTCGGCGATACTGTGCTGCGCTTTCTGCTGCGGCATGCGAATGCGGCGGGGCTGCATTCGCAGCGCGCGAAGGCCTGCGCTTGACAGAGACACGCCGCGCCGAAGCATTCCAGATTCGTCGGCGTTTACAGTTAGCATACCGAATTTAAAGCCCACCTCTCCCGCGTTTCCAAAGCACGGAACCTTCACGGCCACGTGCTTGTGCAGGTCGATGCCGGCGCAGTACAACGGCTGGACAAACACCACACACTGGAGACACGTCAATGAGATCCCTCCCCCTCGTGCGCACGCCGCTCGCCTCCGCGCTGCTGGCGCTGTCGTGCTGCCTCGCGAGCGTCGATGCGCTCGCCACCCCGCCCGCGAAAATCGTCGCGTCGCTCGATCTGAGCGGCCCCGCATCGTCGCTCGGCCAGCAGTCGCTCGCGGGCGTCCAGTTCGCGCTCGACAACATCAACCAGCATGGCGGCGTGCTCGGCCAACCCGTGACCTTCGACCAGCAGGACAACGGCACCAACCCGCAGCGCGCGATCACGCAGGCCAGCGCGCTCGTGCAGTCGGGCGCTTCGCTGCTGCTTTCGCCGATCTCGTCGGGCAGCACGCTCGCCGTGAGCAAGATGGTGTCGGCCAAGTTCAAGGTGCCGATGTGCGTCGCCGTTTCCGCGGCCGAAGAGATCACGATGAAGGACTATCAGCCCTATGTGTTCTCGATGGCGCCCACCACCTACATGCTGATGCGCGCCGTCACCGCGCGCCTCGCCAAACAGCCCTACAAGCGCTATGCGCTGCTCGTGCCCGACTACGCGGGCGGACGCTCGGCCGCCGAGCGCTTCAAGACGCTCATGAAGGCGCTCAATCCGCAGGCCCAGATCGTGGTCGAGGAATATCCGAAGCTCGGCGCGATCGACTACACGGCCAGCATCAACAAGATTCTCGCGGCCAAACCCGACTATGTGTGGGCGCAGATCTACGGCGCCGATCTGGTCACGTTCTCGAAGCAGGCCAACGCCGTGGGCTTCTTCAAGCAGATCGACAACCACTTCATGACGGTGCTCGACGCGACCACGCTGAAGAATCTCGGCAACGACGCGCCCATCGGCACCGAAGGCTATCAGTACGCGCCGTTCAACGAGATCGAAAAAACCCCGCAAGGCAAGGCGTTCGTCGAACAGTTCAAGGCGCGCACGGGCAGCTATCCGTCCGACTGGACCAGCGTGGCCTATGACTGCGTGACGACCTGGGCCCAGGCCGTGGCCGCCGCACGCTCGACGAGCCCCGACGCCGTGATGCATGCGCTCACAACGAATTCCTTCGATACGCTGCGCGGCAAGCTGCGTTTCGGTCAGGACGATCACGAGGCGAGCGTGCCCGTCTACATCGGCAAGATCGCGAAGAGCGCGCAGTACGGGCAGCCCATTCTCGATGTCGACGAAGTGGTGCCCGCGAGCGCGACGCTGCCGTCGAAGGCCATCGTCGACGCCGCGCGTCAATAAGCGGCGCACGTCACTCCGCGCAATCCCAAGGCGGCATGCTCGCGCGGCCGGCTTCGAAATGTCCGAAGCCGTGCTTCGTAAATGCTCAGTTGGCGCGGCAACGCCGTGCGCCTACCCTGACGACGCGTCATCACAACGTCATAACAACTGCATTCATCCCGCCGCTGGCGGGATCAGAACAGGACAACGCGTTCAATGGAAATCTACGACTACATCGTAGTGGGCGCCGGCTCGTCGGGCTGCGTCGTCGCGAGCCGCCTCTCCGAGGACCCCGCCGTGCGGGTGCTGCTCGTCGAGGCCGGTCCGGACATGAACAACTTCTGGGTCCGCACGCCCGCGGGCGCGGGCAAGCTGTTCATGGACAAGCGCTTTAACTGGGCCTTCGATACCGAGCCGGTGCCCACGCTCGGCGGCCGCAAGGTGTACTGGCCGCGCGGGAAAGGCCTGGGCGGCAGCAGTTCGATCAACGGCATGATCTATATGCGCGGCCAGCCGCCCGACTTCGACCACTGGGCCGCGCTCGGCAACGAAGGCTGGGGCTGGGCCGACGTGCTGCCGTATTTCATGCGCTCCGAAACCAATCAACGCGGCGCCGATGCGTGGCACGGCGGCAACGGTCCGCTCCATGTGAGCGACGCGGCGATCACGCACCCGACGGCCGACGATTTCATCGCGGCCGCGCAACGCGTCGGCATTCCGCGCGTGCGTGGCGCGCGGCGCGCGGCGCGTGGTCGATGCCTCGATCATGCCGCGCATCGTGGCGGGCAACACCAACGCGGCCTGCATCATGATCGGCGAGAAAGGCGCCGACATGATTCGCGCCGATACGGTGGCCGCCCGCGCCGTCGCGCACTCCGTCGTGTACTGATACGCAAGCCGCCCGGCAACGGGCACTGCAATCACGACCCGGCCGGACGATGAAATGCCGGCCAGCGCCGCAAAACGAGTTCGCGCGAGGCGCCATAGGCATAGCAGCTATCGATCTTGAGCGGCTTGCCGTCCGCGTCGGTGGCCTCCAGCAGCACCTGCGAGCGCAGCGGATTGACGGCCTGAATCGCCGCCGTGGCCAGCGGAATCAGGATCTCGCGCAGGTGCGTGCAGGTCTCTCCGGTGGGCAGGCGCTTGCGGACTTCGCCGTTCCAGCCCGCGCCGATGCGCAGCCCCACGAGCGCCTGCAACGAGTCGCCGCCGCCCGAGCACTCGCGATACGGATACGAGCGCATGGTGGTGAACACGGCGCGAATAACCATGTCGATGTCGAAGACGACCCGCACGCCCATGTCATGAACAGGCTCGTTCGGCGGCACCACGCGCACGCCGCCAGGCGGCGTAAATTCGTGTGGCTTGCGGTCGGCAAGCTGGCCGACGATCTCGAACAGGCCGTCGCTGCGCCGGAAGCCGTCGAAGTGGATATTGCGGGTATGGATAGGCTCGCGGGTTACATCGTCCGTCGAGTCCGGTATGGGTGCTTCAGTCATGCTCTTCCCTTTCGCGTATTTTTGCGGCGCTACGCATGAGCGAGCGCCAGCACAAGCGCCAGACCGTATTGGCTCGGGCACCCGGTATCTGGTCAGAATGAGTCGCGCGCGAGCGCCCGTCAATTTGCGCAGCCGCGCCGTTCCGTACCCTGGAATTCCGCTGGCTTCGAACCACGGCCACGCTCAGGCCGCCGCGCCCTCGCGCGGCCGGTCCAGCAGTTGGCGGATCAGCGCCGACGCAATGGGATTGACCTCGCGCCCGCGCGCGGTCGCGATATGAATGTGCCTCACGGCCCACGGCTCGGCGAATTCCAGCACCGCGACGCGGCCAAACAATTCATGGCTCACGAACGATTCGGGCTGAATGGACACGCCCATCCCCGCTTCCACGAGACTCACCGCAACACCGGCGCTGCTCACGGTATAAGGCGGTGCGAACTCGGCGCCCAGGCGCCGCGCCGCGACCTGCAGCGCGCTCTGCATCGCATTGACGGCGATGATGTTCTCGGGCAGCAGGTCGGCGAACGAGACGCTCGCGCGGGCGCTTAACCGATGCCCCTGCGGCACCACGGCGATCAGGCGGTCGGTCCGGTACGGCGTCACGTCCACGCCGCCCAGATCGAGCTCGTGCGCAGCCGCGAACACGCCCACGTCGACCTCGCCGCGCGCAACCGCATGCACGATGTCGGCGTTCTCGATCTCGCGCACCACGAGATCGACCAGCGGATATTCACGCTTGAAGTCGCCCAGTTCGCGCGCGATGAACGGCACGATGATCGTGCGCGCCGACGCAATCGCGAGCTCGCCGCGCATGCCCTCGGTAAACGACGCGACCTCGGCGCGCATGTCGTCGAGATTCTCGAAGATGCGCCGGATGTAGCGCACCAGCACGGCGCCCGCGGGGCTCGGCACGACGCCTTTGGGGCCGCGCTCGAGCAGCTTGATGCCGGCAATATCTTCGAGGTCCTGAATACGTTTGGTCGCCGTGGAGGCGGCAATGTTCTCGCGAATGGCGGCAAGGCCGATCTGTTGTTCCTCCACCGCCGAAACGAATAGTTTCAGCGTAAACAGATCAACCTGCCGGATCAGATGCAGCCGGTTGAAGGTGCTCATGTCTCCTCTCTTGCCCGCCCTTTTTACCCTTCTACGCAACGCCACACGGGCGGAACCGGTTTATCGTACACCGTCCGCCCGTGCGTGGCGCTCCGTGGCTCGCCTGGTGCGGCCGCGCTTTGTGCCTATTGTGCCGTCTGCCGGGGCAATTTCAGCAGGCTTTCGAGCCGGTCGTTGTCGGCACCGATCTCGCGCGCGGCATGCAGCGGCGGCGGCCGCTTGCCGTCGAACGAGAGCGGCAGGCCCACGAGGCCGATCTCGTCGTCGGGCGGCGTTTCGATGATGCCGAGCGCGCGCGTCTGCTCGTGCCCGACCACCTCGGCCGTGGTCTGGATCGGCGCGACGGGAATGCCGGCCGCCTGGAGCCGCGCCTGCCAGGCTTCGCGCGTGCCGCTCGCGAGGCGCTCGCCAATCAGGCGGTCGATTTCCACGCGGTTCTTGAGCCGTCCGGCATTGGTGGCGAAGCGATCGTCGGTGGCCCACTCGGGGTGATCGAGCGCCGCGCAAAGCTTCGCGAACAGCGCGTCGTTGGCCGCGCTCACGATCAGATAGCCGTCGGCCGCGCCATACGCGCGATGCGGCACGATGAAAGCCACGCCCGAGCCGTGCCGGCTGCCTTCCTCGCCGTCCGCGCTGAAGTTCGCGATGCCGACCGACATCCACGCAATCGCCGTCTCCAGCAGCGAGCTGTTCACGGTCGCGCCGCAATGCTTCACTTGCCGGCGATACAGCGCGGACAGAATGCCGATCACGGCCCACATGCCGGTGCCGAAGTCGACGATCGACACGCCCGCGCGCGCGGGCGCCTGGCCCTCCTCGCCGGTGATGCTCATGATCCCCGAGAACGCCTGCATGAGCGGATCGTAGCCGGGCAGCGTATTCATCGGCCCCACGTGGCCGAACGCGCCCACCTCGCAATAAACGAGCTCTGGCTTCGTCACGCGCAGGCTGTCCGCGTCGAGTCCATAGCCCGCGCTGGAGCCGGGCCGGAGATTGTGGATGAACACATCGGCGTGCTCGGCGATCAACTGGTGCAGCGTCGCGAGCTGATCGCGGTCCTTGATGTCGAGGCAGATCGTGCGCTTGCCGCGATTGAGCGCGTGATACGCCGCGCCGCTGCCCTTCCACTTGCTCGGCCCCCAGCCACGCGCCGAATCGCCCGACGGCCGCTCGATCTTCCAGACCTCGGCGCCCAGCGCCGCGAGGATGCGCCCGCTGAACGGCGCCGACGCGCTATCGCTCAGTTCCACCACCACGACACCGGCCAACGGCAAATCGCGCAACATGGTTATCTCCCTTGCTTGTTAATCACGCGGCGTTCGCAGCGGGCGTCCATGCGCCGCCCGAGTGGATCATCGCGTCAATCTCGTTCTGGCCGAAGCCGTATTCCGCCAGTAGCTGCGCCGTCTGTTCGCCGAGGCGCGGCGCCGGATAGCGCAGCTCCGGCGCGCTCTCGCTCCATTGCTGAGGAATCCCTAGCGTCCGGATCGTGCCCTCGGAGGGATGCTCCTGCTCGGCGAAGAAGCCCACCGCCTTCATGTGCGGATCGTCGATCAGCGTGGCCGGCGTATTCATTTCGATCACGGGAATGTCCGCTTCGCTCAGCAGCGCGACCCATTCGGCCGTGGTCTTCGTTTCGAACACCTGCGCGAGAAACGCGTATAGATGCGCGATATGCTCGGTGCGTCCGCCTATGGTCGCGAAGCGCGCATCGTCGGCCATCTCCGGATGCCCCGAGAGCACGAAGAAGCGCCGCCAGTGATGATCGGCATACACGTTGACGCCGATATAGCCGTCGCGCGTGCGATAAGGCCGGCGGTCGGGATTCATCATGCGCGCGTAGCCCCAGTCGCCAAGCGGCGGCACGAAGGTATGGCCGTACAGATGATCGCCGAGCACGAAATGCGCGAACGTCTCCAGCATCGGCACGAATACCTGCTGGCCCACGCCGCTCTTCTCGCGCCGGTACAGCGCCATCGCCACCGCATTGCTGGTAGCCATGCCGACGACGCGATCGGCAACCGCCGTCGCAACGTAATCGGGCGGACCCGACTTGCGGCTTTGCAGCACCGGCATGCCGACCGCCGCCTGGATCAGGTCGTCATAGGCGGGACGCGTCGCATAAGGCCCGTTCTGGCCGAAGCCGAACGCCCCGCAATAGATGATGCGCGGGTTCAGGTGCCGCACGTCCTCGTAGGCGATGCCGAGCTTCGCCATCGTGTGCGCACGCATGCTGTACAGCAGGACGTCGGCGCTTGCCGCCATGCGCCTGAGCGCGCCGATACCGTCCGGATGCTTGAGGTCGAGCACGAGGCTGCGCTTGTTGCGATTCAGATGCAGAAAGATCGGCCCCATGCCCGGATGGCGCGACGGGCCGATATTGCGCGTCGTGTCGCCCTCGCGCGATTCGATCTTGCAGACGTCCGCGCCCATGTCGGCCAGCAGCAGCGAGGCATACGGGCCCATGAAATTGGACGTGAGATCGAGAATGCGCACGCCTTCAAGCGGTCCGGCCATGATGCCTCCCGCCGGGGCGTGCCCCTTGAATGTGTCTCACGATGTCTCCTTTGTTTGGGCTCTATTCTTGCCGCTATGCCGGCACGAATATCGGCAGCTTCTGCTCGCCGCGCTGCACGATGCGCACCGCCACGCGCTGGCCGATCTCGATGGTATCCGGATCGGCGTCGATCTGCGAAAACAGGAAATAGCCTTCGTCCATCTGGATGAAGCCGACCGTGTACGGCACGATGGCGGCCCATACCGGCGTCGGGCCGCGCATGACCGTGCTGTACGACCAGACCTTGCCGCGGCCAGCCGACTGCCGCCAGTCGAGCGAGCGCGAGCCGCAGTGCGTGCAGAACGAATGGGCGGGCCAGACGGCCTGGGCGCAGTCGTTGCAGTGCTGGTACGTGAGCCGGTCTTCGGCCAGCGCGGCCCAGTAGGGCTCGGCATCGGGCAGGCGATACGGCTGCGGCCAGCCGTTGAGCGTATGAGTGTCTGTCATGGAATGCTCTCAATCGGATATCACGTCGCGGACGACAGCAGCAGCACCGCACCGGCGGCCAGCATCCCGCCCGCGCCCTGCACGAGCACGGTGCGCGGACGACGCGCGGGCGCGAGGCCCAGCGGCTCGCCGCGCAACTGGCGCACCGCCTCGACGATGCTGTCCATGTTGCACGAAATGCCTGGCTGTCCGAACGACAGCCAGCCGCCGTTGGTGTCGGTGGGCAGGTCGCCGTCCACGCCGGTGCGGCCCTCGCGATAGAGGTCGATGCCGTGCCCCTTCTTCGCGAAGCCCAGATCCTCCATCACCATCGGCCCCATGTGCGCGAAGTTGACCGAGATCTGCGCCATATTGATATCGGCGGGGCTCAGGCCCGACATCGCCCAGGCCTGGCGCGCCGCTTCCGCGGTCGCCGTCGTGGTCAGGTTCGGGAACGCGCCAAGGCTTTCGTAGCGGCACCCCCGCATGTTCATGCGGTCGGTCAAGTACTCGTGCGTGGTCGCCGAACCATAGCCCATCAGATAGACGGGATTGCGTGCGCCACGCGCGTTCTCGGGCGACGTGACGACGAGCGCGCCGCCCGTGCCGCCGCCCCACGTGGAGCACATCCAGCGGCGCAGCGGCGTGGCCACATAGGGCGACGAGAGCACCTTCGCGCGGTCGATCTCGCCGAACTTCGCCTTCGCCGCGTGCGGATGATGGCGGCCCCAGCGCTGGTTCGCGACGGCGACATCGGCGAGATCGGCTTCGGTGATGCCGAACTCGTGGAAGTAGCGGTGCGCGGCCTGCGCGTAGAGCGCCGGAATCGTCGGACCATAGGGAATCTCGAACTGCGGATCGGCGTCGGCCTCCGCGCCCATCGCGACCGCGTCGACGAACAGCTCGGTCGCGTCGCTCTGCAGGCAAAGCACGTATTCGGCCTGGCCGGCCGCGATCATCTGCGCGGCGATCGCCAGCGTCGAGGTCAGCCCGGCGCCGTGCATCGTCAGCTCGCTCGTGATCTTCACCGGCATCTGCATGTGCGAGATGAAGATGTTGCTCCACTGCGAGCGCTTGTCGGCCCACGGCGAACGGCCCGTGAACACCGCGTCGACCTGGTCCTTGCGAATACCCGCGTCGGCGAGCGCATTAAGCGTCGCCTCGGCGGCCAGTTGCAACGGGTCCTTCCTGTTCGCGAGCGACGCGTACGCATCGCCCATGCCGACGATGGCCGCTACGGGTTGGGGACTCATGCCGATGCTCCTCAGGCCTTGAAGTCGGGCTGCGCTTCGGCGATCAGCGCCTCGAGGTCCGCGCGGCGGCGCAGCATCAAGAGGCTCCATTCGCTGCGCTGCACGATCTCGCCGCGCTGGTTGTACGCCTGGATCAGCATCGTGCCTACGCCGAACTTCTCGTCCTTGTCCTTCTTCGCGATCACCTCGGCGCTCGCGTAGACCGTGTCGCCGATCTTCACGGGGTTCAGGAAGCGCATCTTGTCCACGCCGTAGTTCGCCTGGATCGCGGGACCGAACTGCAGCAGGCCCGAGATCAGCGAGAACGTCAGCATGCCTTGCACGATGCGCTCGCCCCAGCGGGTCTTCTCGGCGTATTCCTTGTTCGAGTGGATTTCGATCCAGTTACCCGTGAACATGCAGAACATCACGACATCGCTTTCGGTCACCGTGCGGCCCGGCGAGCGGAACTTGTGGCCGATCTCCAGTTCGTCCAGCGGGATGTTGATGCTGTTGTTAACTACGCTCATTGCCCTGTCTCCAGAAAATTTCGTGGACGGGACGGCGATACCCAGCCGCCCCGCATTGGTGTCCCTGCGTGACGCGTGCGCCCTTACTGACGCATCGACTTCGCGATGATCGTGCGCTGGATCTGCGAAGTGCCGCCGCCGATGGTCGACTGGATGCTTTCGCGCAGATAGCGCTCCATGTCGGCCTCGGGCAGGTTCGCGTAGCCGCCCAGGATCTGCATGCCCGCGAGCGCGCATTCCTTGAGCGTTTCCGAGCCATAGAGCTTGGCCATCGAAACTTCGCGGCTGCACGGCACGTGATTCGCGGCCATCTGCGCAGCGCGATAGCAAAGCAGGCGCGCGGCATCGACCTTGGTCTGGCAATCGGCCAGCATGTGGCGAATGACCTGGAAGTCGTAGAGCTGATGATCGAACTGGATGCGCTCGTGCGCATAGCGCGTGGCCGTGTTGACGGCCTGCTGCGCATTGCCCGTATAGGCGGCGGCGACGGCGCAGCGTTCGAGCTCCAGATGCTCCGTGATGATCTTCCAGCCCTGACCTTCTTCGCCGAGCAGCGCATCGCCCGGTACGCGCACTTCGTCGAGGAAAATCTCGGTCGTGCCCGTGGCGTGACGCGAGAGCGTCGGCAGCTTGTTGATGACCATGCCCGGCGTATCGTTGGGGATCAGCAGGACCGAGAGACCCTTGTGCTTGTCGTCGGTGCTCGTGCGCACGAGCATCGCGATCACAGTGTCCTTCGCCGCCGCGCCGCTGCACCAGAGCTTCTGGCCGCTCACGATCCAGTCGCCATTGCTGTCACGGCGAGCGCGCGTCTTCGTGTTCGCGGCATCCGAACCCGCATCGGGCTCCGAGATCGACACCGAGAAGCGGATCTTGCCGTCGATGAACGGCTGCACGTATTTTTTCTTTTGCTCCGGCGTGCCGAACTTGATGATGTTCATCGCAGTGAAAGTCGGCACGAGCACCGAGCACGCGAAGTCGAAACCGAACTTGCCCAGACCTTCGGCCATCAGCGAGTAGTCGAAAATATCGCCGCCCGAACCGCCCGCTTCCTCGGGAATCAGGATGCCGAGCCAGCCCTGCTTCGCAATCTTTTCGTAGGCCTCGTACGGGTAGTCGCGATTCATGTCGCACTGGCGCACGTACTCGACGGTGATCTCGTTGTCCATGAAACGGTTGACGGTGTCGAGCCACATCGTCTGCGATTCATCCAGAAAATTCGCTTGCATTTGTCTTCGCTCCAGTTGATGGGTTTTGCCTCGTTCTTTGGGTCGGGCATCACTGGGTGTAGATTAGGGCCGGGCGTTTCTTGATCCAACTGGTTAAATTTGAAGCGGTGATTCGGATTTTTCGAAGGTTGATTTTTTGTTGTTTGGGGTCCTTAGTTTTTTGGTGGATTTTTCCCGCGCTTTGCGCGTTTCCTTGGTTTCGTGTCGGTATGCCAGGGTTGCCCCTGTGCGGGGCGGCACTTACTTTTCTTTGCAGCCGCAAAGAAAAGTAAGCAAAAGAAAGCGGCTCACACCGCTAGTGTGACGCAGTACTCCACTCGCCTTCCGCCGGAGCGGTTCCGGAGCGTCTGCCATCTCGCGCCATACCACTCAGTGACAAAGGACTCATTCATCCCGCTGCTCGCTACGCGCGCAGCGGTCGGGTCTGCAAGGGAAAACCAGGGGTACTATCTGCACACACGACCGCGCATGCGCCCCACTGGTGTTCGGTTATGCCCCACGGCGCGCGCAGCGCCGCCGGATGTGCGAGTGCCTTGTCACTTTGTTTGGTGGTGCGAAATGACGGATGCTCCTATACCATTCCCCCTAAACGGCTGTTTGCGGACTTCGTCACACTGGCGGTTTGAGCGGCTTTCTTTGCCTACTTTCTTTGCCGCCGCAAAGAAAGTAGGTGCCGCCCCGCACAGGGGCAACCCAGGCATACCGACACGAACACAAGGAAACGCATAAACATCGGCAGCGCCCAAAAAAAACTCAAACAACCACCCGCCCCTCCCGCAAGGCACCAAGCTCTTCGGCACTAAAACCCCAATCGCGCAGCACTTCCTCCGTATGCTCACCGGGCTGTGCAGGCGACCTCTGAATCGCCCCAGGCGTACGACTAAACCGCGGCGCCGGTGCAGGCTGCACAACCCCATCCCTCTCAACAAACGTCCCCCGCGCCCGCAAATGCGGATGCGCAGGCGCTTCCGTCATCGAGAGCACCGGCGCAAAGCAAACCTCGCGCCCCTCAGCCAACGCACACCACTCATCCCGCGTACGCGTACGAAAGATCGCCGCAAACCGCTCATGCACCTCAGGCCAGCGCGACGCATCATGCTGATCGGGCATATCGGCCTCCTCGAGCCCCAGCAACTCCAGCGTATTGCGCCAGAACCGCGCTTCGTTCGAGCCCACGCTGAGCCAGCGTCCATCCCTGGTCTCATACACGTTGTACCAGGGCGCCCCCGAATCGAGCCGGTTGCTGCCGCGCTGGTCCTTCCAGTAGCCGCTCGCGAGCATCCCATAGCACAGCGTCATCAGCGAGGCCGAACCATCGACCATCGCCGCGTCGACCACCTGCCCCTTGCCCGAGCGCCGGCTCTCGAGAATCGCCGATACCACTCCGAGCGCCAGATAAAGCGAGCCGCCGCCAAAATCACCGGCGAGATTGAGCGGAATGGCAGGCGCCCCCCCGGCCGGCCCGATCGCATGGAGCACCCCCGTCAGCGAGATGTAATTGACGTCGTGCCCCGGCGCCTGGGCGAGCGGGCCGTCCTGCCCCCAGCCCGTCATGCGGCCATAGACCAGCGCGGGATTCGCCGCGAGACAGGCCTCGGGCCCAAGGCCCAGCTTCTCCGCGACGCCAGGCCGAAAACCCTCGACCAGCGCGTCGGCTTTCGCGACCAGCTTCAGGACCGCGGCCGCGGCATCGGGCTGCTTGAGGTCGAGCGCCGCGCTACGCCGGCCGCGGTTGAGCAGATTGAAACGCGGATCGCCCGATACACCGCCGTCGTAGCCGGGCGGGCGATCGATACGGATCACGTCGGCGCCGAGGTCCGACAACAGCATGCAGCAGAACGGCACCGGGCCGACGCCGCCCAGTTCGACGATCCGGACACCGGCCAGCGGGCCTTGGGTTTCGGGCATGGTCACAAGTCTCCTGATAATGGCATTTCAGCTTACTGTGCGGGCCGCTCGCGACCAATGGCGAAAAATCGAAGCGCCGCTTCGATACCGCCGAATCGCGCGGCCCCGCTTGCGGCATGCCCGCGTTTTCAGATTCCGGAACGAATCGCGCAGTGGCATGGACGCCCCATGGGGCAAGGGCATAGTGTTCAGCTTGCGAAGGGCCGCGCGCGGCGCGCCGCAGCAATCCAGGCCGGCGCCGCGCCTCTGTCCCGCACGACACCCAACACCGACACTGGAGACACGCATGTCCATCGCCCCTGTGAGCGCGCAGCACGACGCGCCGCTGCGCCGCTACGAACACCTCTATATCGACGGCGAATGGGTCAGCCCCATCGACGGCGAGCTCGTCGAAAGCATCGATCCGGCCACGGGCAAGCCGTGGGCCATCGCGCCGATGGGCGGCCGCGCCGACATCGACCGCGCCGTGGCAGCCGCGCGCGCCGCGTTCAATGGTCCGTGGCGGCGCATGCCGGGCCACGAGCGAGCGGCGCTGCTGCGCCGTTTCGCCGACCTGTTCAGCGCGGCGATTCCCGAGCTCGCCGTCATCGAATCGCGCGACAACGGCAATCTCGTGCGCGAGCATCGCGCGAGCCTCACGGCGCAGGTTCAGTGGTATCAATGGTTCGCCTCGCTCGCGGACAAGGCGCAAGGCACGACGATCCCCATCGACGACAGCGTGCACGCCTTCACCACGCGCGTGCCCGTGGGCGTGGTGGGCGCGATCATTCCGTGGAATGCGCCGCTGCTCGCGACCTGCCTGAAGATCGGCGCCGCGCTCGCGGCCGGTTGCACGGTCGTGGTCAAGGCCGCCGAGCAGACACCCGTCTCGGCGCTGGAGCTCGCCCGCTTGATGCACGAGGCCGGCGTCCCGCGCGGCGTGTTCAACGTGGTGCCCGGCTTCGGCCGCACGGCCGGCGCGCATCTCGTCCAGCATCCCGACGTCAACAAGATTTCGTTCACGGGCTCGACCCAGACCGCGAAGCACATGGTCCGCGACGGCGCCGACAATCTCAAGCGCTTCACCTTCGAGCTGGGCGGCAAGGCCCCGCACATCCTCTTCGCCGACGCCGATCTCGACAACGCGATCAACGCGGCAACGGCGTCCGCGTGGCGGCTCACGGGGCAAAGCTGTGCGCTGGGCTCGCGCGTGCTGGTCGAGCGGCCCATCTACGAGCGCGTGGTCGAGGCGTTCCGCTCGCGCGCGCGTGCGGTGCGCGTGGGCCTGCCTTCCGTCGACACGAATCATATGGGCCCGCAGGCGCACGAGGACCAGTTGAACAAGACGCTCTCGTACATCGGGTTCGGCAAGGAGGATGGCGCGGAACTCATCGCGGGCGGGCATCGCATCGCGACGCCCGAGCTCGCCGCTGGATACTTCGTAGAACCAACCGTCTTCGCGGGCGTGAACAATAGCATGCGCATCGCGCGCGACGAGATCTTCGGGCCGGTGGCCTCGCTGATTCCGTTCGATGGCGAGGACGAGGCCATCGCGCTCGCGAACGACACGCCCTATGGCCTCACCGCGGGCCTGTGGACGCGCGACGTGGGACGCGCCCACCGCGTCTCGAACCGCATCGAAGCCGGCATGGTCTGGGTCAACACCTACTCGTTCCTGCGCTGGTCCACACCCTATGGCGGGTTCAAGACGAGCGGCTGGGGCCGCGAGAACGGTATCGATGCGCTCGACCCGTACCTCGAGACCCGCACCACTGTCATCAGCACAACCGGGCAGTTCCCGAATCTTTACGCAAGCTGAGCGCATCGGGCGGCGGTGGCGCAGAACATGCGGACGCTGCTGTCGCCACCGAAGCCTCTAACCCGAGCGGCTCTTTCCCCAGCGGCGCGATCGTCCCCTTGTCGATCGAATACCAGCGCTGGCAAATCAGGTCCGCGAACTTCGCGTTCTGCTCGGCGATCAGCATGGCCATGCCGTCCGCGCGCAGCTTGTCGATCGCCTTCGCGAGCCGCAGCACCACCACGGGCGCGAGCCCTTCGCTGGGCTCGTCGAGCAGCAGCAGGCGCGGCTCGAGCATCAGCGCGCGCGCGATCGCGACCATCTGGCGCTCGCCGCCGGAGAGTTTCCCCGCATAGCGCAGCCGCAGCTTGTGCAGCTCGGGGAAAAGATCGAACACGCCTTCGAGCTGGCCAGGCGCGGGCGTCTTCACGCCGATGGTCAGGTTCTCGGCCACCGTGAGCGAGCGGAACAGGCGCCCGCCGCTGGGCACGAGCGCGAGACCCGCCGCCACGCGCTTGCTCGGCGAGAGCGTGGCGATATCGACGCCGTCCAGCGCGATGCGCCCCGCGCTCGGCATCACGAGTCCCGCGACCGACGAGATGAAGGTCGTCTTGCCCGCGCCGTTGCGCCCGATCAGCCCGACCACCTCGCCGTGCCCCACCGTAATCGCGCCGTCGCGTATCACCTTCACGCGGCCGTAGCCCGCGTCGAGTCCTGCAACGCGCAGCGCTTCGTCAGATCGCTTCTCCAAAATAGGCCTCCTTCACGCGCTCGTCCGAGCGCACCGCGTCCGGCGTGCCGTCGATCAGCACGCTCCCGGCCACCAGCACCATCACGCGGGTTGCAAACGAAAATACGATATCCATGTCGTGCTCGACGAACACCATCGGCATCTTTTCTTGCGCGGCAATCGCGTAGATCAGGCTCAGGCAGTCGCGCGACTCATCGCGTCCCATGCCGGCCGTCGGCTCGTCGAGCAGCAGGAGCCGCGGGCCCGTCGAGAGCGCCACGGCCAGTTCGAGCTTGCGCTGGTCGCCATACGAAAGCTCGCCGGACAGCACCTCGCGCTTGCCCGCGAGGCCCACCTTTTCGAGCAGGACGTTCGCTTCGTCGCGGCTCGTGCGCGTGGCCGGCCGCAACAGATTCCATGCACGCCCCTGCGCCAGCATCAGCCCGATCTGCACGTTTTCTAGCGCCGTGTAGCCGGGAAACACGCTGCTCACCTGAAACGAGCGGCCGATGCCGTGCTTCGCGCGCCGCCACGGCGGCTGCCGCGTGACGGGCGCGCCGAACACGCGCACCTGGCCGCTATCGGGCAGCTTGCGTCCGGTGAGCAGGTCGAACAGCGTGCTCTTGCCCGCGCCGTTGGGACCGATGATCGCCACGGCCTCGGCCGGGCCGATGGAAAACGACACGCCGTTGACGGCCGTGAAGCCCCCAAACGACTTGACGAGGTTCGACGCTTCGAGCGCCAGTTCGACACGAGCGTTCATGGCTGCCCCTCCACGCCGCGCTGCGACGAAGCCGCCGCGCCCGCCACACAGCGTCGCGCCCGCAGCGGCGCGGCCAGCAGCGCGGCGAGCTTCGGCGCAATGCCTTCAGGAAACACCAGCGCGCAAAAAATCACGAGCGCGCCAACCACGAGGTCCGCATTCGACGAATGGACCTGCACGTAGGCGCGCGGAATCTCCAGCACCAGCGTGCCGAGCACGGGCCCGAGAAAGACCGAGCGGCCGCCCAGCGCGATCATCATGAGCAGCATCGCGCTCGTGACCCACGAAAACAGATGGGGATCGACACTGCCCTCCACGCCCGCCAACACGGCGCCGAACAGCGCGCCGAACGCGCCCGCGATCACGAAGGCGGCCAGCTCGAAGCGCTTGGGATTGCCGCCCAGCGACGCGACGCGGTCGGCATTGTCGCGCACGGCGCCGAGCATCGCACCGAACGGCGACGAAGTGATCTTCAGGAGTACGAGACAGGCCGCGACGGTCACGAGCGCCGCGAAGCGGAACTGCGCCGCTCCGCTGCCAAGCCAGTCGGGCAACGTCACGCCTACGAGCCCGTCGTCGCCGCCCGTGAGGTTGTAGCTCGACACGACGAACACGAAGGCGACCTGGCCGATGGCCAGCGTGAGCAGGCCGAAGAACAGATGGCGCGCGCGCAGCGAAATCAGCGCGCTCAGCAACGAAACCGGCACGGAGAGGACGAGCGCGAGCGCCACGCCGCTCCAGTACGACAAGCCATAGCGTATTGTTGCGATCGCAACGACATAGGCGCCCAGCCCGAAGAACAGACCCTGCCCAAGCGAGAGCAGGCCCGTGGTGCCCACCAGCAGATTCAGGCTCATCGCCGTGCCGGCCAGGATCACGAGGCGCGTCGCTTCGGGCAGGTACGCCGCTGCAATCGCCGCCGGGACCACATAAGGGAGCAGACATAGCGCGCCGGCCGCGAGCAACGCCGCCAGAACGGTCTTTGCGGTGCACTGCTTCATGGTCACGCTCTCCCGGCTATCGTGCGCAAGCCCGTGGGCTTGAGCACCAGAACGACGACCATCACGGCGAAGATCACGATCTCGCTGCCGTGGTCGAGCACCATCGTCGACAGCGCCTCGGCCACGCCGATCAGCAGCGCCGCCGCGAGCGTGCCCCAGATCGCCCCGAGACCGCCCACGACGATCACCGCGAACGCGATCACGACGATCTGCACGTCCATGCCGGTGTTGATCGCGCCGCGCGGCACGGCCACGACGCCCGCGATGCCGGCCAGCAGCGCGGCCACGCCCATCACCACGGTGCGCAGACGCTTGACGTCCACGCCCACCGCTTCGAGCATCTGCGGGTCGTCCACTGCCGCGCGGATCAGGCGCCCCGTGCGGCTTTTCGCGAGCAGCAGCCACAGGAACACGGCGACCGCGACCGTCACGGCCAGCACCGCGAGCTGATAGCTGGCGAGCCGAACGCTGCCGAATGCGACGAAGCCCGATAGTTGCGCGGGCACCGGCATCGAAAGCGGCTCGGTGCCGAACACGATGCGCGCGACGTTATTCAGCAGCAGCATGAGCCCAAACGACACGAGCAGTTGCCCCCACATCCCCGAGGCATAGACGCGGCGAAACAGCGACACCTCGAGCGCCGAGGCGAACAACGCGACGGCCACGGGCACGGCGAAGATCGCGACGACGAAACCCACGCCCGGACCCAGCAGCCGGATGCAGGTTGCGCCGGCGAACGCCGCGAGCATGAAAAACGAGCCATGCGCGAGATTGACGACGCCCATCGCACCCCAGAGCAGCGTGAGCCCCGAGGCGACAAGAAAATACAGGCCGCCATTCGCGACGCCGGCCAGGAGCTGCGCTCCCAGTAATTGCCAGTTCATTGAACGTACTCCTCCAGATCTCCATGTGGCGGCCCGCTCCGGCTGGGTGTTGGTATGTATGCCGGTGCGCCGCGTTTTTATTGCTCCGTTCACCACTCAACGATTCGTGCGCGCCTCCTGCTCCAGCCGCTCGCGATGCTCGGGATGCGCGATGGCGATCATGCGCGGGACGCGTTGCGCGAGCGACAGACCGCGCAGATCGGCCACGCCGTATTCGGTGACGATCACGCAGGCGTCGCTGCGCGGCACGGTCACGGGCCCCGAGACACGCGCGACGATGCGGCTGTGCGCGCCCGCCCTCGAAGGCAGCGCGACGATCGGCACGCCGCCCGCACTCGACTGCGCCGCGCGCAGAAAATCGCCGACGCCGCCCACGGCTCCCACATAGGTGCCCGCGACCATCTCCGCGTTCACCTGGCCGGTCAGGTCGACTTCCACCGCCGAGTTGATCGCGACGAAGCGCTCGATCCGGCCCAGCACCGCGGGGTTGTGCGTGTATTCGGTGCCGCGCAGTTCGAGCGCGGCGTTACGGTGTGCGAACCGTCGTATCCGTTGCGAGCCGACGATGACACCGCCCACCGTGATGCCCGCATCGATCGTCTTGCGCGCATTGGTCACGACACCGGCTTCGCAGAGCGCCGCGAAGCCATCGCCGATGCTGCCCGTATGCACGCCAAGATCGCGCCGGTCGTGCAGTTGCGCGAGCACGGCGTCGGGAATCGCGCCGATCCCCGTCTGCAGCGTCGCCCCATCTTCCACGAGCGTGGCGACGTTCCGGCCGATGGCCTGCTCGATCTCGCCCGGCGCGGAAGCGGGCGCGTCCGCGAACGGCGTATCGGATTGCACGAGCAGATCGATATCGGACGCCTGGAGCCACGGGCCGCCGTAGGTCCACGGCACCTCGGGATGCACCTCCGCAATGATCGTGCGCGCATGCTTGACCGCTTCGACGAGATATTCGCGGGCGAGGCCGAGGCTGTAGCGCCCCTGTTCGTCGGGTGGCGAAACCTGCAGCATCACGACGTCAATACGCAACGCGCCGCTGCCGATCAGCGCCGGCAACTGCGAGTAATGCGCGGGCAGAATGTCGAGCAAGCCCGCGCGCGCGAGCTTGCGATTCGCGCCGCTGCCGCAGTATGCGAGGAAGTCGAATGCGTCGGCGTGCTCGGGCTCGAGCACGTCGGCCAGCCCGATGCCGAGAAACAGCCGAATGCGCCGCAGCCGCTCGCGCTGCGCGACCAGCGCGCGCATGAGCGTGACCGGCTCGGCATGGGACTGCCCCCACATCACCGTGTCGCCGGGACGGATCAGGCCGGAAAGATCGGGAACGTGACTTGTAGAGTCCGGAGCGCTAACCGTTTCCGTGGCGTCCAGGGGCGGGAATTCTTCGTGTTTCATGCAAGCAGGGAATGAGGGGTGAAGTGCGGTGGCGGGAAGCGCCAATTACAAAGGACTCCGACTCATTGAAGCCGGTCCCGCGCGATTTTCTGGAGCATTGCATCATCGGCCCAGGCGAGCGTCAATGCGGCGCCGATAGTCGTTCCGTACTCCGCACTGTACGGAACATCGCGCGCATCACACGGCGCGCATCGTCAGCCGTTGCGGCAACGGCGGGAAGACGCGCCACGCGCCATCGTCATGGCGGAAGAAGCAGATGGCGATCTCGCCGCACGGCGTGCGCGCCTCCACTCGAACACAGCGGCCACGCGCCGCGTGGCGTAACGGGCGAACCCGGAACGGCACCGCATGGCTGGGCATCAGCCAGCGCTCCACGACCTCGCGCAACGACACTCGAACCGTTTCCATCTACCTCTCCCTGCTCTCCACTACCCTGCCACGACTGCGGGTTCGTCCATGGGTTCATCGTGCGATTGGCGGGCCGCCAGCGTCAACGCTGTCCGCGCTGCCGTTCCGTACTTTGAACGGAACGGCAGCACCATGCCGGCGCGCTCAGACGTCGGCGTACGACATGCGCGACGGCGCCGCCTCCTGAATCTGCGTGACGACCACAGCCGCGAGCACCGCGGGCACTGCGAACGCGTAGAAGTTCCATTGCGGCCCCAGTTTCGCGCCGATGACCCAGCTCCCCACCATCGGCCCGAGAATCGAGCCGATCCGTCCGAGGCCCTGCGCGATGCCGATGGCCGAGGCCCGGCACGATGCGGGAAACCAGGCGGCGATATAGCCATAGCTGAGCGTGGTGGAGCCGATGGAGCCCAGCCCGGCGCCGAACACGCCGAGCATCAGCCACCCATAGGCGGGCTTCTGGCTCAGCAACAGTAAAGACAACGCGCAGACGAGAAAGAACGGAATGAGGACCTTCTTCGATCCCAGGCGATCGGCAAGCCATGCGCCGAACAGATTGCCCGAGACCGCGCCGAACTGCATCACCAGCAGGAACTGCAGCGCGGAGCCCAGCGGATAGCCGGCCTTGCGCATCAGGAGCGGCAACCAGACATTGAGACCGTAGACAACCAGTTGCACGCAGAAGGCCATCAGCGCGAACAGCAGCACCGCGCCGCGCCACTCCACCGACATCATGAGCCGCAAGCCCCGCACGCGCGGCGTGGCAGGATGCGATTCATGCCCATGCTGCTGTTCCTGCAAGACGTGATCGAAGTCGACGGCATAGCGGGACGCCAACGCGCGCGCCTCGTCCATGCGGCCGCGATCGACGAGGTAATTGACGGACTCGGGCAAGAGGAAATACATCGCGGGCAGGATCAGCACGTAGAGCGCGCCCGCCGCGTAGAGCACGCGCCATCCATGGCTTTCCAGCAGCGCGATGGCGAGCAGCGCGCAGAGCACGCCGCCGAACGAATAGCCGGTTAGCGTGAGCGCGTTGTAAAGCTGCCGGCGATTGCTGGGCGCATACTCGACGCACAGCGCCACGGAAGACGGCACCACGCCTCCCAACCCCACGCCGGTCGCGAAGCGCGCCACGCCGAACGCGAACGGCGAATGCGCGAGCGCGCAGAACAGCGCGCCCACGGAAAACCACAGCACCCCCAGCATGATGAGCCGGCGGCGGCCGATACGGTCCGCGAGCGGCCCCGCGCCCACGAGGCCCACCATCAGCCCCGCCAGCGTCCAGCTGCCGATCATGCCGACGCCGTTCGCATCGAGCCCCCAGCCCGGTTCCGCGAGCAGACGCGGAACGGTCGCGCCATAGACGATAAGATCGTAGCCGTCCACCGCGATGGTCATGAAGCACAGTAGCACTACTAATAAACTTCTTCGGGTTTGTGCAGACGAATCGTTCACGTTGTCTCCTTGCCGCTCACGGGCACGCTGGCCGTGCGGCTTTAATGGTTGTGGAATTGAAAGGGGTGACGGAGTTGCAGGGGTACAGGCCGCCCCACTATAGGGAGACGAAATGGCCCGACCAAGTGACGGATTTCGAAGCGGGGTTTTCCAGATTCCGAATCGCGCGCCGCAAGCGCGCGCAGCCTTAAAAGCCGCAAAAGCCGGCTAGAACTATCGATCGGTCAACTGTGCAACGAACGCCCTGGCGGCCGCGCTCAGCGGCTCGCCGCGCTTCGTCCCGATGCAGAGGCGGCGCAGCGCCCAGGGCTCGTCTAGCGCCACCGTGGCCAGCTTGCCGACGTCCTCGGTGAGCAGCATGCTTTCGGGCTGGATCGTCACGCCCAGCCCCGCCTTGACGAGACTACGCGCGGCCTCGATAGTGCTTACCCTGTATTTGACGCGCAATTCGCTGCCGAGCAGGGCGGCGGCATTGCGCAACTGCGTCATCATCGAGGTATGCGGCGCAATGCCGATCAGGTTCTCTTCGAGCAAGTCACGCGTGGTCACGCTCGCGCGCCCGGCCAGCGCATGGGTACGCGGCACCACGGCCACGAGCCGGTCGGTGCGGAACTCGACGATATCGAGCGCTTCGCTGCGAATGTCGTCGGTAGCGTAAAACATGGCCAGATCGGCTTTGCCGGACGCCGCGGCGCTCACGACATGGGCGTTCGCATCTTCCTGCAGCTCGATTTCGACGAGCGGAAAGTCGCGCGCGAATTCGGCGATCTCGCGCGCGAGAAACTGCACGATGATCGTGCTGGTGCTGCCGATGACGACGTGGCCGCGCACGCCCTCCGAGAATTCGGCCATCTCGCGGCGCATGACATCCAGGTTCGCGAACAGCAGACGGACGTGACGCGCGAGCACCTCGCCGGCGGGCGTCGCGATCATGCCGCCCGGCAGGCGGTCGAACAGATCGACGCCCGCGACTTCTTCCAGTTCCTGCAGGCGCCGGGTGGCCGCCGACGGCGTGATGTTCTCCCGCAGCGCCGCGCGGCGCATCTGCTGCTCCTCCACCACCGTGAGAAACAGCCTCAGCGTAAACAGATCGACGCGGCGCGTCAGGTTGTTGAGACTCAACACGGTCATGGTGACGCTCCGTTCTCACCGTCCGGCGCGCGGGTTGGCCGGATGCGCTCACGAGACTATGCCGCGCTTCGGCGGCCGTCAATGGCGCGTGGCGCAAGCCACCATCACATCGTGACCATTCAGATCGCCTGCTGCGCTTCTAGCTCGCCAATGTCCGCTTCGCTCATACCGAGCCATTCGCGCAGGACCTCTCCATTATGTTCGCCGAGCCGGGGCGGCAGCTTCGCCTCGGGTTCCGCGACATCGGACATCTTGACCGGATTGCCCGCGACCTGAATCGCGCCCCAAACCGGATCGTCGAGCGTCATCAGCATCCTGCGCGCGGCAACGTGCGGACACTCGAACAGATCGGGCACGTCGTTGACGGTCGAGCACGGCACGCCGGCCGCGCGCAAGGCCTCGAGCGCGGCGTCGCGCGTCTTGTCGCCGAGCCACGCGTCGATCTCAAGATTGAGCGCATCGACGTGACGCTTGCGCGCCATGCCGTCCTCGAAACGCGGGTCGTCGATCAGCGCCGGCCGGCCGATCGCAACGGCGAAGCGCTTCCAGATATGTTCGCCAAGCACGGCGATGACGATATAGCCGTCCCGCGCGCGGTAGGTGCCGAACGGCGCCGTCACCGCATGCACGCCGGGCGGCGAGGTGCGCTTCGTTGCCGAGTACATGGCAATCGAGATCTCGTTGAGCATCAGCGAGGCATCGTACATCGCGATGTCGACCTTCTTGCCCTTGCCCGTCCGTTCGCGATGCAGCAACGCCAGCACGACGCCATAGAGCGCGAGTACGCCGCATTCGATATCGGCGAGCGAAAAGCCCAGGTAGGTGGGCCGGTCGCCGCTTCGCTCGGGCCGGTACATCAGCCCGCTCATCGCCTGCCCGACGATGTCGAACGCCGGAAAGTCGCCGAACGGGCCCGGCGCGATATCGTCGTGGCCGAAACCCGAGATGGCCCCATAAATCAGGCGCGGATTGAGTGCGCTCAGTTCCGCATAGCCGAGCCCCAGCCTGTCCATCACGTTCGGCCGCAGGTTCTCGATCACCACGTCGGCCTCGCCCGCGAGCGCCTTGAAGATGCGCTTGCCCTCCGCGTGCTTGAGATCGAGCGTGACGCTCTTCTTGTTGCGGTTGGTTCGCAGGAACGCGAGGCCGCTGGGCTTGCCGTCCACGCCGGGCTTGACGGGACTCGTGCTGCGCGAGAAGTCGCCGCCCTCGCGCGTTTCGATCTTCACGACTTCGGCGCCGGCATCGGCGAGCCACATCGTCGCGAACGGCGCGGCGATGAAATTCTCGACCGCCAGCACGCGTATGCCCGCCAGCGGGCGCTCAACGCGCGGATCGTGGGATGCGGCTTCCATGTCTTCTCCTCGGCAATTCGTGCACGGTCTTATCCGGGTCGGGGCCGTGACTGCCAACGAATGCTAGGGGCGCCCGCGCGCGCCTTCAATTGCCGATTCGCCAAAGCGGCGTTGCAGTTTCGCGAACCGCGCGGGTGTTCGCGAGCGATCAATCTCCGCTTCACGAAAAGGCAATCGCCTTTGCCGGAATCCGTTCGTACTATGGATTCTGGAGACACGCGGCGGCCCTCCCCGGGTCACCCGTTCTGGCTTGCTCACGATCTAGAGGCGATGACAAATGAACAGTCTTGAAGGAAAAGTCGCGATCGTCACCGGCGGCACCGGTGGCATCGGCAAAGGCATCGCCGCGCAGCTCGCTGCGCGCGGCGCGACGGTGGTGATCAGCGGGAGAAGCGCGGAGAAAGCCGCCGCCGTGCTCGACGAATTGCGCGCGAGCGGCGCGACGGCGGACTTCGTCGCGGGCGACGTGCGCTCGAAGGCCGACATGGAGACGCTGGCCGCGCAAACCGCGCGCCGCTATGGCGGCATCGACATCGTCGTCGCGAACGCGGGCGGCAACGACGACGAGGCGCGCTCGCCCGAAGTGCGCGGCCCCTTTGCGAACATCGACCTCGCGCGCGTTGCCGCAGTCGTGGCCGAGAACACGCTCGCGAAGCTGCTGCCCGTGCAGGCCGCGCTGCCCTGGCTGCAAAGGCGCGGCTCGGGCAGCGTCGTCTTCGTGACCTCCGAGGGTGGCCGCGTGCCGACGCCGGGGCAAACCGCCGTCTCGACCTTCGCGGGCGGCCTGATCCGTGCGAGCAAGGTCATTGCGCGCGAGCTGGCGCGCGAGAAGATCCGCGTGAATTGCGTCTGCGTGACCGTCGTGCGCGACAGCCCCTCATGGGAAGCGGTCTTCGGCGAAGACAGCCGGGTTTCTGAGCATCATCGCAAGCAGTACCAAAAGATTATCGCGGGCTGCCCACTCGGCGTCGCCGCGCCCGCCGATATCGGCCAGGTGGTGGCCTTCCTCGCGTCCGACGACTCGGCCTACCTCACGGGCGCGACGCTCAGCCCCACAGGCGGGCTGACTATCCACTGATTACGGGCGGCGCGCTGGCCTGCTTCTTCGAATAATCGAAGGCCAGCGCGCGCCTGCGCTTGCGGCTAGAACTTGTGAAGGATGCCCACGCCGCCGCCCACCGTCGTGCCGGGCGGCCCTTGCAGCGCGCCGTCCACGTCGAGACCGAGCGTGGAGCGGCCACGGTTGTTGGTCACGCCCACCTGCGCGTACAACGACGTGCGCCGCGACAGCGAATACTGCGTGCCCAACGCGACCAGCAGCCCGTGCGTGCTCGAGTCATGCGGGTCGCGCAAGTACCAGACACCCGAATTAATGTTGAGCGCCGGCGTCGCGTAGTAACTGAAGCCGAGGTTCCAGACGTCGTGATCGCCGCCGCCCACCAGACCGTTGAGCGTGGTCATCGGGGCCTTGTAGTTGGTGAACGAACCCTTCACCGTAAAGGACGAGATGGTGTAGCCAATGCCAAAGGTCTTCGCAATGAGCGGCACCTCGAACAGCGTATTGTTCAACGACGTCTCGTTGCCGGCGCTCGCGTCGTAGACGGCCGCGTTGACCAGCAGCCCCGCGCCCTCGAACTTCAGGCTCGCGGAATACTGGCGCCCCGCGTTGAAATCTCCGGGCACGCCGCCGAGCGCATACAGGAGGCTCGCGGTAAGCCCTGCCACCTTCGGCGAGGTATAGCTGATCGCGTTGGAAACGAAGGTGCCCGTGAAGGTATTGTTGGCGTAGACCGAGATGTTGCTGCCGAACTGCGCCATGCTGCGCGGGTCGCTCTCATAGAGCGCGAGAATGAACGGCGAGAACTGCAAGCCTGCTTTCAACTCGCCGACGTTGCTCGCGAGCGAGATCCACGCCTGGCGGCCGAACAGGCCGCCGTTGGTGTTGTCGAAGCCGCCATTGGAAAGGCTGATCCCGCTTTCCAGCTTGAATTTCACCTTCATGCCGGCGCCCAGATCTTCCTGCCCGCTCAAACCGAACACGGACGGCTCCATCCCGCTGCTGATCATTTCGAACTGCTTGCCGCCGTTCTGCCCGGTGGCCGCGTTGTACGACTTGTTCGTGAAGATCAGGCCCGCATCGAGCACGCCGTACAACGTCACGCTCGACTGCGCCCACACGGTGACCGGCAACGCCGACACCGCCACCAGAACGGCCATTCGCTTGACTGCGAACCTGAATACGCCGGACGAACTCATGTCTGTCTCCTTGATATCAATATCGTTTTGTTCTTTTCGTGAACGCCATGGCATGGGGAAATCCCTCGCCCGGGATGCTTCCGGTTTCCATGGGCATCGCTCCAAACCCGCTGTACGGGAGCACAAGCCATTTCAGTCTGGTATCGGACCTCCAGTCGAATCGCGCGAGAAAGCCCGCATCGCAAGCTTTCCGTAATTTCAAATAAAATAGGATGTCTAATCAAATAATCTGGGAAACCCGCGGGCTTTCGCGGCTACCGCCTTGGCGGACAGGAATCCGAAAATTTCTGGTCCGCGTCGTTTCCGCCGATTAGAGCAACCGGAAACGGGAGGGTCAACGACGCCCTTCGAAACGTTCCGTACTTCGGGGAATCGGCGGCGGCCCGCTCAGGGAAATGGAAAAGAAGGGCTCGCCGCGCGCGCGGAAGTTTGAATATTCGACATCGAGTGGGTTACGATCGCGCCATCGTGACGCCCGGTTAGCGGCGTCATCCCGCACCCATATCGTTGCGTATTGTTGCGGCCAGGGAAAACGCGAACACGCGCCGCAAGGCAGGCCCGCACCGAACGTAGGCAGAGTCGCCCATGGATCCGCTTTCCGATGTTCTTGCATTGCTTAAACCGCGCAGCCAGCTCTTCGCGGCGTTCGACACCGCGGGCGCATGGTCATTCTCTTTTCCACCCTATGACGGCATCAAGTTCGCGGCCGTGCTGCAAGGCGGATGCTGGGGCGTCGTCACCGGAATGAACGAGCCCGTGCGACTCGAAGAAGGCGACTGCTTCTTGCTGAACAGTGGCCGCGAGATCGTGCTCTCGTCGGATCTGTCGCTCGCGCCGCAAGATTCGTCGCTGATCCTCGACGTGATCGAGCGCGACGGCATCGCGGTTCACAACGGCGGAGGCGAGGTGCTGCTGATCGGCGGCTTCTTCACGTTTTCCAGCGAACACGCGGCCCTGCTGCTCGATGCGCTGCCGCCGTTCACCAATCCGCCGAGCACGTCGAAGCAGGCCGACGTGCTGCGCTGGTGCCTCGATCAGTTGAGAGCGGAACTGCGCGACCCGATGCCCGGCGGCGCGCTGGCGTCGAACCATCTGCTGCATCTGATGCTCGTGCAGGTGCTGCGGCTGCATATGACCGCGTCGTCGGCACAGTCTCCATCGGGATGGCTCACCGGCCTCTCCGATCGCCGGATCCGCGCCGCGATCTGCGCGATGCACGCGGACCCGACCCGTCACTGGTCGCTGGAGGAACTGGCGCGTATCGCCGGATTGTCGCGGACCGTGTTTGCCCAGCGCTTCAAGCGCCTCGTCGGTGAAACCACCATGAGCTATTTGATGCGCTGGCGCATGCTGATAGCCACCCATCGCCTTCGTCACAGCGAGGAAAGCATTACCTCGATTGCCTTCGCGCTCGGCTACGAGTCCGAAAGCGCGTTCTGCACGGCGTTCAAGCGGGCCATGTCGTGTTCGCCGACCCAGTATCGGCGGCGCGCCTCAGCGACAGCGGAAACGACCTCGTAAATCCGTACGCTCGATAAGCAAAACCGCACTCGATCGAAATACCGTCTCCCGCCCACGCACTAATATCCGGTCACATCGGGTCCCGTCACCGAAACGGGATGCCATCGGCCATATACAAAACAACGGGCGCTCGCCTGTTCATCCCCAGGAGACGACATGAACCATCCCAACGAACTATCTGCCCATCTGACCGAGTCCGCAGGCCTGAATACCGAAGCGATGCCCGTTTCGCTCTATACCGATCCGGCGCAGTACGAGATCGAGCGCGAACGGATCTTCCGCCGCGCGTGGCTGATGGTAGGCCGGATAGAGAGGATTCCGAATCGTGGCGATTTTTTCGTCAAGGAAGTCGCGGTATTGAAGGCGTCCGTCATCATCGCGCATTCGGAAGACGGCAAGATCCGCGCCTTCCACAATGTTTGCGCCCACCGCGCGAACATTGTCGAGCATCGCCCGAGCGGCAACGCGAAGCGCTTCGTGTGCCGCTACCATAGCTGGAGCTACGACAATTCGGGCGAGCTCTCGCGCGTGCCCGACGAACCCGGCTTCTTCCACCTCGACAAAAAGAAATGCGGGCTCACGCCGGTGACGGTGGAGCTTTGGGATGGCTGGATTTTCATCAACATGGCGCCCAAGCCCGAAGTCACGCTGCAGGAATTTTTGGGGCCGATGGGAGAGGCGCTCGCGGGCATCGACTATCCGGACCCGGACCACGCGCTCGTGCTGCGCGGCGAATTCAGGGCGAACTGGAAAGCCGTGGCCGAGAACTTCAGCGAGGCCTATCACATCTCGTCGATACACCCGAAGACGCTCGGGCCCGTTTACGCCGGCCCGCTCAACCCGTTCAGCAGGCCGATCAGCGCGAACGTTTATGGCGCGCACCGCTCGATGTCGACGTGGCTCAATCCGGCCGCCGCGCCGTTCGCGAATGCGAAGGTCGCGCAATGGCTTTTCACGGCCGATCATTCGGTCACCGGCACGCGCAAGGAAGGCCAAACCAATCCGATTGTCGAGCACGGCGCGATCAACCCGACCAAGAGCGATCGCTGGGCCAGCGACGTCAACTGGTTCTTCCCGAACTGGCATCTGCAGATATCGGCGAACCAGTTCTGGACGCACGAGTTCTGGCCGACCTCGGCCACCTCCACGGTCTGGGAGGCGCGCTTCTACTTCAAGAAGCCGGCGACCGTGCGCGAGCGTCTGCAGCGCGAACACTTCACGTCGCATATCACCGACACGATGCTGGAAGACCTGGGCAATATCGAAAGCATGCAGCGCGGGATGGAGTCGGGCGCGAGGTCGTTCATCCACTTCAACGAGAGCGAGATCCTGTGCCGCCACGGGCTCGAGCAGGTCGTCAAGTGGTCGGCGGCGACGAGCGCGAGGGATGCACTGGCCTGAGCGAGACGAAGCGGGCGCGCGGCGGCGCCCGCTGTGTCATCGCAGGATGGCCTTGCGCTCGGGGTCGTACAAGGGCCGGTCGTGGCGGCGGGCCGCATGGCGCTCGCCACAGATCTCGACGGTGAACTCGCGATCTTCCATGTCCTCCCTCGCCAGCCATACCGCAAAAATATTCCGCCCCACCGTGAACCCATAATCCGCGCTGGTGACGCTGCCCACGACGCGGTCGCCCTGCAACAGGGCTTCCCCGCCGTACATCGGCACGTCGCCGGTCGTCGTGAACCAGCACAGCCGGCGCTTGACGCCCTCATGCCGGATTGCACGCAACGCCGCGCCGCCGACGCTATCGATCTTGCCCGCGAGCTTGTCCGCCGCGACGCAAAATCCGAGGCCAGCCTCATACGGGTTGCAATCGGTCGATATGTCGCTGCCCCAGACCAGATAATGTTTTTCGATGCGCAAGCTCGAAATGGCGCGATAGCCCACGTCGGCAATGCCATACGGCTCCCCCGCGGCTCGCAACTTGCGATAGAGGTCGAGCGCATATTCGGACGGCACATGGAGCTCCCACCCAAGCTCGCCGACATAGGTCACGCGCAGCGCACGCACCGGCGCGTAGCCAATGTCGATGTCACGCGCGCTCATATAGGGGAACGCGTGATTGTCGAGCGGCGCACTGGTGAGCTGGGCAAGCACGTCGCGCGCATGCGGCCCGCACAGGTTGATCACCGCCCATGCCGATGAGACGTCGGTGAGCGAGACGGCGCCGTATATTGCTTCGATATCCGATACATATCGCGCGAGCGTCGAGCGGTCGCGCACGCCGAGTGCGCTGCCGGTGATCAAATAGAACCGGTCGTCGGCAAGACGCGTGATGGTCACGTCGCCTTCGATGCCTCCGCGCTCGTTGAGCAACTGCGTGTAAATCACGCTGCCCGGCGGGCGGTCCATGTCCGACGAACAAACGTATTGCAACAACGGCAGCGCGCCCGGCCCCGCAATCTCGTACTTCGAAAACGAACTCATGTCGATCAGCGCGGCCCGCTCGCGCACTGCGCGATGCTCGGCCCCGCTGGCTTCGAACCATCGTCCGCGCGCGAAGCCCGGCGCATCATCGGGCGTGTACGGCGTGCTTGCGAACCAGTTGACCCGTTCGAAACCGAACTTCGTCCCGTATACCGCGCCCTGTTCTTTCAGCGCCTCGTAAAGCGGGCTGCAGCGCGCAGGCCGGCCCGCGCGATACTCGTGCCCCGGGTAGGACACCGCGTAATAGCGCGAGTAGCTTTCGATGGCGCGCTCGACCATGAATTGCTCGACCGCGTGCGGCTGTCCGAAGCGCCGCACATCGAACGGCCACAGGTCCAGGCCCGGCTCGCCGTCGATGATCCAGTTCGACATCGCCCAGCCCGCGCCGCCCGATGCCGCGATTCCCGAAGTGAAGCCGCAACAGAGGTAGAAATTGTCGTGGACCGGAGACTGCCCGATGATCGGTTCGCCATCCGCTGTGATCGGGATTGGCCCGTTAATCATGTCCCGCACGCCCAGCTCGTTGAGCACAGGAATACGTTCGGCGGCCACGAGGCCGTATTGCTCGAATCGATCGAACGCGGGTTGCAGCAGCTCCGGGCCGAAGTCGAGCGGCATCGGCCTGGCGCCGGTGCTGCCCCAAGGCACCGTGCCGTCCTCCCAGCCGCCCACGCACAGCGCGCCCGGCTCGGGCTTCACGTAGAAACGCGCGTCGGGGTCGCGCAGCGTCGGCAAGTTATCGGGGATTTTCTCGCTCTTGCCCGTGACGAGATATTGATGCTCGACCGCACAGACCGGCACACGAATGCCGGCCATCCTGGCGACATCGCGCCCCCACATGCCGGCGCAATTGATCACCACATCGGCCTCAATCTGGCCTTGATCCGTTTGCACGGCGCGCACGCGGCGGCCATCGGTATGGAGCCCCGTCACCAGAACGTTCTGGACGATCTTCACGCCCATCGCGCGTGCGCCCGCGGCATAGGCCTGGGTAAGCTGGGACGGATCGACATAGCCATCGGAGGCAATCCACGCCGCGCCCACGAGCCCGTCCGTTTGCAGCAGCGGAAACAATCGCTGCGCTTCGTCGGGCGAGATCAGCTCGACGTCGAGCCCGAACGCCTTCGCCGAGGTCGCGGCGCGGCGCAATTCGGTCCACCGGTCCGCCGACGCGGCCAGGCGCAAGCTGCCGACACCGCGCCAGCCAGTCGCCTGCCCCGTTTCCTGCTCGAGTGACCCGTAGAGTTGCGCGCCGTATTTCATCAGCTGCGTGAGATTGTTCGACGAGCGCAACTGCCCCACGAGGCCGGCCGCGTGCCACGTGGTCCCGTGCGTGAGCATCAGCCGCTCCAGCAATACGACATCGCGCCGGCCCCGCTTCGCCAGGTGCCACGCGATGCTGCATCCGATGACGCCGCCTCCGATGATGACGATTTCACTGCGCTCAGGCAGGGACATTGATAACCTCTTAGTTTGGATACCTACCTATATGACCCGAACCCGGCGCCCTTCGACCGGCATTGCCAGGCTACCCGCAGACTTCCACCAGCTCCGGCACGAGGCTGAACAGATCGCCGACGAGCCCGTAATCGGCCACGCTGAAGATCGGCGCCTCTTCGTCCTTGTTGATCGCGACGATCACCCTGGAGTCCTTCATGCCCGCGAGATGCTGGATCGCGCCCGAGATGCCGACCGCGATATAAAGTTGCGGCGCGACGATCTTGCCGGTTTGGCCCACTTGATAATCGTTGGGGACGTAACCCGCATCGACTGCCGCGCGCGAGGCACCCAGTGCGGCGTTGAGTTTGTCGGCGAGTGGCGCCAGCACCTTCGTGTAGTTCTCGCCGCTGCCGAGACCCCGGCCACCCGAGACGATGATCTTCGCGCTCGTGAGTTCCGGGCGGTCGAGCTTCGTCACTTCGTTGCCGATGAATTGCGAGAGGCCGCTGTCCGCAGCGGCTTCGATTTTTTCCACTGTTGCGTTGCCGCCTTCGGCCGCAACGGCATTGAACGCCGTGGTGCGCACGGTGATGACCTTGACGCGGTCTTGAGATTGAACCGTGGCAATCGCGTTACCCGCGTAGATCGGTCGCTCGAATGTGTCCGGCGAATCGACTGCGGTGATATCGCTGATCTGCGCGACGTCGAGCTTCGCGGCGATGCGTGGCGTCACGTTCTTGCCCGCCGCCGTGGCCGGCGCGAGGATATGCGAGTAGTTCTTCGCGATGCTGATGACCGTCGCTTCGACGTTTTCCGCGAGACCCACTTCAAGCTGTGGCGCATCGGCGAGCAGCACCTTCGAAACACCTGCGATCTTCGCCGCCGCATCGGCAGCGGCATGTGCGTTGTGACCCGCGATCAGCACATGCACCTCGCCGCCGATCTTCAGCGCGGCAGCAACCGTATTTAGCGTGGCCGCTTTAATCGACACGTTATCGTGTTCTGCAATAACCAGATTCGCCATTTCTCTCCGCTCCCTAAACCTTTAAAGCACCTTGGCTTCCGTCTTCAGCTTCTCGACCAGCGCCTTCGCGTCGGCGACCTTCACGCCGGCCGCGCGTTTAGACGGCTCCACCACCTTCAGTGTTTTCAGACGCGGTGCCAGATCCATACCCAGATCCGAGGGCTTCATCGCCTCCAGCGGCTTCTTCTTCGCCTTCATGATGTTCGGCAGCGTGACGTAGCGCGGTTCGTTCAAACGCAGATCGGTGGTTACCACAGCGGGCAATTGCAAAGAAAGCGTTTGCGCGCCGCCATCGATTTCACGCGCGACCGTGGCCTTGCCGTCGGCGATGGTGACCTTCGAAGCGAACGTCGCCTGCGGCAGACCCGCCAGAGCGGCGAGCATCTGCCCCGTCTGGTTCGAATCGTCGTCGATGGCTTGCTTGCCGAGGATCACGAGCTGCGCCTGCTCCCTGTCGAGCAACGCTTTCAGCACCTTCGCCACCGCGAGCGGCTCGACGCTTTCGCCCGACTCGACGAGGATCGCGCGATCCGCGCCCATCGCGAGCGCCGTACGCAGCGTCTCCTGCGCTTGGGCCACGCCGACCGACACAGCAACCACTTCAGTCGCCACGCCGGCCTCCTTCAAACGCACCGCTTCCTCAACCGCAATTTCGTCGAACGGATTCATCGACATCTTCACATTGTTGAGATCGACGCCAGTCCCATCGGGCAAGACACGCACCTTGATATTCGGATCGGAAACCCGCTTTACGCCTATCAGTATTTTCATCTGGAGATCCTGGTTAGCGAAACACGACGGTTCGATGTCCACTGATGATGACCCGCTGTTCGAGGTGCCATTTGACGGCGCGCGAGAGCGCCACGCATTCGGCGTCGCGCCCGGCCATCGTGAGCGATTCGGGGTCCATCGCATGATCCACGCGCTCGACCACCTGTTCGATAATCGGCCCTTCGTCGAGGTCCGTCGTCACATAGTGAGCAGTGGCGCCGATCAATTTCACGCCTCGCTCATAGGCCTGATAGTAGGGCTTGGCGCCCTTGAAGCTCGGCAAAAACGAATGGTGGATATTGATGGCTCGCCCGGCCAGTTTTTCGCAAAGATCGGGCGACAGAATCTGCATGTAGCGCGCGAGCACGACCAGATCGATGCGCTCCTGCTGCACGACCTCCCAGACCTTCGCTTCCTGCGCGCTTTTCGATTCCGCCGTTGCATTCATTAGCGGCAGATAATGAAAAGGAATGTCGTAGCTCGCGGCAAGCTGATAAAAATCCTTGTGATTGGAAACGATGGCCGGAATCTCGACATTGAGCTGGCCCGTGCGATAGCGGAACAGCAGATCGTTCAGGCAATGCCCGATTTTCGACACCATTAGCAATACGCGCGGTTTGCGCGACGCATCGGCAATTTCCCACTGCATGTCGAAGCGCTCGGCCACCTGGGCGAAGCGCGCGCGCAGGTCCGCGCTCAGAGCCGGGTCGGAGATCGTCAGCGAGAATTGCGTGCGCAGAAAGAAGCGCTGAGTGCGGGCGTCGCCAAACTGCGCCGAATCGACAATGTTCCCCCCGCACTCGAAAATCACCGACGACACCGCCTGCACGATGCCGGGCTGATCGGGGCACGAGAGTTTGATAATGTAGGTATCCGAAGGATTCGACATGGGGCGCTCCCGGCGATCAGCACTTGACGCGCTCGGAGCGCGGGTCATAAGGGGCCTTCAGGTGAACGGTGGCAGGCACCAGTTCCCCCGCGAGGTCGATCTCGTAGCGGCCGCTGCTCACGTACGCGGCATCGGCTGCACCATCGGCGCGCGTGACAAAGCCCATCGCCACCGGGCAACCGAGCGTATGGCCGAACGCCGCTGACGAGACGAATCCCACCGGCTTGCCATCGCGAAGAATCGCCTCTCCGCCCCAAAGCATGAGATCGGTGGCGCCGTCGAGCGTCAGCACTACCATGCGCCGCGTGACGGGCTCGTTGCGCGCTTTCAGCAGCGCCTCGCGGCCGCGGAACGGAATGTCCTTGTCGAGCTTGCACGCAAACGCGAGCCCCGCTTCCAACGGATTGCAATCGGGACTGAGCTCCCGGCCCCACGCCCGATAGCCCTTTTCGATACGCAGCGAATCGATCGCGTAGTAGCCGGCGTTGACGAGGCCGAACTCCGCGCCTGCTTGATGCAATGTCTCGTAGACACCCACGGCAAATTCGACCGGCACATAGAGCTCCCAGCCCAGTTCGCCGACATAGGTCAGGCGGGTCGCGCGCACGGTCGCGTAGCCGATATCCACCTCGCGGCTCTGCCCGAACGGGAACGCGGCATGACTCCAGTCCGCCTTCGAGACGCGTTGCAGCAGTTCACGCGAGCGCGGCCCCATCACGGCCAGCACGGCGTACTGTCCGGTTACGTCGACGAGCGTGCAATGGCTGTCCGCCGGAATCTGCTTTTCGATGACATCGAAATCCCGCACGGTCTGGGCGGAGCCAGTGACAATCAAATACTCGTTGCTGGCGAGACGGGTCAGCGTGAAGTCGGACTCGTAGGTGCCGCGCTCGTTGAGCATGCCGGTATAAACAGTCGTGCCCGGCGGCACGGCAACGTCGTTGGCGACGATGCGCTGGAGGACCTGCTCCGCGTCGCGCCCCTTGACCAGAAACTTCGAAAACGAGGTCATATCGAACAGCGCGACGCCTTCACGGCACGCGCGATGTTCCGCACCGCTCCAGCCCAGCCAGTTCTGCTGCCCGAATGCATAGTCGATGCGCGCCTCGGCCTTCGACGGCGCGAAGAAGTTCGCGCGCTCCCATCCCATCTTGCTGCCGAAGCACGCGCCATCTTCCGCGAGCAAGGCGTAGAGCGGCGAGCGGCGGAACGGGCGCGCGGTATCGAGCTCGCGATTCGGCCAGGGCATCGCGTAGTGCAGACCGAGCGTCTCCTTCACGCGATCGTGCAGCCAGGTATTGTTGCCGTTGAAGCGCGCGAAGCGGCGGATATCGACGGGCCACAAGTCCATCGTCGGTTCGCCGTTGACGATCCATTCGGCGAGCGCCATGCCCGCGCCCCCGGCCGACGCGATCCCCATCGAATTGAAGCCCGCGCCAACGAAGAAGCGCCGCAATTCGGGCGCCTCGCCCAGGATAAAGTTGTTGTCCGGCGTGAACGATTCCGGCCCGTTGTAGAACTGCTTGATTTGCGCCGTCTCCAATGCGGGAACGCGTTGCAGCGCGTTTTCCATCAGGATCTGGAATTGGTCCCAGTCATCGGGCAGCAACTGGAATTCGAAGTTCTCCGGAATACCGTCCATGCCCCACGGCTTGGCATTGGGTTCGAAGCCGCCCATGACCAGCCCGCCCACTTCTTCCTTGAAATAGATGTAGCCATCCGGATCGCGCATGACGGGCAGGTCGGGATGCACGCCCGCGATGCGCTCGGTCACGATGTAATAGTGCTCGGCCGAATGCAGCGGCACGGTCACGCCACACATCTCCCCAACGGCCTTGGCCCACTGGCCAGCGCAATTGACGACGATTTCCGCCTCGATTGTGCCTTCCTCCCCCGCCTTGTTACGCCAGCTCAGGCCCGTGGCCTCGCGCCCCGTCGCCGTTTCCCGCGTATGAATCGCGCTCACGCGCGTGTTCTCGGCAATGCGCGCCCCGCCCATGCGCGCACCGCGCGCTAGCGCCTGGGTCAGATCGGTGGGGTTGGCCTTGCCGTCTCCGGGCAACCAGACGGCGCCGAGCAGATCGTCGGTGCGCATCGCCGGCCACAGTTCCCCCGCCTCCTGCGGGCCGATCACATCGCAGGTGACGCCATAGGCGCGCGCCACCGCGGCGGTCCGCTTAAGCTGCGTCATGCGCGCCGCCGTGCGCGCGACCGAGAGCGAGCCGCATTGCTTCCAGCCCGTGGCGAGACCCGTATCCGCTTCCAGCTCCGCATACAGCTTCGTCGAATAGCGAATCAGCTTCGTCATGCTTTCCTGCGCGCGCAGCTGACCCACGAGTCCCGCCGCGTGCCACGTCGTGCCGCACGACAGTTGCCCCTGCTCGAGCAGCACGACGTCGGACCAGCCCGCTTTGGTCAGGTGATAAGCGACGGAACAGCCGATGATCCCACCGCCGATGATGACGACCCGGGCGTGTTGAGGAATGGTGGACATAAGTGAGTTCACGATACGGTTAGGTTGACAGGCGATCCCATATCCTCATCTTGCAACACAATCCCACATAAATCAACATAAACACACTTATAGCCACACAAATCCCTTCCCACCCCTCACATCCCCTTATCCGAATGGCTATTTATGTTGGATCGCAGTGGAATCTCCCCCGTTTTTGTTACACTCCGGCCATACCAGCCATCCCTGCGAGTCATCATGTTTTCCGCCCAACGGCAAGCTGAAATTCTGCGCATCGTGCGGGCGAAGCAGACCTGCACGATTTCCGAACTGGCCGACACCTTCTCCGTTTCCGACGAAACGATCCGCCGCAACATCGGGCCGTTGATTGCCGAAGGTCTGCTCACCAAGGTCCACGGCGGCGTCATGCAGCCGGACCGCGACCGCATCGACGAAGCGCCGTTTCAACGGCGCATGCTCGACAACCAGCTCGCCAAGCGGGCGATAGCCGCGTGCGTTGCCGAGCTGGTCGAGGACGGCGACTCGCTCATGCTCGACGGCGGCAGCACCTGCGTCCATATTGCCGAGGCGCTCAGAACGCACGCGCGCCTGACCGTGGTCACCAACTCCACGGAAATCGGCAGAATGCTCGCGCCGTGCAACGACAATCGCGTGTTCATGGCGGGCGGCGCGCTTCGCCCGGACGATTCCTCGGCAGTCGATGAAAGCGCGCTGGCGTTCATTCGTCAGTTCCATGTGCGCTATGCGATAGCGTCGGTGACGGCCGTCGATGCCCAGGGCCGCTTCATGGATTCGCTGCCCGCGGACGCCGCGCTTTCTCTCGCCATGTTCGCGCAGGCGGAACAGCGCGTCGTGGTGGCGGACCAGACCAAGTTCGGGCACAGCGCTCTCGTCCACGCATTCGGACCCGAAGGGGTCGACGTCCTGATTACCGATAAAACGCCCACGCCATCCCTCGTCCAGATCTTCGCGGCAGCAGGGCTCGAAGTCCGCTATCCGGTGACGAATGCCGCGCGGCCGGGCCGATCCGCGGCCACGATCTGAGCCGCCCGCGATCCGGGCGGCCCACTAATAAACCATACGAAACCTCGCTCGTCACTCATCCTGAGCGTGGTTTTATTTGGATATTTGACTGATTGTGTTGGATATCCTAGAGTGCAATCCATGCAGTGACACGGCGCCGGATTCGGCCGCATGGAGACACTCGATGACCGGTTCCACGCCGTACCCGCAGGCTGCGCTCGATTCCCACGATCCGCCTGCGCTCACGCCCGACCCGCACGCTGCCGGGCGCGATTCGTGGAATACATTTCAAGTTTGGGGTTGCCCCGAGAAGGGCCGCTCGCCGCGTCACGCTCCTTGCGAATACGTCGAGTATTCGCAGCGTCGCAGTCCTCGCGAGCGGCCCTTCTCGGGGCAACGCATGTACGTTTCACATGTAAACAGACCCTTGCATCCTCACCTCCCCCTCGCGTGGATTGGCGCGCTCGCCGCGCGATACGGCAAGGGCTACAAGAAAGGATCGGTATGAAGACCCAACTGATAATCGCGGCAGCCTGCGCGCTCAGCCTTGCGACGGCCTCGGTGCAGGCGCAGTCCAATGTCGTGACGGTCTACGCGGCGGATGGCCTCCACGACGGCTCGCCGAGCTGGTTCGGCAATCAATTCGAGGCCTTTACGAAAGCAACGGGCGTGAAGGTCCAATACATCGAGGCCGGTTCGAGCGGCGTGGTCGACCGCCTCGTCAAGGAAAAGGCCAACGTGCAGGCAGACGTCCTGGTGACGCTGCCCCCCTTCATGCAGAAGGCCGCGGCCACGGGCATGCTGCAGCCCTACGTGCCGGCCGGCGCCGACAAGATCGCCGCGCGCGACCGGGATCCGAAGGGCCTCTACATCGCGATGGTCTACGACTATCCCTCCTTCGTCTATAACTCAGCAATCCTGAAGAATCCCCCCAAAACCTACGCGGACCTGCTCGCCCCGCAGTTCAAGCAGAAGATCCAGTACTCGACACCGGGACAGGCCGGCGACGGCACGGCGCTGATGCTGCAGGTCTTCCACGCCTATGGAAGCAAGCAGGCGGGGTTCGACTATTTACACAAGTTGCAGGTGAACAACCTCGGGCCGTCCCCGTCGACGGGCAAGCTCACTTCGCTGGTCAACAAGGGCGAGCTCTATGTCGCCAACGGCGACATCCAGATGAATCTCCTGCAATTGCACGACAACCCGAATGTGCGCATGTTCTTCCCCGCGGGGCCGGACGGCAAGCGCGCCACGTTCTCGCTGCCCTACTACATTGGCCTCGTCTCGGGTGCGCCGCATAGCGCCAACGGCAAGAAGCTCATCGACTTCCTGCTGAGCGCCCCGGCGCAGCAGGAAGTCAGCAAGCTCGCCTTCGGCTTGCCCGCCCGCACCGACGTGCACCCGACCGACAGCAATTTCCGCGCGGCGACCGCGGTACTGGAGGGCGTCGATATCTGGCAGCCCGACTGGAACCAGGTGCTCCAGGATCTGCAAGCGGACATCGCTGCGTATAACCGGGCGATTTCGAGCGAGTGATTGAAACGCGCTGACCCTGGACGACGAGGAGGCTTGCCTCGGCATGCCTCCTCGTGACGGGTCGCGGGTGGAAAGCGGCTAGCTCGTAGCAGAGCGCTTCAAGTCA
>NZ_CAJMZF010000055.1:0-46444 GCF_905220245.1 Paraburkholderia sp. J63 | reverse complement strand
CGAGAGCCAGGGCAACAGACAGAGGCGAGGCCGGGGCCGTCGTTCGGCGCCCCGGAAAACGATAATGGAGTGTGGTTTATGACACAACGCATTGCGTATGTAACGGGCGGTATGGGCGGCATCGGAACGGCAATCTGCCAGCGCCTCGAAAAGCAGGGCTTCAAGGTCGTCGCAGGCTGCGGCCCGAACTCGCCGCGCCGCGTCAAATGGCTCGAAGACCAGAAAGCGCTGGGCTTCGACTTCGTCGCCTCGGAAGGCAACGTTGGCGACTGGGATTCGACCAAGCTGGCTTTCGACAAGGTCAAGGCCGAAGTGGGCGAGGTCGACGTGCTCGTCAACAACGCGGGCATCACGCGCGACGTGGTGTTCCGCAAGATGACGCGCGAAGACTGGACCGCCGTGATCGACACCAACCTGACGAGCCTGTTCAACGTCACGAAGCAGGTGATCGACGGCATGGTCGAGCGCGGCTTTGGCCGCGTCATCAATATCTCGTCGGTGAACGGCCAGAAAGGCCAGTTCGGACAAACGAATTACTCGACGGCCAAGGCCGGGATTCACGGCTTCACGATGGCGCTCGCGCAGGAAGTGGCCACCAAGGGCGTGACGGTCAACACCGTTTCGCCGGGCTACATCGGCACGGACATGGTGAAGTCGATTCGTCCCGACGTGCTTGAAAAGATTGTCGCGACCATTCCGGTGCGGCGCCTCGGCGCGCCCGAGGAAATCGCCTCGATCGTCGCGTGGCTCGCCTCGGATGAGTCGGGCTTCTCAACCGGTGCTGACTTCTCGCTCAACGGCGGGTTGCACATGGGCTGATCCCGCGCGCCGCGCGCGTAACAGGGGCGCGCGGCAACGCAGGGATCGACGGCGGTGGCGGCCTGTTTGCACGCCGGGGCAGGCACCGTTTCCGCAGCTGGAAGGCAGCGCGCGATGGCAATGGCCGTCGCGCGTTGGCGCTTACAAGGGCGACACATGACGACTACAAAGAAAACCGCCGAACGACTGATCAAAAAATATCCGAACCGTCGGCTCTACGACACGGAGACAAGCACCTACATCACGTTGACGGATGTGAAGCAGCTCGTGCTCGATCAGGAGGAATTCAAGGTCATCGACGCGAAGAGCAACGAGGATCTGACGCGCAGCATCCTGCTACAGATCATCCTTGAAGAGGAAAGCGGCGGCTTGCCGATGTTCTCGTCGTCGATGCTGTCGCAGATCATCCGTTTTTATGGCCATGCGATGCAGGGCATGATGGGCACCTACCTGGAAAAGAACATCCAGGCGTTCATCGACATCCAGAACAAGCTCGCCGATCAATCGAAGAGCCTCTACGAAGGCAACGCGATGAACCCCGAGGTCTGGTCGCAGTTCATGAACATGCAGGCGCCGATGATGCAGGGCATGATGACCAGCTACATCGAGCAGTCGAAGAACATGTTCGTGCAGATGCAGGAGCAGATGCAGAACCAGGCCAAGAACATGTTCAGCAGCTTCCCGTTCAAGCCGGTGACGCCCGTCTCGCCGGCCGCACCCGGACAGGGTGCGAACGAAGGCGGCAGCGGCGAAGACGAGAAGAAGTAAGGGCGGCTTGCTGCAGGGCGCGCCGCCGTAGCGGCAGGCCTGGCTCCCGTTGGAGCCCCGGCGGCGTTCAGGCGGTTTTCAGATCGCGCAATGCTTCCGGATGAAGCTCGGCGACGCGCAACAGGGTTTGCGCGGCGCCCGTCGGCTGGCGACGCCCCTGTTCCCAGTCCTGCAGCGTACGCGTGGACACGCCCAGCAGCGCCGCGAAGGCATTCTGCGAAAGCCCGACCTTGGCGCGCGCGAGCGCCGCGGCGGTAGGCTCGACCCGCGTGGTGCGCGCCGCGCGCCCGCTTTTCATTTCGCGGACCGACTTCAGCAGGTCCGTCTGAAACTGTTCCATTTCCTTATCCACGTTCCACCTCGTTGGTCACTTCTGCGCGCAGCCGGTTGAGAAAGGCCGCCGGCAGGTTATCGAATTTCGCCTTCGTGTAGACGATCAGCAGCCAGATGCAGCCGTCTTCGAGGACGTTGTAATAGATGACGCGCGTGCCGGCGCGTTTGCCGAAGCCGAAGCGCCGCCAGCGCACCTTGCGCAGGCCGCCCGTGCCGGGGATGACGTCGCCGGCGAGCGGGTTGTCGGCAAGCCAGGTGATGAACGCTTCGCGTTCGGAATCGCGCCAGACTTCGGCCGCATAACGCTGGAACGTCTCGGTTTCGATGATCGTGAGCATAGAGCGCGTCGAGATGGATTATACGGCAATGCCGTATTTTGGTTGGGAAATGAATCGAAGAAAGTTGACCGAAGTCCAAACTTCTTCCGACCCTGACTCCATCCCATGCTAGCCAGCCAAGGCGCGCCGCTCGATACGCCAAACGGGTAAAATGGCTGATTGGCTTGATCTCGCGCCGCGCATTCGTCGCCCTGCGCCCCACATCCGGACGTACACGTGAAAAACCCTGTTGAATCAACGACCTCCCGCAATCCTGCACCACGCGTCGGGATGGTTTCCCTCGGCTGCCCAAAAGCCCTTGTCGACTCCGAGCAGATCCTCACCCAGCTGCGCGCCGAGGGTTACGAGATTTCGGGGTCCTATGACGGCGCCGATCTGGTCGTGGTCAACACCTGCGGTTTCATCGACGAAGCGGTGCAGGAAAGCCTCGACGCCATCGGCGAGGCGCTCAACGAAAACGGCAAGGTGATCGTCACCGGGTGCCTGGGCGCGAAGGCCAGCGCGAGCGGCTCGAATCTCATCGAGGAAGTGCACCCCAAGGTGCTGGCCGTGACCGGTCCGCATGCCGTGGGCGAGGTCATGCAGGCCGTGCATAGCCATCTGCCCAAGCCGCACGATCCGTTCGTCGATCTCGTGCCGGCCGCGGGCGTGAAGCTTACGCCGCGCCACTATGCGTATCTGAAGATTTCCGAAGGCTGCAACCACCGCTGCACCTTCTGCATCATCCCGTCGATGCGCGGCGATCTCGTCTCGCGTCCGGTTGCCGAAGTCATGCTCGAAGCGGAGAACCTCTTCAAGTCGGGCGTGAAAGAACTGCTCGTCATTTCGCAGGACACGAGCGCCTATGGCGTCGACGTGAAGTACCGCACCGGCTTCTGGAACGGCAAGCCGATCAAGACGCGCATGACCGATCTGGTCGCGGCGCTCGGCGAGCTGGCCGCGCAGTACGGCGCGTGGGTGCGTCTGCACTACGTGTATCCGTACCCGAGCGTGGACGAAGTGATCCCGCTGATGGCGGAAGGTCCGTTCAAGGGCCACGTGCTGCCGTATCTCGACGTGCCGTTCCAGCACGCGCACCCCGAAGTGCTCAAGCGCATGAAGCGGCCCGCGAACGCGGAGAAGGTGATGGAGCGCGTGAAGGCGTGGCGCGAGATGTGTCCGGACCTCACGATCCGCAGCACCTTCATCGCGGGCTTCCCCGGCGAGACCGAGGAGCAGTTCGAGACGCTGCTCGACTTCATCCGCGAAGCCGAGCTCGACCGCGTGGGCTGCTTCGCCTACTCGCCGGTCGAAGGCGCGAGCGCCAACGAACTCGATGGCGCGCTGCCCGACGAAGTGCGCGAAGCACGCCGCGCGCGTTTCATGGAAGTGGCCGAGGAAGTGTCGGCCAAACGCATCCAGCGCAAGGTCGGCAAGACGCTCAAGGTGTTGATCGACGAGATCAACCCCGATGGCGGCATCGGCCGCACGGCGGCGGATGCGCCCGAGATCGACGGCGTGGTCTACGTCGCGCCCGCGGCCAAGGCTTCGAAGCGCTACAAGGTCGGCGACTTCGTCTCGGTGAAGATCACGGGCGCCGACGGCCACGACCTCTGGGGCGAGGTCTGATCGGCATGGCACACGTGACGCCGGAAGTCCTCGCCTACGGCGAGGCCATGATCGAATTCAATCAGGCCGAGAGCGGCAAGCCGGACTACCTGCAGGGCTTCGGTGGCGACACCTCGAACTTCGCCATCGCGGCGGCGCGCCAGGGCGCGCGCACGGGCTTCGTTTCGGCGGTGGGCGACGATCAGTTCGGGCGTCTGCTGCTCGACCTGTGGACGCGTGAAGGCGTCGATACGTCGGCGGTGCGAGTCGACGCCAGTGCGCCGACCGGCGTCTACTTCGTCTCGCACGGTCCCGACGGCCATGCCTTCGATTATCTGCGCAAGGGCTCGGCGGCCAGCCGCTACGCCGCCGCCGATCTCCCGCTCGATACGCTGGCCGCGGCGCGCGTGCTGCATCTGTCGGGCGTCAGCGTCGCGATCGGCGAAGCGGCCTGCGACGCGGCATTCGCTGCCATCGAGCATGCGCGCGCGAACGGCGTGCAGGTGAGCTTCGATACCAACCTGCGCCTGAAGCTTTGGCCGCTCGCTCGTGCCCGCGCGGTCATGACCGAGGTGCTGCGAGCCACCGATATCTGCCTGCCCAGTTGGGACGACGTCGCGGTGCTGACCGGTCTGGACGATCGCGACGCGATCGTCGACCGTCTGCTCTCGCTGGGTTCGCGCGTTGTCGCGTTGAAGCTCGGGAAGGAGGGCGCTTACGTGGCCACGCCGAACGAGCGTCGCCTCGTGCCGGGGCGCGTCGTGGCGGCCATCGATGCTACTGGCGCCGGCGACTGCTTTGGCGGCGCGTTCGTGGCCCGGCTGGTGGCCGGCGACGATCCGTTCGCGGCGGCCCGTTACGCGAACGCCGCTGCGGCGCTTTCGACGCAAGGCTATGGCGCCGTCGCGCCGATTCCGCATCGCGAAGCCGTCGAGCGCCTGCTCGCCGCGAAGGACGGCGTCTGATGGCAATTTCGGTCTCGAAAATATCGAACATGGCTCGACGGCACGGCGCCGCGTCGCGCGGCTTCATCTGGCTCGCAGTGGCAGTGGTGGTGTTGCCGCTCGCGGCATGCGCCGTGGGCGGTAGCGTGACGACTGGCGCTGCCAGTGCGTCGAGCGCACCGGCGCCGGTCCATTCGTCGCTCAAGCCCAATCCCGAATTCGCGAGGCTCCCGCAATATGTGGGCACGCTCGGCAAGCGCCAAATCGTGATGCGGCTCGGCGCAAAGACCGACGATCCCGACGACAAATCGGGCGTCCACGGCGAATATCAATTCACCGATACGGGCGAGGTGATCCTGATCGCGGGCGATCGCACCGGCTCCACGCTCGAAGGCGAGGAGTCGAACGACGGCACGCATATCACGGGCAACTGGGTCGGCACGTTCGCGGCCGACGGCTCGCTTTCCGGCGATCGCATGGAAGTCGATGACTCGAATCCGCAGCCATTCGATCTGAAGCCGCTTGCGTCGGGGGCATCGGCGCCCGCGGTGGGCGGTGCGGCCGCGACGGCCACGCCCGCGCCCACGCCCGCGCCGAAAGGCGGCCAGGCCGTGAATGGCGTCGGCAATCTCGTGACCGGCGAGTAAGGGTGTAGCGCGCGCAACGGACAGCGCGCCACCACCAACGCGCGTCCTGTACAGGACCGCAGGCGCTGGACTGTCACGGTGCCCGTCTTGGCGCAGGTGTTAATCTTGCGCATGCGGCGCGGGCCACGGCTCCTTCGCGGCGCCAGTTTCGCTGCGTTGCCGGCCTCGCGCCACCTAACCCTCAGCGCTTTTACCGCCAGCCTCCCGCCATGAAGAAAACCGAATCCAGCCTCGCGCTGCAGACGCGCATCATGCATCCCGACGAAGCGATCACACCCGGCTTCGAATCGTTTGCCGCGCCTGTCACGCGCGCCTCGACCGTCGTGTTCCCCGACCTCAAGACGGTGCGCTCGCTCGACTGGCGCAACGATGCCCAGTGGCGCTATGGCCTGCACGCCACGCCCACCTCGGCGATGCTCACGCAGCGTCTCGCCGCCATTGAGGGCGGCGAGCATGCGCTGTTGCAGCCCTCCGGTCTCTCGGCCATCTCGAACGTGTACTTCGGTCTCCTGAAGGCTGGCGACGACGTGCTGATTCCCGATAACGTCTACTCGCCGAACCGCGATCACGGCGACTGGCTCGCACGCGATTTCGGCCTGACGGCGCGCTATTACGATCCGATGATCGGCGCGGGCATCGCGGAGCTGATCCGCCCCGAGACGAAGCTGATCTGGCTCGAAGCGCCCGGCTCGGTGACGATGGAGGTGCCCGACGTGCGCGCGATCACGGCGGCTGCACGCGCGCGCAACGTCGTCACGGCGATCGACAACACGTGGTCGGCGGGGCTCGCGTTCAAGCCGTTCGAGCATGGCATCGACATCTCGGTGCAGGCGCTCACGAAGTATCAGTCGGGCGGCAGCGACGTGCTGATGGGCGCGACGATCACGAAGGACCGCGATCTGTATCTGAAGCTCAAGGCGGCGCGCATGCGGCTGGGCATCGGCGTTTCGTCGGATGACTGCTCGTTCGTCCTGCGCGGCCTGCCGAGCATGAAGGCGCGTTTCGAGGTGCATGACCGCACGGCGTTCGCGCTCGCGACCTGGCTGAAGGCGCGCAGCGAGATTGCCGCGATGCTGCACCCCGCGTTCGCCGATTGTCCGGGCCACGAGTTCTACCAGCGCGACTTCACCGGCGCGGGCGGCCTGTTCTCGGTGGTGTTCGACGAACGCTACAGCCCCGCGCAGATCGACACGTTCTGCGAATCGCTCGAACTGTTCGCGCTCGGCTGGAGCTGGGGCGGGGCGCATAGCCTCGCGATGCCGTACGACATCGCGTCGATGCGCACGGCCGCGAGCTGGCCGCATCGCGGCACGCTGGTGCGCTTCTACATCGGCCTGGAAGACGAAGCCGACTTGCGCAACGATCTCGAACGCGCGCTTGCGACGCTGGAAAGCGGCGCATCGGTGCGCGGTCCGCAAGAATAAGGCGATACAAGAACAAACGGCCGCGCCTGTCGATAAAGACAGGCGCGGCCGTTGCCGTTTCAGCGACGCGTGTGCCTTCCCCGGGCGGCACGACGCAAACGGGGTTCAGAAGAGCCGCAGCAAGCCGTCGAGCCCGACGAAGTTGAACGCGACGCTGGCCGCTTCGCGCACCACGGGCTTGGCGCGGAACGCCACCGAAAGCCCCGCCTCGGCCATCATCTTCAGATCGTTCGAGCCGTCGCCCATGGCAATCGCACGGCGCGGCTCGATGCCGATCTGCGCGCAGGTTTCCACGAGCGTGCGCGCTTTTACCTCGGCATTGACGATCTCGCCCACGACGCGGCCCGTGAGCTTGCCGTCGACGATTTCGAGCGTGTTCGCGCGCGTGAAGTCGAGGCCGAGTCGCGTCTTGAGCCGCTCGGTGAAGAACGTGAAGCCGCCTGAAACGAGCAGCGTCTTCAGGCCCGCGGCCTTTGCGCCGGCGAGCATGGTTTCGGCGCCCGGCGAAAGCTGCAGGCGCTCCTCATAGACGCGCTCGAGCGCGCTCGCGTCGAGGCCCTTGAGCAGCGCGACACGGCGCGTGAGGCTTTCGTTGAAGTCCTTGATCTCGCCGCGCATCGACGCTTCGGTGATCGCCGCGACTTCGGCCTTCAGGCCGCAGAAGTCGGCGATTTCGTCGATGCATTCGATCGTGATGAGCGTCGAGTCCATGTCCATGGCGACGAGCCCGAAGCCGGCGAGCGAGCGGCCCGGCTCGACGAACGCGTAATCGAGCTGATGCGTTCCGCAATAGACCTCGAGGTCGGCGCGTTGCGCGGGCGCGGCGTCTTCGATACGGATCGCGTGCGCGTCGGTCGGCACGAGGCGGCTGCCGCGCGCGAGGGCGAGCAGCGGCTTGTGGTGGACGGCTTGCAGCGGAGCGGGACTCTGGATGACGAGATTCATGACGTGAGCGACGCTGGGTTCCGGGACGACGCCCGGGAAGCGGCGGAGGATCGAACGGCTATCGGGAAAAAGGGCGCAAAGGCCGGTCATTCCGGCCCACGCACGCGGCGAAACGCGAATTGTACCGTTTCGCCGTGCACACGCGGCCCGCTTTACAGCCTGCTTCACCGCCTGCTTTATCGCCCACCTCACGGCTTACAGAGACGAAAGCCTTCTTTTTAGGCACAATGAAAGCTCGTGCGGCGCCTGACGGGGGACGGCCGCCGCATGCCGTCAACCGTACGTGTCGCGACTCGCGTCGCGCGACGCGTCGCATGCGCCCGCTCGGGCCGCAAGGGGAACCGGTATGCAGGACGCTCTCAACGCCCAGATCAACGCCCAGACGGGCACCGCCCGAACGCCGACCGGCGCGCGGGCCGAGTCTACGGACGCCGCGGCGCAAACCGCGTCCAGCACGTCCGCTCCGCGCGCGCCGCGCGCCTCCGCGCCCCGGGCGCCTCGATCTCCGCGCGCCTCGTCGGGCCGTCACGGCACCACCGGCGAAGTCGCCGGCATCCGCATCACCAGCGCGCGCCGCGTCATCGACGTGGAAAGCGGCACCCGCAAGCTCGATTTGGTGCGCTATTACGCGCGCGCCGCGCCCTCGCTGCTGCCGCATTTGCGCGATCGTCCGGTATCGCTCGTGCGCGCGCCGCAGGGCATCGAGGGCGAGCGCTTTTTTCAGCGCCATAGCTCACGCGCGCCGATTCCCGAGGTCACGCAGCACGAAGGCCTCGATCCCGGCCATCCGCCGCTTCTCAGCATCGATTCGCTCGAAGCGCTCGTGCACGTCGCGCAGATGGACGCGATCGAGCTGCATACGTGGAATGCCGTCGCCGCCGATATCGAGGAGCCCGACCGCGTCGTGTTCGATCTCGATCCCGATCCCGCGCTCGGCTGGGACCGCATGATCGAGGCCGCGCAACTCACGCGCGCGGTGCTCGCCGACCTTGGTCTCGAGGCGTTCTGCAAGACGAGCGGCGGCAAGGGGCTGCACATCGTCGTGCCGCTCGTGCCCGGTGCGGGATGGAACGAAGCCAAGGCCTTCGCGCGCGCCGTGGCGCAGCGCCTCGCTTCGGGCTGGCCCACGCAGTTCACGGCGACCATGGGCCCCGAGCATCGCAAGAAAAAGATCTTCGTCGATTATCTGCGCAACGTGCGCGGCGCCAGTACGGCCGTCGCTTACGGCGTGCGCGCGCGGCCCGGCATGGGCGTCTCGGTGCCTGTCACGTGGGACGAGCTCGCCGATACGACAGGCGGCGCGCAATGGACGCTCGCGAATATCGACGCGCGTCTCGCACATGCCAAACATTCGGACCCGTGGGCGCGCTACGCGAAGGTGCGCCAGTCGATCAGCAGCGAGCTGACGCTGCGGCTGGAGGAGGGCGGCGCGTAGTTGCGTCGGCATTGCTAACAAAACGCGCGGCGTGGCAAGCCGGATAAAACCTGGGCGGGCGGACGTCATCGTCCGGCGCAAGGCTTCGCGCGGCGCGCTAGACTGACAGTAGAAGTTCTGCCACGTGCTGCCCGCACCGCGTCGATCGCGGCCGCGGCAGCTCCCGCCAGGAGGTGACGCATGCCTTGCAGCAGCTCCAGCCGCCCCCGCCGCACTCGCGCGGCGCTTGTTCATGTCGCCGTTGCCCTGTCTTGCGCGATTGCGCTGCCGACATTCGCCTCGACGCCGATCAACGTGACGTCGAAGACTCCATTCGACGGCCCGATCCGCTACACGGTGAAGGTCACGTCGAAGCTCTACGGCAACTCGCAGGAAACCCGCACGCTGCGCTCCGGCGACACCGACGACTTCACCTGGCGCACTACGCCGCCAGGCGGCGCCGTACCGGCCGCGCAAAGCTGCCCCGACTACAGCTCGTTGCCGCTCGACGCGAACGGTGCGATGGTGCGTCAGACCCAGGTGCGCCTCGCGCCCATCGTCGCGCAGGACGGCACGGCGAACGTGCAGGTGAGCTTCCGGGCCCAGGCGCCGCGCACCGGCAAGGCCGCGGCCGGCGCGCAATGCCCCGAGGTGGTCGCGCATAGCGAGGTGCTGCATTTCTCGATGCCGACCAACGGCACCGCCAAGACGCTCACGCTCAGCGACGGCACGCAGTTGAGCATTTCGGCGCAACGCTAGTCGTGGGCGATTGCTGCGGTCGGGCGGTTCTGCGCGCGGCGCGATGAGCGGCCTGGAGGCGTGGGCGGTGCGCGCACGGCCAGCGCCGCCCATGTCGCATCGATACGCCGGGCACGTCAGCGGCGCGCCATACCCCTCAGGCGCGCGCCTTCGTGCGCGCATCGCGCTCGACGAGCCGCGCCGCGAGAAAGCAGTGCTCGGCCGAAAAGAGCTTATGCCACGCGAGCATCACGGCGCCCACGGTACCGAGCGCCGACGAAGCCGCGATCAGGAACATGATCACGATCTGGTAGCGCACCGCCTGGAGCGGCGACTGTCCCGCGAGCACCTGGCCCGTCATCATGCCGGGCAGGCTCACCACCCCCACCACGGCCATCTGGTTGAGCGTCGGGATCATGCCCGCGCGCACGGCTTCGCGCGCGCTCGCCTGAGCCGCCTCCCAGCGCGTGGCGCCGAGCGCGAGCGCGCTTTCCACGCGGTCGCGCCGCGCCGTGAGCTCCTGCATCATGCGCTCGACGCCGAGCGACACGCCCGTGAGCGTATTGCCGAGAATCATGCCGAGGATCGGTATCGCGTATTGCGGCTCGTACCAAGGCCGAATGCGGATCACGACGAACAGCCCCACCGCCGCCACGAGCCACGCGCTGATCCAGATCGACACGATGCTGTCCGCGCGCTGGCCCGCGTAGGTGCGCGCGCCGCGCTGCGAGCCCGCGATGCCGGCGATCAGCGTCATCAGCGCCATGAGCGGCAACACCGCGTACCAGCGGTTGAACGCGAACACCCAGCCGAGCACATAGCCAATCGCGAGCAACTGCACGATGGTGCGCACGGCGGCCCAGGCGAGCTTGCGTTCGAGGTCGAGCTTGAGCAGCACCGACACCGCCCCGTTGACGAACACCAGCAGCGCCGCGATGGCGACGTCGCCGATGCCGAGGTTCTGCAGCACGCCGGGGCTCATCGCAGCGCTCCCACGGCGACGGGTGCGGAGGCGGGCTCGTCGAGCACGCCCGCGCGCATCGTGATGTGGCGCGTGCCCACGCGTTGCGCCTGCGCGGGATCGTGCGAGACCCAGACCGTCGCGCGCGTTGCACGCTCTCGCTCGAACCATTGTGCGATCAGCGTTTCGACCGCGTTCGCCGATTCGGGATCGAGCGAGGCGGTGGGCTCATCGAGCAGCAGTGCTTCGGGATCGAGCTGCAGCACGCGCACCAGCGCGACGATCTGCGCCTCGCCGCCGGAGAGCTCGGCGGTGGCGCGTGCGAGGAAATCGGATCCACGGCCCGCTGCGTCGAGGAGCGAACGCACGCGCGCGGCGTCGAAAGCCGTGTCGCGATAGACCGCAAGCGAATAGGGATAGCGCAGGTTGTCTTCCACGGTGCCGTCGATCAGCGCGGGCCGCTGGCGCACATAGGCGATGTGGCGGCGGTAGCGCGGAACCAGGCCGTGCGCGACAGGGCGGCCATGCCAGTGCACCGTGCCGCCGTCGAGCGGATCGAGCAGTGCGAGCGCGCGCAGGAACACGCTCTTGCCCGAGCCGGACGGCCCCGTGAGCACGACGCGTTGACCCGCACGAAGCGTGAAATCGGTGGGATGCAGCAGGACCTGGTCGCGCTGGGCGTCGCGGCGCGCGATGCGTTTTGCTTCGACGAGCGTTGCGGCGGCCATTGCGTCAACGCGTGAGCGGCTCGAATCGTTCTGATGAGTCATCGGAGAATGGCAAACAAAGTATGCCGCGACGCGGTGCGCGCGACCGCATACGGTGCATCGCGGGCCCAATCACGCACAAGCAGGCACAATCAGGCACGCCATCTGCTTCGCCGTCGTTGGCGAAACAACAATGAACAACGCATAACATGGAGTGCGCATGACGTCACCGCAACCGAAGGCCCATAGTTTCGGCCGCACGCTCGCCAAGATCTTCGCATGGCTGGTGGCGGTTGTCGTCGTGCTCGTCGTTGCGCTTGGCGTTTTCATTTACACCTTCGACTGGAATCGCGCCCGACCCTATGTCAACGAAAAAGTGACGGAAGCGATCGGGCGGCCATTCGCCATCGTCGGCGACCTCAGGGTGGGCTGGCGCAGGCCGCCCAACGAAACGGGCTGGCGCGCCTGGGTGCCCTGGCCGCGTTTCTCGGCCACGCAGATCGAAGTGGCGAATCCCGACTGGACGAAGACGCCGCATTTCGCCACGCTCGACGAGATTGACTTCGAAGTGGCCGTGCTGCCGCTGCTCGCGCACGACATCGTGATTCCCGCGATCAATCTCGTGAATCCGTCCATCGACATCGAGCGGCTCAAGGACGGGCGCAATAACTGGACCTTCAAGCTGCCCTCGTCGAGCGGGCCTTCCACGTGGAAGCTCAATCTGCACGACATCACGTTCTCGGACGGCAATGTCGCCGTGGACGACCAGCAGACGAAAACCGATGTGAAGATCGCGGTGAGTTTGCTTGGCCACGGCATTCCGATCGGCAAGGTGATGGAGCAGCAGGAGGCGGCCTCGCGCCAGGGCTCCGCGCAGGTGATCGGGCGCGCGGGGGCGAGCCGGCTCGCGCAGCAGGCGAAGAAGGAGCAGGCGTCCGAGGCCGCTGCGGCCAGTGCCGCGAGCGCGGCAAGCGGGGCCAGCGCGGTTGAGGGTGCTAGCGGTGCCTCGGGGACGGTTGCCGCCGCTTCCGGCGCCTCGGCCACGAGCGGTGTGGCGGCGCCCCAAGGCCCTATATCGGCGCAGGCGACGAGCGGCGCGAGCGCGGCCAGTGGCGCAAGCGCGGCCGGCGCGGCCCGCAATCCCGGCGAACCGTTCTACGCGATCGGCTGGACGATCAAGGGCACGTACAACAAGACGCCGCTCTCGGGCGACGGCAAGTTCGGCGGCGTGCTCGCGCTGCAGGACGCAAAACGGCCGTTCCCGATTCAGGCCGACGTGCGCGCTGGCGACATGCATATCGCGCTCGTTGGCACGATCACGGACCCCATGCATCTGGCCGCCGTCGATCTGCGGCTCTGGCTCCAAGGCCAGAGCATGGCGCATCTTTACAACCTGACCGGCGTGACGCTGCCCGAAACGCCGCCTTACGCGACTGAAGGGCGCTTTGTCGGCCAGTTCAATCGCGGCGCGAGCGTGTTCCGCTACGAGAATTTCACGGGCCGCGTGGGCGGCAGCGATCTGAACGGCACGCTCGTGTACACGCAGCGCCAGCCGCGCCCGCTGCTTTCCGGCGCGCTTGTCTCGAACCTGCTGCAGTTCTCCGACCTCGCGCCGATCATTGGCGCGGACAGCAAGGCGAGCAAGGCGAAGCGCGGCGACACCGTCAAGCAGCCCGCCGACCGCGTGATTCCCGTCGAGCCGTTCAAGACCGACCGCTGGACCTCCATCGACGCCGACGTGAAGTTCACCGGCAAGCGCATCATCAAGCAGGGCAGCCTGCCGATCCAGGACCTCTACACCCATCTGACGCTGACCAACGGCGTGCTCACCTTCGATCCGCTGCAATTCGGCGTGGCGGGCGGCACGCTCGCCACGCGGCTGTCGCTCGACGGCAGCGGCACGCCGCTCAAGGCGCGCGGCACCGTTTCCGCACGCCATCTGAAGCTCAAGCAGCTGTTCCCGAGCTTCAAATCGATGCAGTCGGCGCTCGGCGAGGTCAACGGCGACGCCTCACTGTCCGCGACGGGCAATTCGCCGGCGGCGCTCGCGGCCACGTCCAATGGCGAGGTGAAGGCGCTCGTCACGCAGGGCACGGTCAGCCGCCTGCTGATGGAGGCGGCGGGCCTGAACGTCGCGAACGTGGTCTACGAAAAGCTGTTCGGCTCGCGCGACGTGAAGATCAATTGCGCGGCGGCCGATTTCGTCGCGACCAATGGCGTACTCGATCCGCGCGTGTTCGCGCTCGATACCGACGACGCCGTGATCGACATCGACGGCCCCATCGACTTGCGCGACGAATCGATGGACATGAAGGTGCATCCGCACACCAAGGGCTTCCGGGTGTTCTCGCTGCGCTCGCCGCTCTATGTGAAGGGCACGTTCAAGAATCCGCACGTGGGCGTGGATGCCGCGGCGCTCGCGCTGCGCGGCGGCGCTATGGTGGGGCTCGGGATCATCAACCCGTTCGCGGCGCTCATTCCGCTCATCGCGCCGAGCAACAACAAGCCGCTGCCGTGCGATCAGCTGTTCGCGCAGATACGCCAGCATCCGGTGGCGCCGCCGCCGGGCCAGAAGATGCGCGGCGCGCCGTCGTTGCCTGCGAGCGGCGCGAAAGCCGTTGCGCCGTCCGCATCACATGACGCGCCACGCAACGGCGGCAAAGCGCCTGCGGGCGGCGCACCGCAGACCGGCCTGCAGAGTCTCTACAAGGGGAGTTGAAGGCGTCCGCGCCAACAGGCGGGACGCATGGCGCCAGTCGGGCGCGCAGGCATCACGCGCGCCGCGAATCGCCATGTCGAGTAACAGGCAGATACGAAAACGCCCGGCGCTTGCGCGTCGGGCGTTTTCTTTGAGTAGCAGTTCAGCGCAGCTGCTGGCGCGGTGCCGGATCGCCGGTGGCGTCCTGGCGGCGCGTCACGCGCCGCGAACTGATGCCGGGGCGCGCCGCGCCGAACTCGGGCAGAATCCGCCCGCGCGCGCGGCTCGCGAACACGAGGAAGCCGAAGCCGTCGGCTTCGTACCAGTAACCGCCGTTCTCGAGACCTTCGAGCGGCTGCTCGAGCGCATGCGCGATGGATTCGATGCAGCGCCGGCGCAATTCGCTGGTCCCGGGATAGGGCGGGTGCGCGCCGCGGACACTGCACAACAGCACATCGAGCCCAGGCAGCACGTGCGCATAGAGCACAGGCTCGTCCTGCGCGCGGGCGCGTGCGATCTTGGTGTCGAGTTGACCGAAAGGTTTGAAGTGGCTTAGTACGGCGAGAAACGACTCGTCGCCGTCTGCCTTGATGCGTTTACGCTTTTTCGGGAAGGACATAAAAATTCGCCTGAAAAAGGTGGATTGCAAAAAACGCAGCGTTCCCATGCGACCACTCCCGGACTGGTGCGCCGCACGTCGATCCTTTATAGCATACCGATTTGCCGGATTCACAAGGACTGAGGTTCGTGGGGACCGCCCCTCCTTGCGTCAGGCGAACGTCATGCCGGACCGCACGTCGCGCTCATGTAGGTATCCCGGCGCTCTTTCGCTTCTCTTTCACTTGTCTCCGGTCTCAATAATAGACCTGCACGCGCGAGCAGTGTGACGATTTCTCCGGAAAATAGCGGGTTTTCTCATCAGGAGGTGCGGACTGACACATACGTTGTAATCTCATAATTTCGCGCAGATAATGTTTCGGCTCTGGCGCTCGCGGCTTCCGGCCGTCGCGCGGGGACCTGGACGGGGAGGTCCGCTCGGGTAGTCCGGCACGCGGCGTCGCCCGGAGCGCCATCCAGCCAAATCGACATGAAACTGTTCGCCAAGGGGCTATTGCTGATCGCGATACCGAGCGCAATCGAGCTGGCGCTGCTCGGCGTCGTATTCGATACGCAAGCCGAGGCCGCCGCGGCCGCAAAGAGCGCCGAGAACAGCAAGCAGATCCTCTGGCAGGCTTCGAGCCTTGCCCAGCCGCTGCTGCGCGAAGCCGCCCGGGTGCGCACCGCGGTCGTGCTCGAAGATCCCTCGTTCATCGACCGCCGCGCCGTCTGGGCCGAATTCTCGGACCGCATCTCGCAGCTCGAGCATATGGTGAGCGACAACCCCGCGCAGCTCGCGCGCATCCAGCGCATCAACGACGATGCGCGCGCATGGCGCGTGCGCTGCGGCGAGGTGGCGGACGCCCTGCGCGCCGGTCGCGCCAGCGGCTTCGAGCGCGCCAGCAGCGATGGTCTGCCGCCGGAAATCGAGGCGGTGCGCAGCGAGCTCGATGGGTTCATCGCCGAGCAAACGCGTCTCGACGAAGCGCGCAGCGCGTCGCTGCGCGAGACCCGCGAGCGGCAACAGGATGCGCTCATCTTTGCCGTCGTCGGGTCGATGCTGATCTGGGCCGCCACGGCGATCGTCTACGCGCGCAACGTGGGCCTGCGCCTCGCCGCGCTGAGCAACAATGCGCAGCGGCTGAGCGTGGGCGTGGCGCTGGAGCGGCCGCTCGCCGGCGACGACGAAATCGCGGCGCTCGACGCCGTGCTCAATCAGACGAGCCGGCGCCTGCGCGAGGCCGAGCACGAGCAGGCGGCGCTCAAGCGCCAGCTGCAGGAGCGCGCCGCCGATCTCGCCGCGGCCAACGACAACCTGCGCCAGGAGAGCCAGGACAACGAGATGTTCATCTACAGCGTCTCGCACGATCTGCGCTCGCCGCTCGTGAATCTGCAGGGTTTCTCGAAGGAATTGCAGGTCTCGTGCGACGACCTGCGCGAGCAGATCGATTCGGCGAACCTGCCCGCCGACGAGCACCGGCGCATGCTCGAGGTGCTCGACGGCGACGTCGACGAATCGCTGCAATTCCTGCGCCAGGCGGTGGCGCGCGCGGCGGCCATCATCGACGCGCTGTTGCGCATGTCGCGTGCCGGGCGGCTCGACTATCGCTGGCAGCGCGTGAATGTGGGCCGCATCGTCGAGCGCTCGCTCGCGGGGCTGGCCGCGGGGCTCGCACAGCAGGCGCGCATCGAGGTGCGCGATCTGCCGCCCGCGTGGGGCGATCCGGGGGCGCTCGAGCAGATCTTCGGCAACCTGATCGATAACGCCTTGCGCCACCTCGATCCGGCGCGGCCCGGGCATGTGGAGATCGGCGCGCTGGAACTGGGCGACGGGGCATCGGCCACGCTTGCGGCGTCTCGCGGCGGCTTGCCCGGCCCCCTCGGCCTGGCCGGCCCTCCTGGCCCGGTCGGTCGCCCGGCCGATGGGGCTGCCCGCGCGGTGCCGCCGGTCATTACGCCCGTCCACGCACGCGATGCCGCGCGCCTGTCCGGCACGCGCACGCGAACCTACTATGTGCGCGACAATGGCATCGGCATTCCGGCTGCATACCTGCCGAAGCTCTTTCACGCGTTCCAGCGCCTCCATGGCGGCGATTCGACGGGGCAGGGCACGGGGCTCGCGCTCGCGCGCCGCATCGCGGAGCGCCACGGCGGGCGCATCTGGGTCGAGTCGACGGAAGGCGCGGGCTCGACCTTCTTCGTCGCGCTGCCCGACGAACCGCTGCGCGCTGTATGAGGACACAACCATCGAATCGCACGAAGAAACGTCGGAGAGCGGGATGAAAGAACGAGAAAATGCGGAGCAAAAAACGGGGGAAAATGCGCAGGTGCGGCAGGATCCGCTCCCGGACGGGATGCACGCCGCCCCGCCGGCCGAGCCGGGGGAGCCGATGCAGCGCGTGAGCATCGTGCTGATCGAAGACGACGACGGGCACGCCACGCTGGTCGAGCGCAACCTGCGGCGCTCGGGCGTGTCCAATGGCTTTTTGCGTTTTCGTGACGGCCAGGAGGCGCTCGATTACTTCTTTGCTGCGCCGGGTGCCGATACCGCCGCGGTATCGAATTACCCGTCACGCGAAGAGCTGGCGAATTTCGTGGTGCTGCTCGACCTGCGCATGCCGCGCGTCGATGGCTTCGAGGTGCTGCGGCGGCTCAAGGCCGATCCGGCTACGGCGTCGGTGCCGGTGATCGTGCTCACCACGACCGACGACCCGCGCGAGATCGAGCGCTGCTATGAGCTGGGCTGCAATGTCTATATCACGAAGCCCGTCGAATATGACGCGTTCATCGAGGCGGTGCGGCGGCTCGGCTTTTTCCTCCAGGTCGTCAAGCTGCCGCCGGGGCATCGCTTCACGCGCCCTTGATGCGTGCGCAAGCCGGCATTTCGGCTTGCGCAGGCAGCGTGCCGGCGGACTTGAACGATCAGAGACGGCTTTCGATTCACGCATGACCACCATGACAATATTGAAACTGCGCGCGCCGGTGGCGCGGAGCCAGTCACCTGGGATGCCAGAAGCATGAACGGCACGAACGGCATGAATGAAGGGGCAACGATGTTGGCGGGTGCGCATGTGCTCGTCGTCGACGACGACGAAGGTATTCTGCGGCTCGCGCGCAAATCGCTGGTGCGGGCCGGCGCGCGCGTGGACACCTGCACGGGCGTCGGGGAGGCGCGCGCGGTGCTCGCGGCGCGCACGCCCGACGTGCTCGTGCTCGACTACCAGCTCGACGGCGCCGAGACCGGCCTCGACTTTTTCCGCCGCCTGCGCGCCGAGGACGTGCGCGTGCCGGCGATTCTCGTGACGGGCTTCACCGACGAGTCGCGCGTGATCGCCGCGCTGCGCGCGGGCGTCTCCGATGTGGTGCCGAAATCGGGTGACTATCTCGACTATCTGCCCGAGGCGGTGGCGCGCGTGCTCGCGCAGGTGGCGCTGCAGCGCGCCTCCGACCAGGCGCTCTTGCTGCGCGATCGCGAGGAGCACTACCGCACGCTTTCCGAAGCGCTGCCGCACCTCGTGTTCACTTGCGGCGCGGACGGCGAGTGCGATTTCCTGTCGAAGCAATGGCGCGAATACACGGGGCTCGACGCCGGCACGACGCACGGCTTCGCGTGGCTCGACGCCGTGCATCCCGACGATCGCGACGAAATACGCGACACCTGGCTCGAGGCCGTGCGCATCCCCAACGACGACTATCGCCACGAATTGCGTGTGCGCCGTCACGATGGCGCGTATCGATGGTTCGATGTCCGAATCGTTGCGATGCGCGATCCGCGCGGCGGCGTCAACAAGTGGTTCGGCAGTTGCACCGATATCCACGCGCAGCGCGAATCGAACGAGGAACGCGAACTGCTGCTGGCCTCCGAGCAGGCCGCGCGTCAGACCGCCGAAGAGGCCAACCGCGCCAAGGACCGCTTTCTCGCGATGCTTTCGCACGAGCTGCGCACGCCGCTCACGCCGGTGCTGGCCGGCACGCGCCTGCTCGAGCAGATCCCCGGCTTGCCCGAGGCCGCGCGCGCGGGTGTGCTGATGATCCGCCGCAATATCGAGCTCGAAGCGCGCCTGATCGACGATCTGCTCGATCTCACGCGCGTGGCGAACGGCAAGCTGAGCCTCACGCTCGACACGGTCGACGTGCACGAAGTGATCGACGCGGTGCTCGAACTCTTTCACAGCGAAATCCAGATCAAGCAGCAGGACGTGCACGTCGAGCTGCGGGCGCAGCATCACTACGTGCGTGGCGACCGCGCGCGCATGCAGCAGATGTTCTGGAACCTCGTGCGCAACGCGGCGAAATTCACGTCCGATGGCGGCCATATCTTCGTGCGCACGCGCGACGAGCGCATGCATGTGGTGATCGAGGTGGAGGACACCGGGATCGGCATCGCGCCCGACCAGATCGGCAAGCTCTTTCGCGCCTTCGAGCAGGGCAGCCACAACATGACGCGCCAGTTCGGCGGCCTCGGCCTCGGGCTCGCGGTGACGAAGGCGCTGACCGAGGCGCACGGCGGCACCGTGAGCGCGAAAAGCCCAGGCACGCATTGCGGCGCGACCTTCACGATCGTGCTGCCGACGGCCGCGCCCGGCTCGGGCGCCGCGCGTTCGGCGGATCACAGCGGACCGCATCTCGCGGGCGCGCTCGACATCCTGCTGATCGAGGACCACGAGGACACGGCCGAGGTCATGTCGCAACTGATCCGCGCGCTCGGCCACGAAGTCGCCGTGGCCGCGAGCGTGGCCGGCGCGCTCGCGCTCACCGCGGCGCAGCGCTTCGACCTGGTCGTAAGCGATATCGGCTTGCCGGACGGCTCGGGCATCGACTTCATCCGCGCGTTTCGCAAGGCGTCGGCGGCGCCGGCCATCGCGCTCACGGGCTTCGGCACCGACGACGACGTGCGTCGCAGCATCGACGCCGGCTTCACGGCGCATCTCACGAAGCCCGTGAATTTCGAGCAGCTCGAGCGTTTGATCGAAGAGACGGTGACACAGCGCGCGAGCGGTGCGCCGAACCCGGCCGCGCCGCCGGTTTGAGCGCCACGCGGCGAAGCGCGATTCGCGCCTGATCTGCGCGAGCCCATAAAAAAACCCGCATGGCCGACAAAACGGCGACGCGGGTTTTTGCTGAATATTTTAGTTGGGCTGGCTAACTAACCACGCAGCGATCGTTGAAACGCACCAACGGCGTTCAGCGCGGATTGCTCTGGAGCGAATCGCGGATCTCGCGCAGCAGCAGCACGTCTTCGGGCGTGGGCGGCGGCGCGGCGGGCGCGGCTGCTTCGGGCTGGCGCAGCTTGTTCACGAATTTCACCATCAAAAAGATGATGAACGCGAGGATGACGAAGTTGATCACCGCCGTGATGAACGAGCCGTAGCCGAACACGGCCACGCCGGCGGTTTGCAGATCCTTGTACGAATCGGGATTGCCCTTGAACGAAGGGGGAATGTGCCCGAGCCGGACGAACAGGTTCGAGAAATCGAGGCCGCCCGTGGCGACGCCGATCACCGGCATGATGAGATCCTTCACGACCGAATTGACGATGGTCGAAAACGCGCCGCCGATGATCACACCGACTGCGAGATCCATCACATTGCCTTTGACGGCGAATTCCTTGAACTCCTTGACGATGCTCATAAGCGGGCTCTCCTTGATCGGGGGCGGCACGGGCCAGGGGACATAACGACGCAATGGCGCAATGATAGCGAACGCATTCGCAATGCGGTAGCGATTTGACACTGCATGACATTTCGCCGATTGCGTGCGTCTGCGGCATGCGCCCTCGCACACCGCGTGCCAGCCCTTCAGGCGCCAGCGCTCACTCGGTGCCTCTGCGAAGCTCGATCTGCTCGCCGAAACGCCGGGGGTCCGTATTGGTCCCGCACAGCAGGACGCCCACGCGCTTGCCCTGCAATGTGTCGCGCAGCGGCCCGTAGAGGCCCGCCGTGGCCGTCGCGCAGGCCGGCTCGACAGCGAGCTTCAGCTCGTCGAAGAGCACGCGCATCGCGGCGCGCAAGGCGTCGTCGGAGACCGTGACGATGCGCTCGAGATGGCGGCGGCACAGCGTATAGCTGTATTGCTCGGTATGCGGCGACATGAGCGAGTCGGCGATCGTCTGCATGTGGGTCATGCGCACCGTATGGTTCGCCGCGAAGCTGCGGCTCATCGCGTCGGCGCCTTCGGGTTCCACGCCGTAGATGCGCACGCGCGGATTGGCGAGTCGCAGCGCCGTGGCGACGCCCGCGGCGAGCCCGCCGCCGCCGATCGGCACGATCACGGCGTCGAGGTCGGGCGCCTGGGTCGCCCATTCGTAGCCGAGCGTCGCGGTGCCGAGCACCGTGCGATAGCCGTTGAACGGATGCACGAAATAGCGGCCTTCCTCGGCCTCGACACGGCGCACGATCTCGAATGCCTCGCGGCTGTCGCTGGCCCGCACGATCTCGGCGCCCAACTGGCGGCACTGCTCGACGCGCGCCTCGCTCGCCGTGCGAAAGAGCACGACCTTCGCGCCGATGCCGAGCCGTTTCGCTGCGTACGCAACGGCAATCGCATGATTGCCTCCCGAGACGCAGGTCACGCCCGCGCTGCGCTGTGCCGCGTCGAGCGCGAGCAGATGCGTGAACGCGCCGCGCACCTTGAAGCTGCCGCTTGCCTGCAGCAGCTCGAACTTGAAGTTCACGTGCGTGTTGCCGAGCGAGGGCAGATCGTGGCGGTCGAACACCGGCGTGCGCCGGACCCACGGGGCGAGCGTGAAGTGCTGCGAAGCAATCTCGTCCAGCGTGGGAATGGCTTCGCCGTCGATCGTGTGATCGGTGGGCAGCGGCGTGGCGGTTGACATGGCGTTGGACCTGCGGCGCGGGACGGGGCGTGAAGAAAAAATCGGCCTACTGCGCCAGCGCGTCGACCGAAAGGCCGTGCACGAGCTTGCGCAGGAATCCTTCGCACGCCGCGAGCTGTTCGAGCGAGACGAATTCGTTGGGCTTGTGCGCCTGCTCGATGTCGCCCGGCCCGCACACCACGCTCGGAATGCCGGCCCGGGCGAACAGACCCGCTTCGGTGCCATAGGCCACCTTGCGGCGCGAGCGGTCGGAGGTGAGCGCACGTACGAGCTGCGTGATCGCCGCCTGCTCGCTGTCGTCGAGGCCCGGCGCCGCGGCGATCTTCATGAACTCGATCGCGCCCGCCGCATTTTCGCGCTGCATCTTCGGCACGAGCGTCTCGCGCGCGTACTGCTCGATGCGCGCGAAGATCGCCTCGGGGTCGAGCGTGGGCAGGTTGCGGAACTCGAATGCGAAGCGGCATTCGGCCGGCACCGTGTTGATGGCGTTGCCGCCTTCGATCGTGCTTGTTTGCGCGGTCGTGAACGGCACGTCATAGAGCTCGTCGAACGGGCCTTTCGCGCGGAATTCGTCGGCCATGTCGCGGATGTAGCAGATCAGGCGCGCTGCGTACTCGATGGCGTTCAGGCCGCGCGGCGTGAGCGACGAATGCGCCGCGTGGCCACGCACGCAGCATTGATACGCGTTGATGCCCTTGTGCGCCACGATCGGACGCATGCTCGTGGGTTCGCCGACGATGCAGCCATCGGGCTTCACGCCGCGCTTCACGAGATCTTCGATCATGAGCGGCGCGCCCACGCAGCCCACTTCCTCGTCGAACGAGAGCGCGAGATGCAGGGGCTTCGCGAGCTTGATCTGCTGGATCTCGGGCACGAGCGAGAGCGCGGCGCCGATAAAGCCCTTCATGTCGCAGGTGCCGCGGCCATAGAGCAGGCCGTCGCGGATCTCGGGCTTGAACGGGTCGCTGTCCCACTTCTGGCCGTCGACGGGCACGACGTCGGTGTGGCCCGAGAGCACGATGCCGCCGTTAGTCGAGCCGTCGTGCGCGGGCAGCGTGGCGAACAGGTTGGCCCATTTGCCGTCGTGGCCATAGGTGAGCGTCGAGTCGATGCCGCGTGCGCGCAGGTCGTCGCGTACGGTCTCGATCAGGCCGAGATTGGGATGGCGGCTGACCGTGTCCATCGACACGAGACGGGTGACCCAGGGGAGCGAGGCGGGAAGGGCGGCGGACGACGAAACAGGCGACGAAACTTCGGAGGACGGCGTAGAAGGCTGCGCTGATTCAGCGGCTATGGTCATGGTGGACTCCAGCTTGCTTGTCCATCCATATTACCCAAAAAGAATGGCCCAGGCCAAAGGCGCTGGCAGCAATGGCTCGTTGCAGCGCGCGTGAGCGCACGCACAACGGCGCACAAGCATCGGCAAGCACGCGATGGCGTCGGCCTTTACCTCATGACGCGATGCAACATCGCTTTTACCGCAGCGCCTGCGCGAATTATTCATTCGCGCAGGCGCCGGCGGACTGCTCATGCGCTCAGCGTGCCGTGGCCCGCGCGGGCGCGCCGAGCGCGCGCAGCGTCTCCTTGACCGTCGCCACGCGCACCGCGAGGTCGGGGCTGCGCGTTTCGATGCGCAACTTGTCCTGGCCCGCGAGCTTGACGTGCTTGTGCTTCTGCACCATTTCGATGATGCGCATGGCGTCCACCGGCGGATTCGGCACGAACTGCAGCCCGATCACGGCCTCGCCCGCATCGATCTTGGTGATGCCGAGCGGCTTGGCCGCGAGGCGCAGGCGGTGCGTCTCGATCAGCGCGTGCGCCTGCGGCGGCATCTTGCCGAAGCGGTCGATCAGTTCCTCCTGGATGCCGTCGATCGAGTCGTCGTGCTCGCAGTTCGCGAGGCGCTTGTAGAGCGACAGGCGCTCCTGCACGTCGCCGCAATAGTCGGCGGGCAGGATCGCGGGCGCGTGCAGGTTGATCTCCGTGGTTGCGGCGAGCGGCGCGTTCAGGTCCGGCTCGCGGCCGTCCTTGAGCGCCTTCACGGCGTCCGCGAGCATGTCGGTGTAGAGCTGGAAGCCGATCTCGTGGATCTCGCCCGACTGCTTGTCGCCGAGCACTTCGCCGGTGCCGCGGATCTCCAGGTCGTGCATCGCGAGATAGAAACCCGCGCCCAGTTCCTCCATCTGCTGAATCGCTTCGAGACGGCGCTGCGCCTGCTTCGTGAGGCCCTGCGGATCGTGCACGAGCAAATACGCGTACGCCTGGTGGTGCGAGCGCCCGACGCGGCCGCGCAACTGGTGCAGCTGCGCGAGACCGAATTTGTCGGAACGATGGATGAGGATGGTGTTGGCGGTCGGCACGTCGATGCCGGTCTCGATGATGGTCGTGCACAGCAGCACGTTCGCGCGCTGCGCCACGAAATCGCGCATCACGGCTTCGAGCTCGCGCTCGTGCATCTGCCCGTGCGCGACCGCGATGCGCGCCTCGGGCACGAGCGCTTCGAGCATCGCGCGGCGGTTCTCGATGGTCTCGACTTCGTTGTGCAGGAAATAGACCTGGCCGCCGCGCTTGAGCTCGCGCAGCATCGCTTCGCGGATCACGCTGTCTTCCTCGCGGCGCACGAAGGTCTTGATGGCGAGGCGCTTTTGCGGCGCGGTCGCGATCACCGAGAAGTCGCGCAGGCCTTCGAGCGCCATGCCGAGCGTGCGCGGAATCGGCGTGGCGGTGAGCGTGAGGATATCCACCTCGGCGCGCAGCGCCTTCAGGGCCTCCTTCTGGCGCACGCCGAATCGGTGTTCCTCGTCGATGATCACGAGGCCGAGCCGCTTGAACTGCACGTCGGAGGAAAGCAGCTTGTGCGTGCCGATCACGATGTCGACGCTGCCTTCATTGATCTGCTGGATCGCCGAACTCACTTCCTTGCCGGTCTTGAAGCGCGAGAGCTCGGCGATGCGCACGGGCCAGTCGGCGAAGCGGTCGGTGAAGGTCTGCGTGTGCTGTTCGGCGAGCAGCGTGGTGGGCGAGAGGATCGCCACCTGCTTGCCGCCCATCACGGCGATGAAGGCCGCGCGCAGCGCGACCTCGGTCTTGCCGAAACCGACGTCGCCGCACACGAGACGGTCCATCGGCTTGCCGCTCGTCATGTCGCCGATCACGGCCGCGATGGCCGCCGCCTGGTCCGGCGTTTCTTCGAAGCCGAAGCTCTCCGCGAACTTCACGTAGTCGCGCGGCTCGAGCGCGAACGCGTGGCCCTCGCGCGCGGCGCGGCGCGCGTAGAGGTTGAGCAGCTCGGCGGCCGTGTCGCGGATCTGCTGCGCGGCCTTGCGGCGCGCCTTTTCCCACTGGCCCGAGCCGAGCGTGTGCAGCGGCGCGCTGTCCGGATCGGCGCCGCTATAGCGCGAGATCACATGCAACTGCGAAACCGGCACGTAGAGCTTGCTCGCGTTCGCGTATTCGAGATGCAGGAACTCGGTGTCGCCTTCGCCGAGGTCCATCGTCACGAGCCCGTGGTAGCGGCCGATGCCGTGCTGCGCGTGCACGACCGGGTCGCCCACCTTGAGCTCGGAGAGGTCGCGGACCATCGAATCGACGTTGCTCGCCTGCTCCTGGCGGCGGCGCCCCGCGCGGCGCGCGAGCGGGCCGTAGAGCTCGGTTTCGGTGATGATCGCCAGTTCTTCGCCGGGCAGCGCAAAGCCGGTCGAGAGCGGCGCCACGCCCAGCACGAAGCGCTCGTCGCCGGCGAGCCAGTCGGCGTAGCTGTCCGCGGACGTGGGGCGCAGATGGTTCTCGGCGAGCAGTTGCGCGATGGTCTCGCGGCGGCCCGCCGACTCCACCGCGAACAGCACGCGGTTCTTCGTGGCGCCCAGATAATCGCGCAGCGCGGCGAGCGGGTCGTCGGCGTGGCGGTCGATCGCGAGGCTCGGCAGCGCATTGGCCCAGCCGCCCGCGCTCGTGGCCGGCAGCGCGAGGCGCGCGAAGGGCTTGGCGAGCGTGAAGAAGTCTTCGTCGGTCAGGAACAGGCGCTGGGGCTCGAGAATCGGCCGCTCGCGGTCATGCGCGAGGAAGCTGTAGCGCTGCTTGGTGTCGGCCGTGAAGCGGCGGATCGAGGCATCGAGATCGCCCGAAAACACGAGCTGCGCGTTCTCGGGCAGATAGTGGAACAGCGTGGCAGTCTCTTCGAAAAAGAGCGGCAGGTAATACTCGATGCCCGCCGACGGCACGCCATTGCCGATGTCCTTGTAGATCGACGCGCGGCTCGGATCGCCTTCGAACACTTCGCGCCAGCGGCTGCGAAACGCCGTGCGCGCGGCCTCGTCGAACGGAAACTCGCGGCCCGGCAAGAGGCGCACGTCCTTGACCGGATAGAGGCTGCGCTGATTGTCCGGGTCGAACGCGCGGATCGAATCGACCTGGTCGTCGAACAGGTCGATGCGGTACGGCAGCGGCGAGCCCATCGGGAACAGGTCGATCAGCGAGCCGCGCACGCAGTATTCGCCGGGCCGCACGACCTGGCTCACGTGCTCGTAGCCGGCCAGCGTGAGCTGCGACTTGAGCTTCGCCTCGTCGAGGCGCTGGCCCTGCGAGAACGAGAACGTATAGGCCGCGAGGAACGAGGCGGGCGGCATGCGGTAGAGCGCGGTCGTGGCCGGGACGATGAGGATGTCACAGCGGCCCTCGCCGAGATCGTGCAGCGTCGCGAGGCGCTCGGACACGAGGTCCTGGTGCGGCGAGAACGTGTCGTAGGGCAGCGTTTCCCAGTCGGGCAGCAGGCGCACGCGCGCCTCGGGCGCGAAGAACGGGATCTCCTGGGCGAGGCGCTGGGCGTCCACGGCGCTCGCGCAGATCACGGCGAGCAGCGGCGCGCTCGCGCGCGATGCCTCGCGGTAGCGGGCGATCAGGAGCGCATCGGACGAGCCATGCGTGCCGTCGAACGCGAAGCGCTGCCCCGGCTTGACGACGGCGACCGGGGACGGGGACGAAGACGGTGATTGCTGGGGTGCGGCGATATCGGACATAGGGCAACAGGTTGGCGAGGCGCTGGCTGGCGTATGCGTCAGGGATGCGTTAGTCATGCATGAGTCCCGGGCCGCGAGCAAGGCAGGGCGCGTGCGATCCGGGCGTATCGACAGTCATTCGTAAGGCTGGAGGCCGCGCGAAAGCACTTCAGGGCGTCGCGCCGGCGTTTCTCCGGCGGCGCTTGCGCGCCCCGGATGCCAGGCGTACACGGCCTTGCGAAGGACTGCCATCGTATCCGTCACGCCCGCCGGCCTGCGTGGTTTGCGACGCGGGTGCGGGTCTCGGGCGTGCGGGTAAAGGACCTATTATAAAATCCGTCCTTTACTTTGACTCATGCGGCTTGCGATACCGTGACTTCACGCCTTTTTGCCCTGATTCCCTGCGCCGGCACCGGCAGCCGCTCGGGATCGGCCATGCCCAAGCAATATCGGACCGTGGCCGGACACGAACTCCTGCACTATACGCTCGCGGCATTCGACGCCTGCAGCGAATTCACCCAGACCCTCGTGGTCATTTCTCCCGACGATAACCATTTCGACGCGCGCCGCTTCGCGGGCCTGCGCTTCGCGGTGCGCCGCAACGGCGGGGCTTCGCGGCAGGCGTCGGTCTACAACGGGCTCGGCGCGCTCGCCGACTTCGGCGCCACCGACGACGACTGGGTGCTCGTGCACGACGCCGCGCGCCCCGGCATCACGCCCGCGCTGATCCGCTCGCTCATCGACGCGCTCAAGGACGACCCCGTGGGCGGCATCATGGCGCTGCCGGTCGCGGACACGCTCAAGCGCGTCGCGCCTCACCATGTGCCGGGCGGGCCGCGCATCGAGCGCACGGAGTCGCGCGACGGTCTCTGGCAGGCCCAGACCCCGCAGATGTTTCGCATCGGCATGCTGCGCACGGCCATCGAGCGCGCGCAGCAAGACGGCCACGATCTCACCGACGAAGCGAGCGCGATCGAATGGCTCGGCCATTCGCCGCGGCTCGTGCAGGGCAGCCTGCGCAATTTCAAGGTGACGTATCCCGAAGACTTCGCGCTCGCCGAGGCGATTCTCAGCCACCATTCGAATCACTGAGCGGAACCGGCCCGCGCATCACTACACGGAAGACCCCACACATGGACATCAGAATCGGACAAGGCTACGACGTGCACGCGCTCGTGCCGGGACGCCCGCTCGTCATCGGCGGCGTGACGGTGCCTTACGAGCGCGGTCTGCTCGGCCACTCGGACGCCGACGTGCTGCTGCATGCGATCACCGATGCGCTGTTCGGCGCCGCTGCGCTCGGCGACATCGGCCGTCATTTTCCCGACACCGACAAGCAGTTCTATGGCGCGAACAGCCGCGTGCTGCTGCGCGAGTGCCTGCGCCGCGTGCAGGCGGCGGGCTTCGCGCTCGTGAACGTGGACAGCACCGTGATCGCGCAGGCGCCGAAGCTCGCGCCGCATATCGAAGCCATGCGCGCGTGCATCGCGGAAGACCTGCAACTGCCGCTCGATCGCGTGAACGTGAAGGCGAAGACCAACGAGAAGCTCGGCTATCTGGGCCGCGGCGAAGGGATCGAAGCGCAGGCGGCCGTGCTGCTCACGCGGGCCTGAAAATCACACGCATCTTCGGCTGCGATTATGTCGGACATCTAAATAAATGACGGCGCTGCAAGGGACGTACCCGTAAAGCGTGGGAATACGTTTAGCAGGCCGCGTGCCTGCTCCCGCTTGAGGGGCGGTGATTGCATCTGCAATCACCGCCTTGGCTTTTCTTGCCGATTAATTTCCGTTTTTTTCGCCGCATACTCGAAGGGTATTCATGCGTACCGGAAGCGGAGAGGTTCATGACGGGACTCGAAAGACGCGTGAAAGGCCTCGACGGTCTCCGGGCACTGGCCGTGATGCTGGTGTTCCTCTCGCACAAGGCGCACGTCGAGGCGATCGACGCGGGCAAGATCGGCGTGTGGCTGTTCTTCCTCATCAGCGGCTATCTCATCATCGGTGAGCTGCATCGTAATCGCCTGCGCGTCGAACAGCGCACGGTGCGCCGCGATGCGGTGCTCTACGTGTTCTTCGTGAAGCGGACGTTGCGCATCTTCCCGGTCTACTATTTGCTGCTCATTGCGCTGACGATCGCGCACGCATGCTTCTATCAACGCGACGTCGATCTCGGGCTCGCGTGGCATTACGTATTCCTCTCCAATTTCTGGATCGGCATCGTGCATGACGGATGGCCGGGCACGGTTTCGCACTTCTGGAGTCTCGCGGTCGAGCAGCAGTTCTATCTGATTGCGCCGTTTGCGCTGTTGTTTACGCGCGCTTCGCGTCATCTGGCGATCTGCGTCGTGATGATCGGCGCGGCGGCGCTCGCGCATCTCGCGCTCTATGCTAGCGGCGCGATCGAGCCGCTCGTCTATGCGTTCTCGCCGTGGAATTTTGCGTTGCTCGCGCTCGGCGGCTTGCTCGCGATCGGCGGCGCTCGCGTGCCGATGCGCGGGCGGCTGCAAAGCGGTATCGGCTTCGTGCTCGCGTGCGCGAGCCTCACGGCCTTCGCGCTGGCACGCGCCGGTTGCGATACTTGCGACGCGACGCAGGGCGCGATTCTGCCCGGCTTGCTCGATATTGGCCTCGCGTTGTCGCTCGGCGCGGTATTTTTATGGCTCGTGCGTCGCCAGGACAGCGTGCTCGTTGCGATGCTCGAAGTGCGGCCGCTCGCGTATCTCGGCACCATCAGCTATGGCTTCTATCTGTTCCACAATCTGATGCCGGCACGTCTGGGCGAGGCGCCCGAGCTCTATACGAGCCTGCACCTGCCGCCGCTGGTGCAGGACTGGCTGCCGCTCCTCATGCAGTTCGCGCTTTCCGTGCTGCTTGCGCATTTGTCATGGCAGTTGCTGGAAAGGCGCGTACTCGAGTGGAAGGAGCCGCTCGCCACGGCGATTCGCAGCCGCCTTCCCGCGCGTACCGCGGCAGGGCGGACGTGAGCGTCCCGGTTAAGCGCGCACCTCTGCGCAGGTCTCAGAAAGTCGGTCCGCCGACCTCGCGGCCGCTCGGGCAGAGTTCGCCGGTCTGCAAGGCGTCGAGCACGCGCAGGACCTCTGCCGCGCTGCGCCCGACGCTCAGGCTGTTCACCGATACGTGCTGAATGACGTTGTCCGGATCGACGATGAACGTCGCCCGTAGCGCCACGCCCGCCTCCTGATCGCGAATCCCGAGCTGGTCGATCAGCTCGCCTTTCACGTCGCCGAACGCGTAGTGGTTCAGCCGGTCGAGCGCCGGGTTCTCGCGCCGCCACGCGAGCTTCACATATTCGTTGTCGCAACTGCCGCCCATCAGCACGGCCTCGCGGTTTTCGAATTCCTTGTGCAAGTGCGCGAACGCCGCGATCTCGGTCGGGCAGACCACGGTGAAGTCCTTCGGATAGAAGTAGATCACTTTCCACTTGCCGGGAAAGCTCTGCTCGGTGATCTCGAGGAAGGCCGATTCGCCGTTTTCCTCGGGTTGATTGAAGCCGGGCTTCGCGGCCGTGACGGTGAAGGCTTCGAGTTTGTCGCCGACGGTTTTCATGGCGTCGCTCCTTGAAGACGGGGCGCACGCGCGCCCCGTGCGCGCGCCGCATGGCCCGTTGCTTCTGGTCATTGTCGCAGGGGTGGACGGCGCGTGCTGCGAGCGTGCGCCGGTGCTGTGTGCGTTCAGACGCCCTTGGCGAGCGGGAACTCGATGGTCACTTCGAGGCCGGGCCCCGGAGCACGATTGCGCAGGCGCAGCGCGCCGCGATAGCGGCCCACGAGGCGCTGCACGATGGCCATGCCGAGGCCCGTGCCGTTGGCCTGGGTGCGGGCGCTGTCGACGCGATAGAACGGCCGCGTCACGAGCGGAAGCTGATCTTCGGGAATGCCGGGGCCTTCGTCGACCACCGACAGTTCCACGCGAGAATGCGAGACGCGCGTTTCGAGCATGATGTGCGGAATGCCGTCGGCCTCGCTCAAGCCGTACTTGCGCGCGTTCTCGATCAGATTGCCCACCACGCGGCGCATGTCGGTGTCGTCGGCTTCGATCACGGCCGTGGGCGCGAGGCGCGTGATGAGGCGCACGCCATCTTCGCTTGCCATGCGCGCGGCCATTTCGCCCGCGATGACCGACAAATCGACGCGCTCGGGCATGCGCTGCACGGGCCGCGCGTAGTCGAGGAAGCGGCCGATGATCATGTCCATCTGCTCGATGTCATCGATCATCGCGTCCTTGGTCGTCTGGTCGGACGGACTCATCTCCGTTTCCAGCCGCAGCCGCGCGAGCGGCGTGCGCAAGTCGTGCGAGATGCCGGCGAGCATCAGCGCCCGGTCGGCCTCCAGTTGCTCGAGGTCGCGCACCATCTGGTTGAACGAGCGATTGGTTTCGGCGGCCACGCCCATGCCGCTTTCGGGCAGCTTGGCCGGCGACTGCCCCGAGCCCACCATGCGCGCGGACATGGCCAGGCGCGCGAATGGCCGGTTCACGAGACTCGTGATGAACGCCGCCCCGAAAAGCGAGAGCGCGAGCGCGGAAATGCCCCAGCCGACCCATTGCAGGCCGGTGACGTTGTCGAGCTGGTCGCGGTCGAGCGCGACCCAGTAGTCGTCGTCGTCGATCTTGAAGCTGATCCACACGCCCGGAATGCCGTTCACCGACTGCGCGATCACGGTGTCGTCGCCGAGACGCCCGCGTATGTCGTGCTCGATCAGGCGGTTGAGCGACTCGTCGGGCTGGAGCTTGTACTTGTCCGTGGCCTCGCGCGGATAGACGCGCACGCCCTCGTTGCTCTCGAGATCCTGGAGCAGCGCGCGGCGCAGGTCGGGGTCGGAGTAGAGGAGCGCGGTGCGCGTGAGCTTGACGACGGCGACGAGCTGCAGCGCCACGCGCTGCGCGCGCGGCTCGCGCTCGATCACGCGAAAGCTCTGGAACCATGCGGCGAGACTGACCGCGATGAGCAGTGCGATCAACAGGAAGGTGCGCCAGAACAGATCGCCAAACGCGAGCGTCAGCAAACGCCGGTCAATCCGCATGGACCCTTCCCGTTTCAACAAAGGCAGTGCAGAAGACAACGAGACACCATCCCGTATCAGGCGGCGCCGTCGGGAATGAAGACGTAGCCGAGGCCCCAGACGGTCTGGATGAAGCGCGGGCTGCCCGGATCGGGCTCGATCAGCTTGCGCAGACGCGAGATCTGCACGTCGAGGCTCCGATCGAATACTTCGTATTCACGACCGCGCGCGAGTTCCATGAGCTTTTCGCGCGAGAGCGGCTGGCGCGGATGGCGCGCGAACACCTTGAGCACCGAGAATTCGCCCGTGGTGAGCGGAATTTCCTGGCCGGCCTTGGTGAGCGTGCGGGTGGCGAGGTTCAGCGCGAATTCGCCGAACTCGAACACTTCCGTGGTTTCCGAAGGCGCGCCCGGCAGCTCGGACGGCGCCTGGCGACGCAGCACTGCATGAATGCGCGCCACCAGCTCGCGCGGATTGAACGGCTTCGGGAGGTAATCGTCGGCGCCCATTTCGAGGCCGACGATGCGATCCACATCTTCGCCCTTCGCCGTGAGCATGATGATGGGCGTACGATCGTTGCTGCCGCGCAGACGGCGGCAGATGGACAGGCCGTCTTCGCCTGGCAGCATGAGGTCGAGCACGAGCAGGTCGAAACGTTCGCGTACCCACAGCTTGTTCATGGCGGGCGCGTTTTCTGCCACGTAGACGTTAAAGCCCTGTTCGCCGAGATAACGGCGCAGCAGGTCCCGCAGGCGCGGGTCGTCGTCGACAACGAGAATTTTGGACGGGTTCTTGGTTTCCATGCCTGGCATCTTAGCGCGATTGAGATGGGGTGCGAGTTTGCAACAATTATCGGGTTACAGTCAGTTACAAAATTTACCCGTGCTGTGGCACGGCATCAAGCACTGACAGATAGACTTCTTTACGTTTAGCGGCCATTCGGTAGATACTTCATTCGAATTTCGAACCAGTGCCCGTATCGAGCCGGGTCCGCACAATGCATTCGAGGTAGCCGTTTGCCGCGTCAAGAAGGGAAAAAAACGATGGGAGGGGTCAGGCCTACAATGCGCCATACCATGACTGCACTGGCGTTGGCCAGCGGCATCGTGGTTGCATTGGAAGCAGCGCCGGCCTGCGCCCAGACTTTCCCGGACGGCCCTCGCGCGGCCACGGCATCCACGCGGCGCGCCGGCGAAAAGCCGCCTGTGCGCAAGGTGCGTAACGACGCGCCTCCACGCCCTGCGTCGGACATCACGCAGCGCACCGCAGTTCCCCCCGATCTCGATCAGCGCCGCCGTGACGGCCACATGACGCCCGACGAGCGCCGCCTCCTGCGTCAGCACATCGAAGACGCCGTGCGCGAGCTCTACAAGCGCTGATCACGCTGCCTGCCCGCGCGTCATTGAAGAGCAACGCGCGGCATCTCTGAAAAATTCCGTAGCAATTGCACCGTCAACAGATGCCGCGCGCGCATCGTTAGTGCGTTACCTTCGTCTGCAGTCTCCTTGTTTTTCCTGTCAGGCGCGCGGGCCGAACTCGCGTGCGGGTGCCCATGTCCCCCATGTCCGTTACGCAACGCTCCTTGCCGGTCGAGCCGTCACGCCAGGCGCATCGTCATGGCGCGGCCAGCGCGCCCGCCGGCGCCGCGAATGAGGACGCGCCGCTCCTCGACGCCGACGATGCCACGCATCTGCTCATCCGCACCGGCTTCGCGCCTACGCCCGCGGAGATTGGCCCCTGCGTCGGGCTCACGCGCGCGGCGGCCGTCGAGCGCGTGCTGGCCACGGCCCGCACTGACGCCGGGACGCCGCTGCCCGCATGGACCGCCGATATCCCCATGACTCGCGCGCAGCGCAACGCCCTGACGCCCGAGGCGCGCCGCGAGGCGCAGCGCGAGCGCAGCCAGCACTACGACGAACTGCGCGCATGGTGGATGCATGAAATCCTCGTCACGCCGTCGCCGCTCACCGAGCGCATGACGCTGTTCTGGCACAACCATTTCGCCTCGGGCGCGGACAAGGTCGCCGAGCCGTTGCTGATGGCCTGGCAGAATGCGCTGCTCAGGCGCAACGCGCTCGGCAGCTTCGCCACGCTGCTGCACGAGGTCGCGAAGGACCCGGCGATGCTGCTCTACCTCGACGGCGCCAGCAATCGCAAGGGCAAGCCGAACGAGAACTTCGCGCGCGAGGTCATGGAGCTTTTCACGCTGGGCGAAGGGCAGTACTCGCAGCAGGATGTCTCCGAGGCGGCGCGCGCCTACACGGGCTGGGGCGTCGATCCCGATACGTGGCGCTATGTCTGGCGCCCGGCGCAGCACGACGACGGCATGAAGACGGTGCTGGGCAAGAGCGGGCCGTTCGACGGCGATGCCGTGCTCGACATCCTGTTGGCTGAGCCACAGACGGCGCGCTTCGTATCGGCGAAGCTATGGCGCGAGTTCGTCTCGGACACGCCGGACCCGGCGCAGCTCGACAGCGTGGCCACGCGCTTTCGCACGAGCGGCTACGACATCAAGGCGGCGCTCGGCGCGCTTCTCGTCACGCCCGCGTTCTGGGACGAGCGCAATCGCGGCGTGCTGGTGAGTTCGCCGGTCGAATTCATCGCGGGCACCGTGCGCCGCTTCGAGGTGAGCTACGCGAGCACGGCGATGTTTGCGCGCACCTCGGCGGCGCTCGGCGAGAATCTGTTCTATCCGCCGAACGTGAAGGGCTGGCCCGGCGGCGTCACGTGGATCAACAGCGCGACGCTATTGGCGCGCAAGCAGTTCGTCGAGCAGCTCTTTCGGGCGACCGGGGAGACGCGTCCACGCATGGCCGGCACGACGACGATGGCGACTGAAAACGCAAAGGCGGGCGCAGTGGCAAGCGGCGCCATGAGGCCAGCGCCGCGCGCGATGCCAGGCGGCATGCGCTTCGACCTGGACGGCTGGCTCGCGCATTTCGGTTTGACGGCCGACGCCGTGCCCGGTTTGTCGGCGCAGTTGCAGATGCAGCACGCCGTGCTGCCGCTCGCGCCCGTCGACGCGATCGCGGCCGGCAGTAGCGCGGCCGCGTATCTCGAAGCACTCCTGATGGACCCGGTCTATCAGTTGAAGTGACCCGGTAGACATGATCCAATGACGCGAGCGGTGAACGATTGAAATGAACGCCTGTAATCACAATCGTAACGACGATCACAAGGACAACAGCGGCGGCAAGGCAGGGCGCCGCACGGACCAGCGAGGCATGGCATGAAGCGGCGCGACTTTCTGACCGCGGCGGCCGCGATGACGGCTGCGGGCGCCGCATCGTGGCTGCCCGGGGCCGCGCATGCGCAAGGCGGCGTGGCCGCGCAGCGCCTGGCGAGCGGGTACGACAACCTGCTGATTCTCATCGAGTTCAAAGGCGGCAACGACGGACTGAACACCGTCGTGCCATTCGCGGATCCGCTCTACTACCGCTATCGCGCGAACATCGGCGTGCCTCGCGGCGAAGCGATTGCGCTCGACGAACGCACGGCGCTGCATCCGGCGCTCGCACCGCTCATGCCGATGTGGCGCGCACACGAACTCGCGATCGTGCAGGGCGTGAGCTACGCGCAGCCGAATCTCTCGCATTTCCGCTCGATCGAGATCTGGGACACGGCCTCGGATGCCGATCAGTATCTGCGCGAGGGCTGGCTCACGCGCGCGTTCGCGAGCACGCCCGTGCCCGGGAGCTTCGCGGCCGACGGCCTCGTGCTCGGCAGCGCGGAGATGGGGCCGCTCGCGAACGGCGCGCGCGCCGTCGCGCTCGTCAATCCCGCGCAATTCGCGCGCGCCTCGCGGCTCGTCACGCCGGTCTCGCTCAAGGAGCGCAATCCGGCGCTCGCCCATATCCTCGACGTCGAGAACGATATCGTCCATGCCGCCGACCGGTTGCGTCCGCGCCCCGGACAGTACGTATTGAAGACAGCGTTTCCGGCGGGTGCCTTCGGCGCTTCGGTGAAAACCGCGATGCAGGCGCTGGCCTCGGGCGAAACCATGACGGGCGCGCAAGGCGGCCCCGTGCCGATGCCGGTGCCGGGGCAGGGCGTGGCTACGATCCGGCTCACGCTCAACGGCTTCGACACGCACCAGAATCAGCCGCAGCGCCACGCCGACCTGTTGCGCCAGTTCGCGGCGGGCATGGTGGCAATGCGTTCGGCGCTCGTCGAGATGGGGCGCTGGGACAGCACGCTGATCGTCACCTATGCGGAATTCGGGCGGCGCGTGCGCGAGAATCAGAGCCGCGGGACCGATCATGGCACGGCGTCCGCGCATTTCGTCGCGGGCGGCAGGGTGGCGGGTGGACTCTATGGCGAGGCGCCGCAGCTTGCGCGGCTCGACGGCAATGGCAATTTGCCGGTGGCCGTCGACTTCAGGCAGATCTACGCGACGGTGCTGGGAAACTGGTGGGGACTCGACGCTCAGGCGGTGCTGCAGCGTCGCTTCGAGCCGCTGCCGTTGCTGCGCGCGTGAGCGCTATATCGTTGCGTTTGCGTATCGCCCGCGCAAATCCACACGTCACGCGCGCCGCGCCGCGCGCCAGGCAATCCAGAGCTTGCGAATCGGTGTGAGCACGATTTGCTGATGCAGCACCTGGAAGCTTTCGCGTTCCACTTCGTCGAGCAGTGCAAGTTCGAGCGCCGCGAGCGCGCGCAGGGCACGCTGATGGCGGCGCTCCGCAGCGGGAATCGCATCGAGCGCGGCGTTCATGGCTTCGCGAGCGCGCGCCGTCTGGAACTGCATGAGCTCCGTGAACTCGTCGCTATAGCGGCGGTTGATCAGATCGGCGGCGGTGACGTTGTAGCGCTGCAATTCGTCGATGGGGACATAGATGCGGCCGTGGCGCGCATCGTTGCCGATCTCGGGCACGAATTGCGCGAGCATCAGCGCATTGCCGAGCGGTGCGGCCCAGCGCGCGACGCCGGCGCGCATGTCGTCCGTGCGCGCGCCAGCGTGCGCCACGAGCGTTGCGAAGGTGCCGCCCACGCCGTCCATGTAGCGGCGCAGATTCGGCAGATCGAGATAGCGGGCCTGTTCGAAGTCCATTTCGAAGCCGGCGAGCAACTGCTGAAGCAGCGGGTAGATCCCGGCTGCGTCGTCGAGATGCTCGGCGAGCGCTTTCGTCACCGGATGCGTGGCGTTGCCGGCGGCCAGTGCGGCGAGCTCCTTTTGCCACCACGCGAGCTTGGTGCGGCCGACGGTGGGGTCGCTCGTCTCCTTGGCGGTTTCCTCGAGTTCGCGGCGCAGCGCGAAGAGGGCGGCGAGCAGCGGCTGATCCGCGGCGCTGGCCTGACGCAGCGCGTAGTAGGTGCTCGATCCGGGCGGGGCCGCCTTTTGCAGGCAGTATTCGTCGAAATTCACGGCGTTCGGGGGCGAGGAAAGGCGCGGACGGGTTGTGCCCTGACGGGACAAACGCAGGGTAAAGACAGCAAGCGGCTGCGGAGCGGCGATTCTAGCACCGGCGCGGGTCCGGGGCCGTCCGGCCAGGCGCGGCCGGATGCACAGCGAGGGTGCAGACAAGCGCAAGGCAATCGGTTAGAATCTCGCGCTTGCGCTTTGCGGGTGGCTTATCCGGCCCCGGCAGCAGCGCAGGTCTGTATCGCACGCGATGTATCCCACGTCACACGCTCACGTGAACTCGCAGCGGTCTCGCCAGGCAAAGTATTCGCGTGAGTGGCGAAATTGGTAGACGCACCAGGTTTAGGTCCTGACGCCCGCAAGGGTGTGCCGGTTCGAGTCCGGCCTCACGCACCAGAACAAAGGCCACATACCCTTCGGTATGTGGCCTTTTTTTCCGCTTTCTCCGATGCCCGCGCGTTCAATCAGGCGCGCACGAGCCATCTATTCTGTTTATCGCGCGTATCGCAAGCACCGCATCACGATTCATCCTGGGCAGCCGCGATCACTTTCTCGAGCGCACGATTGAGCAACTCGCGCTCCTTGTCGTCGAGGCAGGCGAACAGGTCCACGTTCCACTTGCGCGCGACGGGCATGACCTTGCGATAGAGCGCGCGCCCATCGGTTGTGAGCGAAACGAGTACGAGGCGTCCGTCTTCCTCGCTGGCGTCGCGTTGCATGAGGCCGCGACGCATCAACGCCTCCGCGGCGCGGCTCGCCTGGCTTTTGTCGAGATTCGCGTGACGCGCGAGCTCCATCACCGAAAACGGGCCGAACGCACCAACCGCGGCAATAAGGCGCGCCTCCGGCAGCGTGATGCCGAGCTTCGCCTGGTAGCGCTCGCTCGCACCGCGCTCGGAGAGCTTGTTGAGGACATGGAGCCGATAGGTCAGAAATTGTTCGAGTCCGGCTTTGCTTGCCTTCATGGTCGTCCTGGTCTGGTCGCGTGAGGTCTGCGCGATCATGCCGCGCTTCTCATGATTGTTGCCTCAACCAGCGCCGGGGTCAACGTGCATGAACCCTCGTACGCCCACGTTGCATGGGCGTACGAATCTATTAATCGCTTACTGCGAACAGGGCGAGCGCGTGCGAGCTAAAGTCAGACGAATCTTGCGGACGCAGCGTTATGCGCGGCGCGATCCGTACTTCAGGCGCGTGAGCTGTTCCGCTTCGTTCGCGAGCAGCGTTGCGGCTTCGCGGATGGCCGTGTCGAGCGTGATCGGGCCCGGCGCAGGCGAGAAGCAGCCGCTGAAGTGCTCGGCGAGACGCGGCAGCGCAGCCGGGTCCACCGCGCCCGAGAGCAGCGTGGCCGGCACGCCGGCGGCCTGTGCATGACGGCACGCGATGAAGGGCGCCTTGCCGTGCAGCGTCTGCACGTCGGAGCGGCCCTCGCCGGTGATGAGCCAATGCGCGCCTGCGAGCGCGGTATCGAGGCCGATTGTGCGCGCCACGACTTCGGCGCCGGGCTCGAAGCTTGCGCCGAGCATGCGCAGCGCGAAGCCGAGGCCGCCCGCGGCGCCCGCACCGGCTTCGTCGCGCGCATGGCGGCCGAGCGCGGCTTCGAGCAGATCGGCGAAACGCGCGAGGGCGGCGTCGATCGCAGCGACTTCTTCGGGTTTCACGCCTTTTTGCGGGCCGAACACGGCGGTCGCGCCGTGTCCGCCATTGAGCGGATTGTCGACATCCGACATGGCGACGAAGCTGGCAACGGCCAACCGCGCGTCGAGCCCGGAGACGTCGACGCGCGCCACGTTCGCGAGCGCTTCCGGCGTGGGCGCGAGCGCGTTGCCGGCGGCGTCGAATAGCTGCAGGCCGAGACCCGCAAGCAGGCCCGCGCCCGCATCGTTCGTGCTGCTGCCGCCGAGCGCGACGTAGAAGCGGCGCACGCCCTCGTCGAGCAGCGCGCGAATCGCTTCGCCCATGCCGCGCGTGCTGCGCGCGGCGACCGGCACGCCCATGCCCACCGGATCGGTGATGCCGACGATCTCGGCGGTCTCGATGATCGCGCTGCCGTCGTGCAGGAGCCCGACGATGGCGTCGCGCCGTGCGAGCGCCGCGCCTTCTACGTTGATCACGCGGCGCTCGCCGCCCACGCTGAGCATCGCGTCGAGCGTGCCTTCGCCGCCGTCGGCCATCGGGCAGATACGGATATCGGCGTCGGCACGGGCGCGGCGGATGCCGTCGGCGATCGCGGCGGCGACCCCATCCGCACTAAGCGAGCCTTTGAAAGAATCGGGAGCAATGACGACGACGGGTGCGTCAGCAAACGTCTGGTTAGGCATGGTGTCTCGACTGGAAGAGTAGTTGGCAAAGGCTGTGGCCGGCGGGGCTTCCGACGCGAGCGCTAGCTTACCAGTGCTCGGGGGCGTGCTGGATACCCACGGCGAGATAGCACGCATCGGATGCGCATCGGATGCGCTTCGCGGCGGCACGGTCCGACGCTCGCGCGCGCTAAAAGCACCTGCCCCGAAGGGCTTTCCGGCGATTTCCGGCAAGTGGCGCAATCGGCCGCAGCGCCTTGCGCGGCGCGCGAAATCCGCTCCATCGCGCAGTGGATTTCGCGTCATCTTCCTGCTGGAACGGCAATTCCATTTGGGTGAGGCAATAGTTTGCTAAAATACTCGGCTCTTTTGACGGAACCGCACCGCAAACCGCCCGATTCGGCCCAATTTGGCCGATTTGCAGCGGGATGGGTCTCGCGGATCCCGGAAAGGGCGCCGCCCGAGGCTTATAGGAGCGCAGGCCGGTCACGACCGGCAGGCGGCGCCGACGAGGCACAAGCGAGACGCAAGCGATGCGGGCCCCCAGTGCGAAGCACCGCGCGGGCCGCCCCATCGGACTGCGGCAGCAAGATTACTGATTACGCTCGAACAATTTTAGGACGATTGAAGCCATGGCTAACGTTGTTGAAAACCTCGGCAAGCTCGAACGCCGCGTGACGATTTCCCTGCCGAAGGACGCCGTGCAGAAAGAAGTCGATTCGCGCATCCGCCAACTCGCGAAGAACGTGCGCATGCCGGGTTTCCGCCCGGGCAAGGTGCCGCTCAAGATGGTCACGCAACAGTACTCGGGCCAGGTGGAAGCCGAAGTCCTGAGCGACAAGGTCGGCAAGGAATTTTTCGACATCAGCCGCGCCGAGAACCTGCGCGTTGCCGGCCAGCCGAGCTTCGCGCCGAAGACCGAAGCCGCCGAAGGCGACTACGCATTCGATGCGACCTTCGAGGTCTATCCGGAAGTGACGCTGGGCGACGTCGGCACGGCCGAAATCGAGCGCACGACCACGACCATCACCGAAGCCGAAATCGACCGCACGCTCGACATCCTGCGCAAGCAGCGCGTGCATTTCCACGCACGCGGCGAAGCGGGCGAGCACGGTGACGGCGGCGCCGACACCGCAGCGAAGGAAGGCGACCGCGTGACGGTCGACTTCGTCGGCAAGATCGACGACGTCGCATTCCCGGGCGGCAGCGCCGAAGGCTTCGCGTTCGTGCTGGGCGAAGGCCGCATGCTGCCGGAATTCGAAAAGGCGGCAATCGGCCTGAAGAAGGGCGAGTCGCGCGAATTCGACCTCGCATTCCCCGAGGACTATCACGGCAAGGAAGTCGCCGGCAAGACCGCGAAGTTCACGATCACGATGCAGCAGATCGAGTGGCCGCATCTGCCGGAAATCGACGCCGAATTCGCGAAGTCGCTCGGCATCGCCGACGGCGACCTCGTGAAGATGCGCGGCGAGATCAAGGACAACCTCGAGCGCGAAGCGAAGCGCCGCACCCAGGCCATCGTCAAGAACCAGGTCATGGACGCGCTCCTGAAGATCGCCGAGCTCGACGTGCCGAACGCACTCGTCGAGCAGGACCAGCAGCGCCTCGTCGAAATGGCGCGTGCGGACCTCGCGCAGCGCGGCGTGCCCAACGCCAAGGACGCGCCGATTCCGGCCGAAATGTTCAAGGAGCAAGCCGAGCGCCGCGTGAAGCTCGGCCTCGTGCTCGCCGAGCTCGTGAAGGCGAACAGCCTCGAAGCGAAGCCGGAGCAAATCCGTGCCGAAGTCGACGAATTCGCGAAAAGCTACGAAGACCCGAAGGAAGTCGTGCGCTGGTATTATTCGAACCAGCAGCGTCTCGCCGAAATGGAAGCCTACGTCGTCGAATCGAATGTCGTGGACTTCGTACTCGGCAAGGCCAAGGTGACGGACAAGCAAGTGAGCTTCGAAGAACTGGCAAGCGCAACGGCGCAGGCTTAAATCTGCCCGCTACGGCGTGCCGGCTGTCGGAGCGACCGACGGCCAGCACGCCGTTTTTGTATCCGCAGAATTTGGCCACACTCGGGTTAGGGTTGATTTTTGCAGGGTCCGTCGCCATTGAGCTTTTATCAGGGTTACCAGAACAACTCTTCCAGACAAGGATGCACCGCATGACCATTCGCGCTCAATCGCTGGACACGTTGACCTCCCACGCCTCGCGTGACCTCGATCCGCAGGCGCTCGGGCTCGTGCCGATCGTCGTGGAGACGAGCGGCCGCGGCGAGCGTTCGTACGACATCTACTCGCGCCTGCTCAAGGAGCGCGTGGTGTTTCTGGTCGGCGAAGTGAACGACCAGACCGCGAATCTCGTCGTCGCCCAGCTGCTGTTCCTCGAAAGCGAGAATCCGGACAAGGACATTAGCCTGTACATCAACAGCCCGGGCGGTTCGGTCTCGGCCGGCATGGCGATCTACGACACGATGCAGTTCATCAAGCCCGACGTTTCGACCCTTTGCATGGGCCTCGCGGCCAGCATGGGTGCGTTTCTGCTCGCGTCGGGCGCGAAGGGCAAGCGCTTTGCGCTGCCCAACTCGCGCGTGATGATTCACCAGCCGCTCGGAGGCGCACGCGGCCAGGCGTCGGACATCGAAATTCAGGCGCGCGAAATCCTGTATCTGAAGGAGCGCCTGAACCAGTTGCTCGCCAACCATACGGGCCAGCCGGTCGAGCGCATCGCGCGCGACACCGACCGCGACAACTTCATGTCGGGCGACGACGCACAGGCCTATGGCCTCGTCGATCAGGTGCTGCACAAGCGTCCCTGATCCGGTACGCGTTTTGGCTGGCATTTTATTTGCCAGCCCATGATCCGCTCGCTTCGTGTGCGATCCCCGTGAAATACGGGATAGTCACGGGCGCGCGGACCATGTGAAATAATCGGTAAACGCGCTTCGCGGCCTGCGGCCAACGCCGTCACAGCAAGCGGTTCACGCACCCCCGGCCTGGCCTGGGGAAACGGCGTATCATGTAACAGAGTGTCCGGAGGCTCATTTATCCATGGCGGACAAGAAAGGTTCTAACAGCGAAAAGCTGTTGTATTGCTCGTTTTGCGGCAAAAGCCAGCATGAAGTCAAGAAACTGATTGCAGGTCCGTCGGTGTTCATCTGCGATGAATGTATCGACCTGTGCAACGAGATCATTCGCGACGAGGCCGCCGGTGCGGGCGTCGACGCGGCGCTGTCGCGCTCGGACCTGCCGAGCCCGCAGGAGATCCGCGACATCCTCGACCAGTACGTGATCGGGCAGGAGCGCGCGAAGAAGATCCTGGCGGTAGCGGTGTACAACCACTACAAGCGTCTGAAGCATCTCGACAAGAAGGACGACGTCGAACTCTCCAAGAGCAACATCCTCTTGATCGGGCCCACGGGCTCGGGCAAGACGCTGCTCGCGCAGACGCTCGCGCGCCTTCTGAACGTCCCGTTCGTGATCGCGGACGCAACCACGCTGACCGAAGCCGGCTACGTGGGCGAGGACGTCGAGAACATCATTCAGAAGCTGCTGCAGAACTGCAATTACGAGGTCGACAAGGCCCAGCGCGGCATCGTCTACATCGACGAAATCGACAAGATCAGCCGCAAGTCGGACAACCCGTCGATTACGCGCGACGTGTCGGGCGAAGGCGTGCAGCAGGCGCTGCTCAAGCTCGTCGAGGGCACGATGGCCTCGGTGCCGCCGCAGGGCGGCCGCAAGCATCCGAACCAGGATTTCATCCAGGTCGATACGACCAACATCCTGTTCATCTGCGGCGGCGCGTTCGACGGTCTGGAAAAGGTCATCACCGACCGCACGGAAAAAACCGGCATCGGCTTTGGCGCGAGCGTGAAGAGCAAGCAGGAACGCGACACGGGCGAAGTGCTGCGCGAAACGGAGCCGGAAGACCTGATCAAGTTCGGTTTGATTCCGGAACTGATTGGCCGTCTGCCCGTGGTCGCCACGCTCGGCAAGCTCGACGAAGCCGCGCTCATGAAGATTCTGGTCGAGCCGAAGAATGCGCTCGTCAAGCAGTATCACAAGCTCTTCAACATGGAGCGCGTGGAACTCGAGATCCGTCCGGCTGCGCTGCAGGCCGTCGCCCGCAAGGCGATCCGCCGCAAGACCGGCGCGCGGGGGCTGCGCTCCATCCTGGAACAGGCATTGCTCGACGTGATGTATGAGCTGCCGGCCATGAAGGGCGTGAGCAAGGTCATCATCGACGACAACGTGATCGACGGCGACGGCAAGCCGCTCTTGATCTACGAAGACGCTCCAAAGGTTGCAGGCTCGAACTGATGGTGGTGATCGGCTAAAGAGTTCCGGGAAAGAGCCGTTCATACAATGGGATGAACGGCTTTTTCGTTTATCTTGTGGTCGATGGCGCACTTTTTTGGAGTCACTGAACTTTTCCCACTTGCTCGAGGCTTGCAATCGACTTTTCTGGCCTCACTTACCGAACAATTGATTCCACTCATGGGGAAATGAAATGTCAGGAACCCAACTCCTCCCGCCGGAACGCACCACGCTCCCGCTGCTGCCGCTGCGAGACGTCGTAGTTTTCCCGCATATGGTGATTCCCCTTTTCGTGGGCCGGCCCAAATCGATCAAGGCCCTCGAAGCGGCAATGGAAGGCGGCAAGCACATCATGCTCGTCGCGCAGAAGACTGCCGCCAAGGATGAGCCGACCGAAAAAGATATGTACGAAGTGGGATGTATCGCCAACATCCTGCAAATGCTCAAGCTGCCCGACGGCACCGTGAAGGTGCTCGTGGAAGGCCTGCAGCGCGCGAAGACGCTTTCCATCGAAGAACAGGAAACGCAGTTCTCGTGCGAGGTCATGCCGCTCGAGCCCGATCATGCCGACAGCGCCGAAACCGAAGCGCTGCGCCGCGCGATCGTCTCGCAGTTCGACCAGTACGTGAAGCTCAACAAGAAGATCCCGCCGGAGATCCTGACCTCGCTGTCGGGCATCGACGAGGCCGGTCGTCTTGCCGACACCATCGCCGCGCATCTGCCGCTCAAGCTCGACCAGAAGCAGCATATCCTCGAGATGTTCCCGGTCGTGGAGCGTCTGGAGCATCTGCTCGCGCAGCTCGAAGCCGAGATCGACATTCTCCAGGTAGAGAAGCGTATCCGTGGCCGCGTGAAGCGCCAGATGGAAAAGAGCCAGCGCGAGTACTACCTGAACGAGCAGGTCAAGGCCATTCAGAAGGAACTGGGCGAAGGCGAAGAGGGTGCCGATCTCGAAGAGCTCGAGAAGCGCATCACCGCCGCGCGCATGCCCAAGGAAGCCAAGAAGAAGGCCGACGCCGAGCTCAAGAAGCTCAAGCTGATGTCGCCGATGTCGGCGGAAGCCACCGTCGTGCGTAACTACATCGACACGCTGATCGGCCTGCCGTGGCGCAAGAAGAGCAAGGTCAACAACGACCTCTCGAACGCCGAAGCCGTGCTCGACGAAGACCACTTCGGTCTCGAGAAAGTGAAGGAACGCATTCTCGAGTATCTCGCGGTGCAACAGCGCGTGGACAAGGTCAAGGCGCCGATCCTGTGCCTGGTCGGCCCTCCGGGCGTCGGCAAGACCTCGCTCGGGCAGTCGATTGCGCGCGCAACGAACCGCAAGTTCGTTCGCATGGCGCTGGGCGGCGTGCGTGACGAGGCCGAGATTCGCGGCCACCGTCGTACGTACATCGGCTCGATGCCGGGCAAGATCCTGCAGAGCCTCGCGAAGGTCGGCGTGCGCAATCCGCTCTTCCTGCTCGACGAAGTCGACAAGATGGGCATGGATTTCCGCGGCGATCCGTCGTCGGCGCTGCTCGAAGTGCTCGATCCGGAACAGAACCACACGTTCGCCGATCACTACATCGAAGTCGATTTCGACCTCTCCGATGTGATGTTCGTCGCCACGTCGAACTCGCTGAACATTCCGCCGCCGCTGCTCGACCGGATGGAAGTCATCCGCCTCTCGGGCTACACGGAAGACGAGAAGGTCAGCATCGCCCAGCGTTATCTGCTGCCGAAGCAGAAGAAGAACAACGGGCTCAAGCCTGGCGAGATCGAGGTGACCGAAGGCGCGATCCGCGACATCATTCGCTATTACACGCGTGAAGCGGGCGTGCGTTCGCTCGAGCGTGAAATCTCGAAGATCTGCCGCAAGGTCGTGAAGATGTTGCTGCTGAAGAAGGCCGACAAGGCCGTCACGGTGGACAGCGCGAACCTCGACACCTTCCTCGGCGTGCGCAAGTATGACTTCGGTCTGGCCGCGAAGGAAAACCAGATCGGTCAGGTCACGGGCCTCGCGTGGACGGAAGTCGGCGGCGATCTGCTGACGATCGAAGCGGCGGTCATGCCCGGCAAGGGCAACGTGATCCGCACGGGTTCGCTCGGCGACGTGATGAAGGAATCGGTCGAAGCGGCACGCTCGGTGGTGCGCTCGCGTTCGCGTCGTCTCGGCATCAAGGACGAGGCGTTCGAGAAGCAGGACATCCACATCCACGTGCCCGAAGGCGCGACGCCGAAGGACGGTCCGTCCGCGGGCGGTGCGATGACGACGGCGCTGGTGTCCGTGCTCACGGGCATTCCGGTGCGCGCCGACGTAGCGATGACGGGCGAGATCACGCTGCGCGGCGAAGTGCTGCCGATCGGCGGGCTGAAGGAGAAGCTGCTCGCGGCGCATCGTGGCGGCATCAAGCTCGTGCTGATCCCGGAAGAGAACGTCAAGGATCTCACCGAGATTCCGGACAACGTGAAGAACTCGATCGAGATCGTGCCGGTCCGCTGGATCGACAAGGTGCTCGAACTCGCGCTCGAACGTGTGCCGCAGCCGCTGCCGGAAGAAGAAGCGAAGGCAGAGGACGCGAAGGCGCCCGTTGCCGAATCGAAGGAAGCCGGCACGACCGAAGTTGTCAAGCATTGAGCTTCACGTGAGCCGCGCTGAACGCGCGGCTCGCCGGAACGCGTAACCCCCGAAAAAACCCACGGCAATGTCCGTGGGTTTTTTGTTTG
>NZ_CAJMZF010000054.1:0-48877 GCF_905220245.1 Paraburkholderia sp. J63 | reverse complement strand
CAGAAAAAACAGGCAAGGCCTGGCGCCTTGCCTTTTTCACATGGCCGGCCGGCGGGTGAGCCGACCGGCGCCTGGCGCCTTAGATATGCAGGCGCGTGACCTTGGTGCCCGCGAGCGAGACGTCGGCCATCAGGCCCGCATTGGTCATGACGAACACTTCGACCGGATGCGTGGCCGTGTTGGTGTCGACGGCGCCGTTCGCGCCCACCGTGACGAGCGCGACCGAGGCGTCGGCGCCCGCGGCCCAGCCGTCCGTGCTGCGGAATTTGTTGAGCGCGTCGTCGGTCATGAAGCAGAAGATGATGGCCTTCGACTGGGCGCCCGCCTGCAGGCCGAACGAGCCCGAGACCGTGCTGTAGTAGCCCGTGGTGGCGCCGCCCACGCGCAGCGCGCCCTCGCCGTACTGGGCGCCGACGATGAAGCCGGCCTGCAGCACCGACGGGAACACGAGCACGCCGCGCGACTTCGCGACGAGTTCATGCGAGCCTTGCACGGTGGAATAGAGCTTCGCGAGGCTATTGTCGACGCTCGCGTCGATCGAGCGGCGCTTCGACATATCGGTTGCGGCGTTGGAGGAATTGCCCGGCGTGGTGGTGCAGCCCGCGAGCGCCAAACCGCCGGAGGCGAGCGCGGCGGCTGCCGAAAGCATGAAGTTGCGTCGTTGCATGTTGTTGTCTCCACACAAATGAGGGGGCGTGGAGAGAAGCAGCAAGCCGTGTGCCCGGAGCGGCGCAGCATGGCGCCGTAGGCAATCGCCCGCCTGCGTAACAAGGGCGCGGTGGCTTCGATTACCGCGGAGACCCATCCGCGCGCGCCGCGCCGCAATGTAATTGCGAGCGCGATGGCACCCGATTTACGGCTAGCCGCGGCTCAAATATTGCAATAGCGCCCCGTTGAACGCGGTCGGGGCGGGCCACATCTGCCCGCCCCGACCGGTGAGACGCTCACCTGCCCACGCTGCTCAAGGCGTGGCGGGCTGCCACGACGAATCAGGATTGAAGCTCTTGAGCGCGGCCGCCGTGCGCGCGCCGTTGGGCCCGAGATTCTTCTGATAAAGCTTGCCATCCTGATTGACGATGAAGCTCATCACCCCCGTCTTGCCATACTGCGCCGGCCACGCCACGAGCGCGAAGCCATTGGCCAGCTGGCCGCCTTCCATGTAGCTGCGCGCGCCGCCGTCCGCATGCGCGCCCTGCGCCGTGAGGATGCGGAAGTGGTAGCCGTGATAGCCCTCCTGCGGCGTGACTTTCGCGTTGTTCGGCATGGTTTCGGCGAGCGGGCCCAGCGGGCTCTCGGCCTCGCCGGGCGCCACCGGCCAGTACAGACCGTCATGCGTGCCCGGCGTGCTCACGATGCGCTGCGCGTAATGCTGCGTGAGCTTGCGGTAGTCGTTCTGCGCGTCGACATAGGCGAGCGAGCTGAGCATGGCCGCGCGCTCGTTGCGGCCAATGCGCCGCGTGAGCAATTCGGTTGCCCCCTCACGCGGATCGAAGCGCCAGCCGCTGGCGTTTTGCACGATCGGGACCGGCAGCGTCCAGCCGCTGTCGCCCACGGCCAGGTGGGCGCTCGCCTTGCCCGCCACGGGCGTGGCGTCGGCGACGATCTGATGGCCCTTCGCCCACGCGCCGAGGAAGTCGTAAATGTCTTCCTGGCCGATGTCCCTGGTGGGGATGAAGTGCTGGAAATCGTTGCCGAGCACGTGCTTCATCGCGTCGTGGTCGTTGGTGGCAAGCGCATTGGTGAAGGCGTCGGCCGCCGCTTCGGGCGTGGCGTAGACGGCCTGCGCCGAAGCCACGCCCGCGCCGGGCACGGACAGCAGCGCGGGCGCGGCGAACAGCGCGAACGCCACCGCTGCGGTGAGCCGGGCGAGCCCGGCGGGTCGCGTGCTGCGCGGTGCGCGTTGCGACAGACGGCGTGCGTGTTTGCGGATCATCGCAAGACTCCTATAGAGATTCAACGACGACCGAAGTGGCGTTCGCCGCCACCACCACCGCCGAGCCGGCCACCGCCGCCACCGCCTCCGCCGAACGAACGCCCGCCACCGCCACCGCCATTGAAGCCGCCCTGGTTCTGGAAGGCGCTACGGCTTTGCTGACCGCGCTGCATGTCGGCGCGCGCCGAATTGCCGTCGCCGGCGCCGCGCAGCGCGTTGTCGCGATTCGCGCTCTGCGCGCGGTTGCCGAGATCGTTCGATCGATTGGCGTTCTGCGTGCGATTGTTGAGTTCGTTGCCACGGTTGCCGTTCTGCGTACGATTGTTGAGCTCGTTGCCGCGGTTGGCGTTCTGCGTGGCGCCCGAGAGATTGCCGTTCGCGCGGTTACCGTTCGCACGATTGCCGGCGGCGTTGCCGCCGTGCTGGATATCCTGGAGGCGCTGGCTCGCGTTGCCGCTCATGTTCTGGCCGGTACGGTTCTGCAGGGTCTGCATGGCCTGCTGACGCGACTGGTCGTAACCGCGGTACTGGTTGCGCTGACCGTTCAGGTTCCCGTTGTTCAGACGCTGGCCGTTGAGGTTCTGGTTGTTGAAATTATTGCGGCGCTCGACATTGGCGTTGCGATTCCAGTTCGCCGTGCCGTTGGCCGAGTTGATGCGGTTGTTGACGTTGATGTTGTTGTAGCGGTTCACGTTGATGTTGACGTCGTGATTGCCCCAGTTGAAGCCGCCCCACAACGAGTTCGCCACCGCGACGCCCGCGCCGAACGCGAGCCCGCTCACGAAGCCCGCAGCGATCGCATAGCCCGGAGGCGGCGGCATGTACACGGGCGGATAGGCGGGATACGGCCACGCGCCGTACACCATGGTCGGGTTATAAGTGGGCACATACACCACTTGCGGATTGGCCGGCTCGATCACGATCGTTTGCGTAGTCGAGGTGCTGGTGGCCGGCTGCACCACCACCTTCTGCTGCTCGTTGGACTTGAGGTTGCCCGCCTTCTGTGCCTGCACGCGCAGGCGCTGCACGGAATCCATCACGTCGTTGGGCTGCGCGAGGAAAGCATTGCCGATCTGCGCGACCCAGTCGGGCTTGGAGTCCATGGTGGCGAGCACCTGCGGGAAGGCCACGAGCGACTGCACGCTCGGGTCCCACGGCTGCGAGGCGACGGCCTTCACGGCGTCGTCGCCTTTTACGTTCGGATTGGCCTTCGACCAGGCGGCGGCGGCCTGCACGTCCTGCGGGAACGTGGCGGCCATGAGCACCTGCGCGAGCAGCGCGTCGGGATAGAGCGCGATAGGCGCGGTGAGCGAATCGAGTTGCTGGTTGGACAGATGTGCCGCGTTCTGCGCGATGGCGGCGGCAGGCCCGGTCGGGCCGATGAACAGCGGTGCGGCCGCGAGCGCGGCGCACATGAGCCAGGCAGCGCGCTGGCGTACACCGGACGATTTCACGAATCGTTCCTCCTCGTTGCGATGGGTCTTTCGGCCCCCGGAAAAGGGCGCCTGCCTGCGGTGCGGACTGACATTCGAATACGGCACCGCGATGTGATGCAACGTCGTGCAACGTACTAGCGGCAAAATAAAGGGGTATGACTCAGAGTGTCAACCGCGTTTTCATTAAAGTTTGCCCGTTTATAAAAGTGCGCCAATTTCCCTGAACGAACCGGACTGCGAAACAATCCGCACTGCATGAAATTCCGCTTTTCATTCAATGTGCTGCGCCTTCAGGCTGCTTGCGGCCCGGCGACAAGTGCATACGCACAAAGCCCACGTGCTCGCGCAGCACATAGAAGGCATCGGCATACGCGAGCGGCATGCGCAGCGTATTGAGCGAGCGCTCGATCTCATCGAGTTCGGCAACGAGCGCGCGGCGCTCCTCCTCGTTCGAATGCTTGAGCGCATCGCGCTCGATGGCGATCAGCGCGCCGTAATAGCGATAGATGCGCGAGCGCACGCGCCAGCGATACAGCGCGGGAATCGCCCGCAGCGCCGGAAACACCAGCACCGCGAGCGGCAGCAGCAGCACGAGCAGACGGTCGGTCACGCTCGCGAGCCAGAACGGCAGCGTGCGGTAGAGAAAGCTCTTGCCCGACTTGTAATAGCGCGTGGCGTCTTCGCTGATGCGGAAATCATGCGCGACGGGGCTCGGGAATTCGCCCGCGCGCTGCAGCAGCCCGGGCATGCCGTTCACCTCGCCCGCTGCTTCGATGATGAGATCGGAGATCGCGGGATGCAGCGTGTTGCGCGCGACGATCTCCACGGTCGGCCCGATCAGATGCACGGTTTGCGGCGGCACGCGGCGGCGCAGGTCGAGCACGCCGGGCGGCAGGTCGATGCTCTCGAGATACGGAAAGAGCCGCGTATAGGCGGCCTGCTCGTCGAAGCTCATCACCGAAATGCCGGGAATGCCGAGCAGGCGCTGCATGAGCTCGCGCGTGGTGGAGTCGCCGCTCAGCATGGCCACGTCCACGCGGTTCGAGACCAGCGCCGTGGCGGCCTCCATGCCGTCGAGCGGCAGGAAGGTGGAGTCGCCGCCGGGGTCCATGCCGTTCGCGTCGAGCAGCTTGAGCGAGAGCTCGCGCGTGCCGCTGCCCACGCGGCCGATGGCAATGCGCCGGCCGTCGAGATCGGAAAGCTGCGTGAGCCCCGAGCCGCGATAGAACACGACAATGGGCAGATAGGCGACGCTGCCGAGCGAGACGAGCGAGTTCGTGTCGAGTCCGTCGGCCACGCCGCCCTGCACGAAGGCGAGATCGACCTTGGCCTTGGGATCGAGCAGGCGCTGCAGGTTCTGGACCGAGCCGTCCGACTCCTCGATCTTGAGCTTCACGCCATTGCGCGCGAGGATCGCGCGGTAGGCCTCGGCCATCTGCATGAACGAGCTGTCGCGCGGCCCCGCGCTGATGGTGATGGTGCGCGGCGGCGCCGGATCGACGAGCCACACGAAGACCGCGACCACCACGATGCAGAACAGCGCGATCGGCAGCGTCGTGAGCGCGAGGTCGCGCCACGCGGGATGCGATGGGTCGCGCATGAAATGCGGCAAAGGCGGTCGATGTCGTTTCATGAGAACCCGGCGGCAATGCGTCGAACTCGAGAAACCCCATCATGCCATTTTCGCGACGGATCGGAACGCTGGTGTTTGCCAGAGTGTGCATATGCGCAGTTGCGGCGCGACGGTGGCTTGTCTTGCACCGGCGGCCCTGCCATGCACCACTCTGAAAGCAACGTAAGCGCCTGCTCAGACGCCCGATGCGCGAGTCATCGCGCCTTCACTGCGCCGCTGCGTGGGTCAGTGCGAAGAGTTCGGCGCGCAGCGCCTTCGCGCGATCGCGCTTCATGTATTGCTCGAATTCGGTCTGCGCATCGAGCCACAATGCATGCGCCTTCTCGTAGCGGCGCACGCCGCTTGTCGAAAGACAGTAGACGAGCGTGCGCGTGTCATGCCCGGACGCGGACGCGAGCACGAGGCCGTCGCGCTGCAGCGGCTTGAGCGCGCGCACAAGCGTCGTGCGGTCCATCACGAGGTCGTCGGAGAGCTCGGCCGCCGTGGCGTCGGGATGGCCGGAAAGACGCGAAAGTATCGTGAATTGCGCGGCCGTCACGCCCGCCTGCGCGAGATGGCGCTCATAAAGCTGCGTGACGAAGCGCGCCGCCTGCCGCAGCGCAAAACAGTTGCATTCCTCACGTGTCACTCGCTTTGCCATCTGCGCTCACCTCTTTCGCTTCGTTCATCATGCGCCGTGCTCGACCTCTACGCGCACGGCCATCATACTTTCTCGAGCCCGAGCGCGATACCCTGGCTGCCGCCGATGCAAAGCGTCACGACGACGCGTCGCGAGATGCAACGCGCGCTCGCAACGCTTAAGCAACGGCCGGAAAATCGAGCGTCGTATCGTTCACGCGGTTCACGAGATTCGTGAACGTGATCGACGCAATCGCAAGCGCGATCTCCACGATCTGCCGCTCCGTGTAGCCCGCCTCGCGAATCGCATTGACCTCGGCTTCGGCCACGGTGCCATGCGTGCGCACCAGCACGCGCACGAAATGCACCAGCGCATCGCGCTTCGCGTCGCCGGTGGCGTCGCCCGCGCGAATCTGCTTCATCACTTCGGGCGCGAGGCCCGCAAACTTGCCCGCCAGCGTGTGTGCAGCCACACAGTAGTCGCAACCCGCCACTTCGCTCACCGCGAGCTTAATGGTTTCGATATCGGGCTTCGCGAGCGAGCCGCCAGCCAGCACGGCATCGACGGCCAGCATCGCGCCGAGCGCTTCGGGGCTATGCGTGCCGATGGTGGCGTAAGCGTTCGGCACCTTGCCGACGGCCTTGCGGATCTTCGCGAAGATTTCGGCGGCGGCGCCCGTGGCGGCTTCGGGGCGAATAGCGGAAAGACGGGACATGATCGACTCCTCGTAGATGAACTGAACTGGACTGACTGGGTTGCATCGCCATCGTCGATGGCATGGAGCCAGTCTAGCCGCGCAGTCCGGCGCTTTTAATGCCAGAATGGCGCGACTTCATGCCCGTTCGTCTCACGCTGCTCGCCCAGCCGCCGCACATGGATATCCTCAGCCGCCTCCTGACGCTCATGCCCGTCGCGGGCTGCCTCGACGTGCGCTGCCATTTCGGTGCGCCGTGGCGCATCGATCAACCGGCCGCCGATGCGCGCGAGATCCGCTATCACGTGCTGCTGAGCGGCACGGCCATCGTCGAGGATGCGCACGGCGCGCCCACAGCCCTTCACGCGGGCGACATCGTGCTGTTTCCCTCGGGCTCGCCCCATCGGCTGCACGATGGCAGCGGCGCGCCGCCGGCCGCCGTCGAACGGCGCTTCGAGCACGGTCATGCGGTTGAAACGAACCTCGCCGAAAGCCACGCCGCGGACGTGCTCTGCGGCCGCTTCCTGCTGCCCGCCGTGCCGCAGCGCCTGCTGCGCGAGAATCTGCCCGCGCGGCTCGTGGTGCATAGCGCGAGCGCCGGCGGCGATCCGCCTGAGCGCCTCATGCGCCTGATCGCGCTGCTGCGCGACGAGGCACAGGACGCCCAGCCCGGCAGCGAGTCGCTCGTCAACCATCTTTCGGGCGCGCTCTTCGCGCTCACGCTGCGCTACGCGAGCCATGCCGATACGCCGCCGCGCGGCTTGCTCGCGCTCGCGCAGCAGCCGCGCCTGCAGCCCGCCATCGACGCCATGTTCGATGAGCCCGGCAAGCCGTGGACGCTGCCGGAGCTGGCCGCGCTGTGCCATATGTCGCGCGCGACGTTCGCGCGCCACTTCGACGATGCGATCGGGCACAGCGCTACCGACGTGCTCACCGATATCCGCATGACGCTCGCGGGCCGCCTGCTCGCGCAGGGTGGCCAGCCGGTGGCCGAGATCGGCGAATTCGTGGGCTATCAATCCGATGCCGCATTTCAGCGCAGCTTCAAGCGGCATGTGGGGATGACGCCCGCGCAATGGCGTGCTGCCGCACGCTCGGGCGGTTGAGCGGCACGATGGTGCGCGTTGTGCGCCTTGCGCCGATGTCGTGAAAAGACTACGCATGGCGGCGCGCATGTTCACCCCCCTTGCGCCACGCGCGCGGCGGGCATCGCGGACGTTGGGGCGCGGGCCGCAACCACGTCGCCGCTCTGGCTCCAGCCGCCGCCCAGCGACCGGTAGAGCGCCACCGCCGCGAGCGCGCGCTCGCGCTGCGCGTCGTTGAGCAGGTCGGCGTCGGCCAGCCAGGTCTGCTGCGCGCTCAGCACGTCGAGAAAGTCGGCCGCGCCCCCCTTGTAGAGCTGGTTCGCGAGCTTGAGCGCCTGCTCCGAGGACGCCACGGCGTCGCGCAACTGCTGCGTTTCGCTGGCCGTGCTCACGAGATCGCTGCGGCTGTCTTCCACTTCGCGCAGCGCCTCCAGCATCGTCTGCTGCAAGTTCAGTTGCGACTCGCGCATACGGCTCTCGCTCTGCTCGATATCGGCGGTGATGCGGCCCGCGTTGAAGATCGGGCTCGTCGCGCCGAGCGCCGCGCTGAAGAGGTTGTCGGTGAGCGTGGGCAGGCCGAGATACGACGATGCGAGCACGCCGTCCGTGAGATCGAGCGAGAACTTCGGATAGCGCTCCGCGCGCGCCACGCCCACTTCCGCCGCGCGCTGCTGCACCGTGGCGTAAGCGGCCTGCACGTCGGGCCGGCGCAGCAAGGCCTCCGAAGGCAGCCATTGCGGCACGTCGGGCGGCGCCGCAGGAATGGGCGCGGGGGCCGCCAGCGCGAGCTGCGCGACCGACTCGGGCGTGCGCCCCGAGTACACCGCAATCAGGTTCAGTTGACGATCGATGCTCGCCTGCGCTCGTGGCATGCGCGCCTGCAATTCGCTCAGTTGCGTTTGCGCGCGCGTGACGTCGAGCTGGGTCGAAAGGCCATACTTCAAGCGGTCTTGCGTCAATTGCAGCGTGCGCTGCCGTATCGATACGTTATCCTGAATAAGTTTCAGTTCGGATTGAGCCCAGCGCAGATCCACATAAGCCGATGCGGTGTCCGCCGCCAGCGCGAGCCGCACGGCATCCAGCGCATGTTGCTGGCCCACCAGATTCGCCTGCGCCGCGAGCAGTTCGAGCCGTTCGCCGCCGAACACGTCGGGCGCCCAGCTCAGCGCCACGCCCGCGCTCGCCTCTTTCACGTAGCCAAGCGGCGGCGGCGTGTTCTGCCGCGCGTACGCGCCTTGCGCCGTGAAGTCCAGTTGCGGCAGCAGCGCGGCGTGCTTCTGCGTCGTGATCGATTGCGCCTGCTTCACGCGCTCGGCGGCGGCCTGCAAGTCGAGATTGCCGCTCAGCACGCTCGAAAGCAGCGCGTCGAGCGTCGGGTCGTCGAAGCGCGCCCACCACGCGCGTGCGTCGATGGCGTCCTGCGGCGCCTCGATGCGCCACGTGGCGGGCGCCGTCGCCTGCACCGCGGCAGGCAGATCGGCGTGCTGCGCAGGCTGCACGGCGCAGGCGGCAAGCACGGCGGCAGCAAGTACGGCGAGGCCGAGGCCCGCGGCGCGCACGAGGCGCGTTCGCTTCAGGAAAGGAGCGTCTTGCGATTGCATAGGAAACCTTAGCGACTCAATGAGCATCGGGTGGCGGCGCGCCGTGAATGGGCCGCGAGAACGCCACGCAGGCAATGGCGACCACGAAGCACAGCGAAAGCACGAAGAACGTATCGGAGAACGTCATCACCAGCGCCTCGCGCAGCACCAGCGCATGCAGTTGCGCGAGGCCCGCTTGCGCCGCGTCGAGCGTATTGCCCGCGACGGCGGACCAATGGCTCGTGCTTCCCGCGAGCAAGGTCTCGACTTGCGGAGCGCCTTGCACGACGCGCTCGTTCAGGCGCAGATAGTGGAAATTGAGCCGGTCGTTGAGCATCGTCGCGCTCACCGCAATGCCAATCGCGCCGCCCAGGTTGCGCATCAGGTTGAAGAGGCCGCTTGCCGACTTGAGCCGCGAGGGCGGCAGCGAGCCGAGCGACATCGTGACGATGGGGGGAATCGCAAACTGCTGGCCCACGCCGCGCAGCGCCTGAGGCAGCAGGAATTGCTGCCAGCCCCAGTCGTGCGTGAGCGGCACGTACAGATAGCAGCCGAGGCCGAAGCACACGAGGCCGAACAGCATCAACACGCGCAAGCTGAAGAAGCGCGTGGCGAACGCATAGACGCCGAGCGCGAGCATCTGGAATACGCCCACCGAGAGCAGCGAGAGCCCGATCTGCAGCGAGCTGAAGCCGCGCACTTCGGCAAGAAAGAGCGGCGTGAGGAACACGGCCACGAAAATGCCGATGCCCGTGACGAACGAGAGCACGCTGCCGATGCCGAAGTTGCGCACCGCGAGCGCGCGCAGGTCGACGACGGGCTCCCTGGCGGTGAGCGCATGCACGACGAAGAGAAAGCCGCAGATCGCCGAAATCCACGCGCAGGCCACGATGGCGTCGTCGCCGAACCAGTTCTTGCGCGGCCCTTCTTCGAGCACGTATTCGAGGCAGCCGAGAAAGCCGCACATCAGCGCGATGCCGGCATAGTCTCCGCGCCTGATGAGCGCGAGATCGGGTTCGTCGATATGCACGTACCTGGGCACGAGCGCGGCCACGGCGATGCCCGGCGCGAGGTTCAGATAGAAGAGCCAATGCCACGACCATTGATCGGTGATCCAGCCGCCGATCACGGGGCCGAGCGTGGGCGCGAGCGAGGCGAGCGCGCCGATGGTCGTGGACGCCACGAGCCGCTGCTTGCCCGGAAAAAGCACGAAGGCCGTGGTGAACACGGTGGGGATCATGGCCGCACCCAGCGCGCCTTGCAGCGCGCGAAAGGCAATCATCGAATCGATATCCCATGCGAGGCCGCAGAGCATGCTCGTGAGCGTGAAGCCCACCGCCGAGGCGACGAACAGCCAGCGCGTGGAGAACACTTTCGAGAGCCAGCCGGACATCGGAATCACCATGATTTCGGCGATCAGGTAGGCGGTCTGCACCCAGGACAGCTCGTCCTGGCTCGCGGAAAGGCCGCCGCCGATGTCGCGCAGCGAGGAAGCGACGATCTGGATGTCGAGCGTGGCCATGAAAAAGCCGATGCACATCAGCGCGAAGGCGAAGGCGCGCTGCGCCATGGGCTGCTCGTGAGGCGCGAACCTGGGCGGCGCGGCGTGGACCTCATGCGTCTGCCCGGCGGGTCGCGTGGACTTCCGCTCGGGACGTACCTCTACGACGGAACTCGTGTCGCTCATGACCTGCCGTCCTCGTTCAATGCGCGCCAGCGGCCGTGTCCCCGCCATCGCGCAGATGCACCGTCACGGTGGCGGAAAGGCCGGGCCGCAGCACGCCCTCCATGCCTTGCGGCACCTTCACGCGAATGCGCACCGGCACGCGCTGCACGATCTTCGTGAAGTTGCCCGTGGCGTTCTCTGGCGGCAGCACGCTGAAGGTCGCGCCCGTGGCGGGCGCGAGGCTCTCCACCGTGCCGTGCAGCGTTCCGCTCGCGGCGTCGAGCGTGACGTCGGCGCGGTCTCCCGCGTGCATCTTCTTCAACTGGTCTTCCTTGAAGTTCGCGTCCACCCAGAGGTCGGCGGCCGGCACCACCGTGAGCAGCGGCGCCCCCACGTTCGCTAGCATGCCCACGCGCGCCGTGCGGTTGCCGATGTAGCCATCCACCGGCGAGCGGATCGTCGTGTATTCCACGTTGAGCGCGGCAAGGCGCCGGTTCGCCGCGGCCGTCGCCACGCGCGCCTCGGCATCCGCGATCTGCGCGGCGAGTACGTCGAGCTGGCGCTGCGCGGCCACCACCGAGGCGCCGCTCTGCGCCACCGAGGCCTGCGCCTTCGCGTAGTCGGCATCGGCGCGCTCGACCAGTTGATTCGACACCGCGTCGTCTTTCACTAGCGCGCGGTAGCGCGTCTGATCCTGTGCGCTGCGCGTGAGCTCGGCGTCCGAGGCCCGCACCTCGGCCTGGTGCTGGCCGATCACCGCCGCCTGCAGCGTGCGCTGCGCCTGAAGCTCCGTCACCGCGGCGCGCGCGCTCGCGAGCTCGGCGTCGGCCTGGGCGAGCTTCGCGTCGTAGTCGCGCGCGTCGAGCCGCATAAGCACCTGACCCGCCCGTACGCGCTGGTTGTCCTGCACGAGGATCTCGGCCACAAAGCCGCTCACGCGCGGCGCCATCACCGTGACGTTGCCGCCCACGTAGGCGTCGTCGGTGCTCTGTATGAAGCGCAGCACGAAAAACCAGTAGCTCCCCGCCGCCGCGAGCACGAGCGCCACCGCGCCCAGCGCGAGCGGCATCCAGGGCAGACCCGCGCGCTCGCGCCGCGCCGCAACCGGGGCAGGAGTGGAAGGACTCGACATGGCGATCACCTGTGCATATGCACTTTCAAAGATAAAAAAATGCCGCCATGGGATAAAAGGCGGTTCGTGAGGAGACCTTCAAGCAGTGCGCAGGACGCGCAGGAATCCATGCCACACAACCTGTGCATATGCACAGACTAGACGATACAGCGCTCCGGAACAACCGTCGCGCGCGGCATCACTTTATGGCCGCGCCGACAACAATCGCCCCGTATGCGCCGCCATCCCTTCAATCGGCTTTCTAGACCGTCTGTGCGGCGTCGCTGAAGAACTCCGTCGCGTGATCGATGAAGGCGCGCACTTTCGCGGGCAGCAGCGTGCGCGACGCATAGGCGAGACGGATTTCGATCTGCGCGTCGACGATCGGAAATTCGTCGAGCAGCGCGACGAGCTGCCCCGTCGCCAGTTCGCGCTGCACGAGCGGGCGCGGCAGGATGCCGATGCCGAACCCCTCCAGCACCATCGCCCGGTTGAAGTCGGGATTGTTCGAAGCGATGTCGTACTTCAGGCGCACGGTCACGTCCTCCCCGCCCGCGCGAAACGTGAGTGTAGGCTTGCGCAGCGAAGGCGGCATCGGCACGAACGTGTGCGCTTCGAGCTCCGTGGGATGCCGCGGCGTCGAGTTGGCCGCAAGGTAAGCGGGCGTCGTGACGAGCGCGACTGAAACGCGGTCGAGCAGCCTGGTCACCGTGCCCTCGTTGTTGAGCATGAACGGCAGCACAAGCCCCAGGTCGTAGCCGTCGGCGACCAGATCGACGGGGCGCTCGGTCAGCATCACGTCGAGCGTCACCTTGGGATGCGCGCGCTTGAAGCTGGCCATGAGCGGGACGAGCCGGTTCACCGCGGCCGTTGTGTGCGCAACGAGCCGCAGCACGCCGCTGGCCTCGCGCGTCTGCTCGGTCGCGACCGCTTCCAGCGCGTCCAGGTCGTCGAGCACGCGGCAGCAGCCGTCGTAGAAGCGCTCGGCGGCCTCGGTGAGCGAGACCGCGCGCGTGGTGCGATGAAAGAGCCGGCTGCCGAGGCGCTTTTCGAGTCGCGCGATCGCGCGCGAGACGACGGGCGTGGCGAGCCCGTGCATGTCCGCGGCGCGCGTGAAGCTGCGGGCCTCGACCACGGAACGGAAGATCCGCAGGGTGTCGATATAGTCCATGGCGATGGCGCCAGCGAGGGCGAATGGAAAGAGATTCGGATTCGGTGCACTAGCTTAAAGGTACTCACGCAAACGTGCAGCGCCCGGCGGCGTCATGGCGCAGGTTCGCCGAAGACTTCGGCGCAGAACGCGCGGCCGTCCTCGGAAAGGCTCGCGCGGCCGGTGCCGTCCTCGGCGAGCGTCGTCACTACGAGGCCGCCGTCGACGAGCGCCGTGAGATGGCGGCGCAGGCCGCTCATCGGCGCGCCCGACTGCTTCGAGAGCTTCGCGAGCGACCACGCGCGTCCCGGCGTTTCGCATTGCGCGCGCCAGAGCTGTTCGAGTATGGCCACCAGCACGGGGTCGATTTCGTCGCCGCTTGCGTCATTGCTTGCATCGCTCATCGTGCGTCTCCTCATGCCATCCTCGCGGCCAGCTCGCCGAGCGTCTTCAATGCCGACTCGGTCTGCGCGGTCCACGGATAGCTATAGTTCAGTCGAATGTAATGGTGAAAGTCGTTGCGCATCGAAAACATGTAGCCCGGCCCGATCGTGATGCCCTGCGCGAGCGCGGCCCGGTAAAGCCGCATGGAATCCACGCGCGGCGGCAGCTCGACCCACAGCACATAGCCGCCCTGCGGGTCGGACGTGCGCGTGCCCGCGGGAAAGAACCGTTCGATCATCGCACGCATGAGCCGCGCCTGCTGGCGATAGAAGCGGCGCAGCCGGCGCAGGTGGCGGTCGTAGCCGTCGTGGCGCAGATAGTCGGCGAGCGCGACCTGCGGCACCGAGGGCGTCGTGAGCGTATTGAGGAACTTGAGCTTCTCGACCTGCGCGCGATAGCGTCCCGGCAGCGCCCAGCCAATCCGGTAGGAGGCCGAAAGACTTTTTGAAAAGGACGCGCAATGGAGCACGAGCCCGCGCGTGTCGAACTGCTTGAGCGACGATGGCCGCGTCGGCCCGAAGTAGAGCTCCTGATAGACGTCGTTTTCGATCACGGGCAGGTCGTGCGCCTCGGCCAGCGCCACGAGCCGCTTCATGTGCGCATCGGGCATGCGAAAGCCCAGCGGATTCTGGAAATTCGGCATCACCATGCAGGCGGCCACTTTCTTGCGCGCGAGCACGCGTTCGAGCGCATCGAGGTCGATCCCGGTATCGGGATGCGTGCTCACTTCGATCGCGCGCATGCCGAGGCGCTCGATCGCGTGCAGCATCGCGTAGTAGGTGGGCGACTCGACGACCACGGTGTCGCCCGGCTTCGCCACCGCCTGCAGGCTCAGGTTGATGGCCTCGGTCGCGCCCACGGTGATGACGATCTCGTCGGGATCGACGTCGGCGCCGTTCTCGGCATAGCGGCGCGCGATCTGGCGAATCAGCTCCGGGTTGCCGGGCGGCAGGTCGTCGATGAGATTCCAGCTCGCATGGCGCCGCGCGATCGCGTTCGCGTACTGGTTGATGCGCCGCCACGGAAAGAGCGCCGGATCCGGATACGGCGAGCCGAGCGGCACCGCGTCCTGCGCGACGATGCTGCGCAAGGTGGACAGCACGAGGCGGCTCACGTCCACTGGCGCGGGCGCGGCGTTGGGCGCGGGCTCGATGGGCGCCTTCGCCGTGCCCGCGCGGCGCGGCTTCGCGCCCTGGGCCGCCTGCTCCGCGCGCGCCGCGTAGGCATTCGGCCCATCGCGCCCGGCCGGACGCGCCTTCACGAAGAACCCCGACTGCGGCCGCGACTCGATCACGCCGCGGCTCTCGAGCAGCGCATAGGCGTGCACCACGGTCTTCGCGCTCACGCCGTGCTGGGCGCTCGCGCGCCGCACCGAGGGAATGCGCTCGCCCGGCGCGAACACGCCGCGCCGCACGGCGGCCTCGATGTCGTCGGCGAGCTGTTCGTAGCGGGGCACGGCGGTCGGGGCGGTCACGGGCGTCAGGCAAGACGGAGCGGGCGATTCCGTGAGTCTATGACAAATCGCCGCAACTGTACCCCTTGCCTTTCCGTTTTTCTGTGATCACCGGGCGTACAGGAACACAGTAGCCTTCTCACATCGGGCGCTGCACCCGCACCGTCCTTGCCTGACCTGATCTGAACGCATCATGAAAAAGCCGCAGCCCCGCATCGAGCCCTATCACCATCCCGCCGCCGGCTGGGGGGCGCTCAAGCAAGTCGCCATCAACCTCATCAAGGAGAAGGTGACGGGCGGCAACTACCGGACGCTGCTCAAGCAGAACCAGCCCGACGGCTTCGACTGCCCCGGCTGTGCATGGCCCGACCGCGAGCACGCCTCCACCTTCGAGTTCTGCGAGAACGGCGTGAAGGCCGTGGCCGCCGAGGCCACCAGCAAGCGCGTGACGCCGCAGTTCTTCGCGGAGCACACCGTGACCGAGCTGATGGCGCAATCGGACTACGAACTGGAGCAGCACGGCCGCCTGACCGATCCGCTCGTGTATGACGCGCAGCAGGACCGCTATGTGCCGATCGCCTGGGACGATGCGTTCAGGCTCGTCGCGAAGCACCTCAACGCGCTCGACGACCCGAACCGCGCGGCCTTCTACACCTCGGGCCGCGCAAGCAACGAAGCCGCGTTCCTCTATCAGCTGTTCGTGCGCATGTACGGCACGAACAACTTCCCCGACTGCTCGAACATGTGCCACGAGGCCACGAGCCGCGGCTTGCCGGGCACGGTGGGCATCGGCAAGGGCACGGTCACGCTCGACGACTTCGAGCACGCCGACACGCTGCTGATCTTCGGCCAGAATCCCGCCACCAATCACCCGCGCATGCTGGGCGAGCTGCGCGATTGCGCGAAGCGCGGCGCGACCATCGTGTCGATCAATCCGTTAAAGGAGCGCGGGCTGGAGCGCTTCGCGAGCCCGCAGCACACGCTCGACATGCTCTCGCCTTCAGGCGTCCAGATCAGCTCGGTGTTCATCCGCCCGCGCGTGGGCGGCGACTTCGCGCTCATCAAGGGCGTGGCCAAGCGCACAATCGAACTCGACGACGCCGCGCGCGCCAGCGGCGCCGAACGCGTGCTCGACGTGGATTTCATCGCCGAACATACGGTAGGCTTCGAATCGTTCGCGGCCGACCTGCGCGCCGAGTCGTGGGACACCATCGTCGCCGAGGCCGGTGTGCCGCTCGAAGAAGTGCTCAAGCTCGCGGACATCTACACGAAGGGCAAGGCCGTCATCGCGACCTGGGGCATGGGCATCACGCAGCACAAGAATTCGCTCGCGACCGTGCAACTGCTCTCGAACCTCATGATGATGCGCGGGAACATCGGCCGGCGCGGCGCGGGCCTGTGCCCCGTGCGCGGCCATTCGAACGTGCAGGGCGACCGTACGGTCGGCATCGAGGAAAAACCGACCCAGGCGTTCCTCGACCGCCTTGGCAACGCCTACGATTTCGAGCCGCCGCGCGAGCACGGCTACGACGTAGTCGAGACGATCCACGCGATGCTCGAAGGCCACGTGAAGGTGTTCATCGGCCTCGGCGGCAACTTCTCGATCGCCACGCCCGACACGCCGCGCACGTGGGACGCGATGCGCTCGTGCGCGCTCACGGTGCACGTGACCACCAAGCTCAACCGCAGCCATCTCGTGCACGGCGAAGACGCGCTCATTCTGCCCACGCTCGGGCGCACCGAGATCGACTTGCAGAACGGCGTGCCGCAAGGCGTGAGCGTGGAAGACTCGATGAGCATGGTGCACATCTCGTACGGCATGAACCGGCCCGCTTCGCAGAACCTGCTTTCGGAGATCGCCATCGTCGCGCGCATGGCGCACGCCACGCTCGGCAGCGCGAAGGTGGACTGGCTCGGGCTTGCCGCCGATTACGCGTTGATTCGCGACGGCATCGAACAGGTCTTCGACGGCTTCGAGAACTACAACGAGCGTCTGAAGCAGCCGGGCGGCTTCCATCTGGGCGTGGCCTCGCGCGATCGCATCTGGAAGACGGAAAGCGGCAAGGCGCAGTTCGTGGTGCATGCCATCGCGCTCGATACGCCGATCCATCGCGCGCGCGCCGCGCACGGCCAGCAATTGATGACGCTGATGACCACGCGCTCGCACGATCAGTACAACACCACGATCTATGGTCTCGACGACCGCTATCGCGGCGTCTATGGCCAGCGCCGCGTGCTGTTCGCGAACCGCGAGGACCTGACGATGCTCGGCTTCGAGCCGGGCCAGCGCGTGGACATCACGAGCGTCTGGGACGACGGCGTGGAACGCCAGGTCGTTGACTTTCTGCTCGTGGAGTACGACATTCCGCGCGGATGCCTCGGCGCCTACTATCCGGAGACGAATCCGCTCGTGCCGCTTTCGTCGGTTGCCGATGGCGCGGGCACCCCCACCTCGAAGTCGATACCGGTGCTGTTGAGCCCCACGAGAGCGCAAGCGCTCGCGGCTTGAACGCTGCGCTCACGCGGCCGCTCAGGTCACAATGGCTTGCGCTTCAGCCCGCCAGCTTGCGGAACGTCTCCAGCACCGCATCGCCCTTGAAAGGCTTCACGATCCAGCCGCGCACGCCCGCCGCCTTGCCACGCTCCTTCATCGCGGGGCTGCTTTCCGTCGTGAGCATCACGACGTTGACGGCGGCATTGCCGAGTTCGCCGCGGATCTTCTCGACCATCGTGAGGCCATCCATGTTCGGCATGTTCACGTCGCTGACCACGAGCTTCACGCCCGGATTCGTGCGCAGCTTCGCGAGGCCGTCCTTGCCGTCCACCGCCGTGTCCACGTCCAGCCCGTTCTTGCGCAGAAAGCCCGCGACTTCGTCGCGCACCGTGCCCGAATCGTCCACCACCAGAATCTTTGCCATTTGCTTTTCCCTCCGCGCCAGGAGCGGCGCGCATTACGTCGACGCATGACGCGTCGATCTCATCAAAACAATTCGAGCTCGCCCGCGCTTTCGTGAACCTCGGTCAACGGCACGGCAACGAAGTCGAGCGGCGAATGTGTGCAAATGCACAGCGTCGCCCCCAGCCGCACCGTGCCGTCGATCGTGAGCGCATATGACTTCACGTAATCGGGCTTCAGCTCGCGCAGATACGGCAGACATTGGCTGCCGAGCGCATACGGCGTGGACATCCCCAGGTCAGGGAAATGCTCGATCAGTTGCTGGTTCAGCGCCCCGCAGCACAGGTTGCCGAACTCCATGAACGTGTCCACCAGCGCACCTTCGCCCGCGCTCGCGTAGTACGCACGCGTTACTTCGTCATCCTTTACATTCAGCAGGATCAGCAGGCGGAATTGCATCGACGAAATCGTGAGCAGAACCGCATGCTCGCCCTGCGCCCCATCGCCGGGTGCGGGCGCAATCTCGCACGCATGCTGCGGATCGGTCACGAGACGCGTGCGCGCCGCCGCGAAGAAGATCCGCTCGAAGCTGTCCTGTGCGTGCGGGCCGATCATGCGTGCACCCCGGCGCGCGCCGCTTCGAGTTGCGCGTGCAGTTGCCGCGTGAGCGACTCCACGCTCGCGAGCGAGGCCGCGATCATCTTGCCGCCCGCCTGAATGTCCTGGAACGTCGCCGCGGTGACGAGGTCATTGCGGTTCAGGCTGTCGCGGTAGCTCTTCGAAAGCTCCTGCGAGCGCGTGGCGAGCGCACGCACCTCGCCCGCGACGATCGAGAAGCCGCGGCCCGCCGCGCCCGCGCGCGCCGCCTCGATGGACGCATTGAGCGACACGATCAGCACGTGGCTCACGATCGACGAGAGCTCCTGATTCTTCTGGTGCATGTCGTGGTTCTGCGCCATCAGCGAGATCATCTGCTCGTGCCAGCGCTCGAAGGTCGCCGATAGCTGCCTCAGGCGCGCGGACTCCGCCGCGATGCGCTCGGCGCGCTGCCGTGCTTCGGCGCTGTGCGCGCGCTCGGCGCCAAGCGCCACTTCCATCGCTTCGTTCACGCACTTGCGCTGGGCGAGATCCGCGTGCAGCGAGTCGATCTGCGCGGCCAGCGCCGCATGTTCGTGCGCCGCTTGCGATTGCGCCGCGAACACGCGCGCCTCGGCCTGAGCGAGCGCTTCCTGTTGCTCGAAACGTTGCGCCTGTTGCGCGTCGCGCCCGTGCACACGCGCGCGCCAGGCGAGCCCCGCCGCGCCCAGCGCCGTCACCGCGACGCCTGCCGCCGCACCCATCAAATACGGTAAAACCACAGCTACCCCCACTATTGCGCCAGCGCTGCTTCGCGCAACGCCGCGCGCTCCGCGCCCGCCACGGCACATGCCTGCGGCAAATACACGATTGTTTCGAAGTGCCGATAATCGGCGCGTTGCCGGTCGTCGGTAAAACGCAGTTCGATGTGGCCGCCCTTGCGTTCAAGAAACGCGCGGACCGCATCCATGCCCACGCCGCGCCCCGACACCTCGGTCACGCTGTGCGCCGTGGAAAAGCCCGCGTGAAAGATGAACGCGGCCACCGTCTCGTCGCTGACCGTCTCGTCGGCGCCCAGCCAGCCGCGCTCGATCGCGATCGTGCGAATGCGCGCGAGCGCGAGGCCGCGGCCATCGTCGGCGAGCGCGATGCGCAGCGCGCCGTCGGCCACGGCCAGTTCGATGCTGATGCACCCGGCCTCGTCGAGGCCCCGCGCGCGGCGCTGCGCCGGCATCTCGATGCCGTGATCGAGCGAATTGCGCAGCAAATGCGTGAAGACGTCGCTCACGGTGCCTGCAGCGTCGCTGCGCAAGCGATAGCCGCCATCGTCGATACGCACGTGCGGCGCGACCTTGCCGAGCTCCTGCGCCAGCGAAGGTAGCGAATCGAGCACGCCTTCCAGCGCCTGCTCCACGCTCTCGGTGCCGATGCCACCCAGCACGCGGCGCAGTTCGGTGCGCATCGCACGCAACGAGGCGAGGTCGTGTTCGTTGGCGTCATCGAGCAGACGCAGGCTCGCGTCGATCGGCTCGCGCGCGATGCCACCAGCCCCGCCACCGCTGTTCTGCGCACGCGCACCGCGCCCGAGACTCACTTCATTGAGCGTCGCGTAGTGATCGACAGCTTCGCGCACGCGCTGCAAATCGGCGATCAGCGCCTGTTGGTCCCAAGCCTCGCCCGTGGCCTCGCGGCGCAGCGCGTCGTAGCGCTGCTCCACTTCGTGCACGACGCCCGTGAGGTGCTGCAGGCTGTAGGTGCGCGCGTTGCCCTTCACCGTATGCATGTTGCGGAACAGCGCGGCCACGGCATCCCGGTTCGCGCAGTCGTGCTGGCGAATGATGTGCTCGTTCTCGTGAATGAAGCCCTTCGAACTCTCCACGAACTGATGGAACTTCTCTTCGCTCACCGCGAGAATCTCGCCGATCATCTGCAAGCGGCGCTTCTGCTCGCCCGCTTCCGCCGCCAGCGCGCGCAGCTCGGTCACGTCGCGCACGCATAGCATGAGGCGCACGACCACGTCGTTTTCGTCGGTGATCGCGGACCAGCTCAGGTCGAGCACCTTCTTGCGGCCATCGGGCATCGTGCGCGTGATCTCGTTCACGAGCAGGTGCTGGTTGAACGCAAAGTTCACATCGTCTTCGCCGAGGCACGCGTGCATGGCCGCGTCGATCTGCGCGAGCGTGTCGGCGTCCAGTTCCGTGTGCGAGAACACGAGGTCCATGAGCGGGCGGCCCGCGATCTCATTCGTTTCGAAAATCGCTTCGAGGTAGGCCGAATACTCGTTGTGCACGCTCGCGCCTTCCACGACTGTGAGAATGCCCTGCTGCATGTTCTGCAGCATCGCCTGAATGTCGGCGGTCTTGCGTTTGAGTTGCGCGGAGCTGTGCTGGATCTTCTCGATCATGCCGTTGAACGCGACGATCGAGCGGCCGACCTCGTCCATGCGGCCCACCGGCACGCGGCGCGCGAAGTCCTGGCTCGACGCAATCTCGCTCATCATTTCCTGCATGCGCGAGAGCGGCCGCGTGATCTGGCGATAGAGCAGCGCGCCGATCAGCGTGAGCAGCAGCACCGCGCCGCCCGTCACGCCGGCGATGGCGCTCGTGGTGGTGTCGAGCATGCCGTTGAGCGCCTCGATGGCCTCGTCCTTCTGGCGGTTTTTCTCCACGCGCATCGTGGTGACGATGCCTTCGAGCTCGTCGCGATACTGCGCGACGTTCGCGAACAGGTAGGCCTGCGCGAGCGCGTCCTTGCCCGCGGCCTTCATGTTCGCCGTCTCTTCGATCGCGTTGAAATAGTTCGCAATGCTTTCTTTCGCCTGCGCGACGAGCCCGTCCTGCGCATGGCTCGCGGCGGCCTGGCGCTGCACGTCGAGCGCGGCGCGCAACGCGGCCTCCTTCTTCTTGAGCTCGTCCTGCGCGAGTTGGGCCGTGGTCACGTCGGGCGCGTAGACGAGCGTCATCGTCGCGAGTTGCACGTCCTTCACGAGCGAAACGAGATCGGAGGAAGCGAGCGCACTGGGCACGACGCCTTGCGTGACCTGGTGAACGTCGGTGGCGCTGCGGCGCGTCTGATAGACCGCGTAGCCGCCAATGGCGGACAACGCGACGAACATCAGCACGATGAGTAGCGTAATGCGGTGACGAATGGTCATGTCGAAATCCCCGGGGCCTTCGCCGTGCCGGACGCGCTATGGCTGCGCGACTCATGGCACGGAAGGCCAATTTATTCGAGGCGCATTATCGACGCTTATGTATGACGAAATGATGAATGGACAGGTTTCGTGTGCTGCCGCACAGATTTTTTGCGCGTGGCGTGGATCGGTTCAATCGAGCACCAACACCATATGCTCTTCGTCGAAGTATTCGCCGTCGATGCATATCGCGCGCGACTCCGTGCCGTAAATCGTGAAGCCGAGCGAACGGTACAACGTTTGCGCGCGCGGATTTTTGCCGCCCACGGTCAGTTGCACCTGCTCGACGCCGCTCGCGCGCGCGTGCTCGATGGCGCGCTCCATCAAGCGCCGCGCGATACCCGTGCGCCGGTACGCCGGCTTGACGAACACGCCCCAGATGAGCGACTTGTGTGCGAGCTTCTGGCGCGCCTCGCGCCGCCAGCCCACGATGCCGACGAGCACGCCGCTGTCGAAGGCGCCGAATACGGCTTGCCGATCGGTCTCGCGCACGCGCGCGATATTTTCTTCGCGCGTCCAGCGCGCTTCTTCCTCGTAGGTGGGCACGATGCCATAAGGCGTGTCGACGGTGGCTTCCAGGCGCAGAGCGTGAAACGCGTCGATGTCGTCTTCGGTAAGCGTGCGGATCGTGAGCGGAACGGCATTCATGAGCTTGGCCAGACGGAACGAAAGAGGATCGAACCCTGACGTTAACACGATTGCGGCCGCCGATTTCGCACAATGGCCCCAGCGGTCTGCGCTAATATTCTCATTCGATTCTTCGTGCTGTCACGCCACCGAGGCCCACCGTGCCGCATCCGACCGACTCCACGCCCACTTTCTGGCGCGACGAAGCCCTGCCCTTCATCGAAGTTCGCGCCATCGCCGATGGCCGCAAGCTGCGCTATGGCCGTCATGCGCACCGCACGTTCTCGATCGGCGCGGTCACGGGCGGGCGCAGCACCTATTCGAATGGCAACACGCTCGAACAGGTGCATGCGGGCGCCGTCGTCATCATCAACCCGGAGGTGGTGCACGCATGCAATCCCGTCGACGACGAAGCGTGGGCCTATCGGATGTTCTATCTCGACGCGGACTGGCTCGCGCAGCTCCAGCACGCGCAGGGCTTCGGCATGCAAGCGGGATTCGTTCCGTTCGGGCAAACGCTCACGTGGCGCGCCGACCTCTTCGCGGGCCTCAATGCGCTCTACGACGTGCTCGTGAATCCGCACGAAGACGTGCCGCGCAAGGAAAGCGCCGTCACGCAGTATTTCGCCGCGCTCCAGCAGGCGCTCAACCCCGCGCCCCATGCGAGTGCGCCCCGCGAGCAAAACCAGCGCCTCGCGCGCGCCGCAGAATTCATCGAGGGCAACTACACGCGCACGCTCAAGCTCGAAGAGATCTGCGCGGCGGCGCAGCTCTCGCCTTCGTATCTGATCCGCGCGTTTCGCGAGCAATACGGCATGACACCGCACGCGTATGTGGTGAACCGGCGCATCGAATTCTGCCGCGCGCAACTGCGGCGCGGCCATGCCATCGCCGACGTGGCCGCCGAAGCCGGTTTCGCCGATCAGGCGCACTTGCAGCGCGCCTTCCGCCAGTTCGTGGCGGCCACGCCGGGGCAATATCGCGGCTAAGGCGCGCGCGTAAAGTACGTCAAGCGCCTATGGCATTTGAAGCACCCGCGCTCGTCGTACGCCATTTACCCGCGCAGCAGCCATAGCGCGCTCGCCGCGAGCAGCACCGCCATCGTGCGGTTCACGAAGCGCACGCGCGCCGGTTCGCGCAGCGCCTGCCTCAGCGACGCGCCCGCCCATGCCCAGCACGCAATCGACGCGTAGCAGACCACGAAATAGATCGCCGCGAACTGCCACACGATCCCGTTCTCGCCCGAGGCCGCATAGGCGCCCATGCCCGCGACCGAAGCGAGCCACGCCTTGGGGTTGAGCCATTGCATCGCCGCGCCGGTCATCAGCGACGGACCACGCGCGGCGCGCGGCGTGTCGATGCGCCCATCGTCCATCGCGAGCTTGTACGCGACGTACAGCAGAAACGCCACGCCCGCCCATTCGATCGCGCGCGTGAGCGACGGCCATTGCGCGAGCAGCTCGCGCAGACCGAGCCCGATCAGCAGCAATAGCAACGCGAAGCCGACCGTCGCGCCGGTCACGTGGCGCAGGCTCGCGCGTAGTCCGTAGCGCGCGCCCGCGCCCAGCGCGACGATATTGACGGGTCCAGGGGTGATCGACGTGGCCAGCGCGAAGGCGGCCATGGAAAGTGCGGTGCTCACGGTTCTCCTCGATACGCCAGGCGGCGATGATCCAGCGTTGAGCGTACGAGGCGCGCGCGAGCCTGTATTGAAGAAAATGACCTCGCCGATACGCGCTGGGCGCGATGGGCGCCCCGTCGAAGTCACGCTATGATTCGCCGATCAGGCTGTTTTCATCGAAGTCGCCATCGAATAGCGCGGAATAGCGCGCCGGCGACTCATCCACCGGACTCTCGACGTGAAAAAGATCCTCATCATCGGCATTGGCGCCGGCGATCCGAATTACCTGACCGTGCAGGCCATCGAGGCGCTCAATGCCGCCGATGTGTTCTTCGTGATGGACAAAGGTCCCGCGAAAGACAAGCTCGTCGCGCTGCGCAAGGAGATTTGCGCGCGTTTCATTAGTGATCCGAATTATCGGATCGTCGAAGCGACGAGCCCCGAGCGGCGGCGCGACGGCGTCGAATACAAGGCGGCCGTGGACGAGCTCAATCGCGACAAGCAGCGCGTGTTCGAAGGCCTGATCGAGAACGAGCTCGCCGAGGGGCAATGCGGCGCGTTCCTCGTCTGGGGCGACCCGTCGCTCTACGACAGCACGATCCGCATTCTCGATGCGATACTCGCCGAAGGACGGCTCGCGTTCGACTTCGAGGTCATTCCGGGCATCAGCAGCGTGCAGGCGCTCGCGGCGAAGCATCGCGTGCCGCTGAACTTCATTGGCAAGCCCGTGAGCATCACGACCGGACGGCGGCTCGCGGAGCGCGGCTTCCCCGACGATGCGGACAGCGCCGTGGTGATGCTCGACGCGCAGAATGCGTACACGCGGCTTGCGGGCGAGGATCTCGACATCTATTGGGGCGCCTATGTGGGCACGCCCGACGAGATTCTCGTGGCGGGACGGCTCGAAGACGTGAAGGACGAGATCGTGCGCGTGCGCGCCGAGGCGCGCGAGGCGAACGGCTGGATCATGGACACCTATCTGCTGCGCAAGCGCGGCGTGCAGGACTGAAGGCGTCCGCGGCCCGATCAGACGTTCGCGGCTTCGGCTTCGGCCACGGCGGCGGCGCGCGGGCGCTTCCACTGCACGGTCGCCAATAGCGACGCCGCGACGATGAGCGCGCCGCCCGTCCACGCGGCCACGCTGAGCCGCTCGCCCAGCCACGCGCAGGCGAACAGCGCGCCGAAAGCGGGCTCGCTGCCCATCAGCAACGCGACGCGCGTGGGGCTGCTGCGGCGCACGGCGTAGTTCTGCACGAAGAAGGCGAACAGCGTGCAGGCCAGCACGAGCCACGCCATGCTCGCCCAGAACCCATGATGCGACGCCAGCGCGGGCAACGCCTGCCATTGCTGTGGCGCGAACAGCAGCGCAATCGACGCACTGCCGAACGCCACGCAGCCCGCTTGCACCGCCGTCACCGCGAGCGGCGCGAGGGCGCCGTCGCGCATCACGCGCTTCGTCACGCACACGGAAATCGCGCGCAGCAGCGCCGCTAGCAGAATCAGCGCATCGCCCGCATTCGGCACATAGGCGCCGCCCGCCAGCAGCCACGCGCCCACGAGCGACACCGCAACGGCCAGCCATTCGGCGCGCTCGGGGCGCCTGCGCAGCATCGCCCACTCCACGAGCGGCGTGAGCACCACGCACAGGCTGATGAGAAACGCCGCATTCGACGCGCGCGTGAGCATCACGCCGAACGTCTCGCACAGGAAGATGCCGAGCAGCAGCGCGCCGGCGATCAACGCGCCGCCGAGCGCGCGGCGCGAAGCCATGCGCAGCGACCGCAGCGCGGGCGAGAGCAGCACGAAGGTCACGCCGAAGCGCAGCGCGAGCAAGCCGAGCACGGGATAGAACGCCAGCGCGTGCTTGACCACGCCGTAGCTCGTGCCCCAGACGAAGGCGACGCCGAGCAGCAGCCAGTCGGCGATATGCATCAGATGAGGGTGGGATCGGGATGACATGGGGCGGACCTCGTCGGCGGTGAGCGGGTGGAGCGACTGGAACGTCTGGAGCGGGTATTGTCCGGCGTTGCGCGTGCCGCGATAATCGGGCAGTGCCGCACAGCTTTTATGTCACGAATGCACAGATCGCCCATCGCGTCCCGAGGCCGTCGCTCTCCCTATGAATCCCACTACGCTCTTCGCCCTGCTGCCCGACCTCGCGACCTTCGCGCGCGTGGTGGAAGCCGGCAATTTCTCGGTGGCCGCGCGCCAGCTCGGCAGCACGCCTTCGACAGTGAGCCGGCAGATCAAGCGGCTGGAAGAGGCGCTGGGCGCGCGCCTCATGGAACGCTCGACGCGCCAGGTGCGCGTGACCGAGTCCGGCGCCGAGGTCCACCGCCACTGCCGCGACATGCTGGGCGCCGCGGCAGGCGCCATCGACGCCGCGGGCCAGCTCTCCGCGAAGCCGCAAGGGCGCGTGAGCGTGAGCGCGCCCACGGCCTACGCGAAGACCGTGATTCATCCGCTGATTCCGGGGTTCCTGCGCGCCTATGCGGAAGTGGACGTCCAGCTCGTGTTCACCGACCACGAAGTCGATCCGCTGCGCGACGGCCTCGATCTCGTGATCCGCCCCACGCGCACGCCGCCGCCGGGGCTCGCCGCGCGCCAGCTTGGCGCGGTGCGCTGGCTGCTGTGCGCATCGCCCACGTATCTGGCGGCGCGCGGCACGCCGCAGACGCCGCGCGAACTCGCGCAGCACGACTGCCTGTGGTTGGGCGAAACCGCCGACGATCATCGCTGGCGTCTGCGCCAGGGCACGCAAACGCAGACCGTCGAGGTGAAAGGCCGCTATATCGCGAACCACGCGGGCGCGAGGCTCGAAGCGGCGCTGGAGGGCTGGGGCATTGCGAGCCTGCCCGACTTCACGGCCGCCGAAGCGCTGCGTGCGGGGTCATTGGTGCAGGTGCTGCCGGAGTGGGTTTTCGAGGCGCGCGCCTATATGGGACCGGTTTGGCTGCTTTATCCGCCTAACCGGTTCTTGCCGCCCAAGGTGCGGGCGTTGATCGATTATCTTGCGCGGCATTTGGGTGGGGGGCGGGAGGGGTGAGGCGCGCCGGCTGCCCCCTAATCCCCTAAAGATCGTAGGGGAAATGCCGTTAATCCTTGCATGTTGTCGGGTCGTGTCGACCCCATTGCAAGGAAACCCATGCGCAACAATCAGCCCGTCACGCAGCAGGAGTTCGACTACCCTGCTTCGCAGATGCTCGTCTCGGCCACCGATCTCAAGGGCCGCATTCAATATTGCAATCCCGCGTTCGTGGCCGTTTCCGGTTTCACGAAGGCGGAATTGATCGGCAAGGCGCACAACGTCATCCGCCATCCTGACATGCCGTCCGAAGCCTTCGCAGACCTCTGGGAAACCATTCGCGCCGGCCGCCCCTGGACCGCGCTCGTGAAGAACCGCCGCAAGAACGGCGATCACTACTGGGTGCGCGCGAACGTGACGTCTGTCTCGGAGCAGGGCACCGTGGTGGGCTATCTGAGCGTGCGCGTGAAGCCGAGCCGCGAGGAAATCCGCGAGGCCGAGGCGCTCTATGCGCAGATGCGCGAAGGGCGTCTGCGCGGCGCGCGTCTGCGTCGCGGCGAAGTCGTGCGGACCGGCCTCTTCGGCGCGGCGCGCTCGTTCATGCGTCTGCCCGTGGCCACGCGCATCGCGATCGGCTATGCGCTCGTGCCCACCGCGCTCGCCGCCGCGGGCTTCGGCGCCTGGGGCGGGCTGCCGCCCACGCCGTTCTGGTGCGCGTTCGGCGCGGCGGCGGTGTTCAGCTTCGCGGCCTGGCGGCTCGCCACGCGCCATCTCGGCGGCCCGCTCGAGCAGATGTCGATGGTGTCCACGCGCATGGCCGCGGGCGATCTCACGGCCACGCTCGCCATTGCGTCGAAGGACGATCTCGGCGACGTGCTCCAGGCGCTCAATCAGTTGCAGGCCAACCTCACGGCCATCGTGTTCGACGTGCGCGCGCAGATCGACGGCATGCTCGAGGCCGCCCATGAGATTTCGAGCGGCAATCTCGATCTCTCGCGCCGCACCGAGTTGCAGGCCGCCTCGCTCGAAGAGACCGCCGCGACCATGGACCAGCTCACCACCACCGTGCAGGCCAACGCCGACGCCAGCGCGCGCGCCCTCGACCTCGCGCGCGAGGCGCAGTCGGCCGCCGCCGAGGGCGGCTCGCTCGCGGGTCGCATGGAGCACACGATGTCGGGCATCACCGACGCTTCGCGGCGCATCGCCGACATCACCGGCGTGATCGACGGCATCGCGTTCCAGACCAACATCCTCGCCCTCAATGCGGCCGTCGAGGCCGCGCGCGCGGGCGAGGCGGGCCGCTCGTTCGCCGTGGTCGCCGGCGAGGTGCGCATGCTCGCGCAGCGCTGCGCGGCCTCCGCGAAGGAGATCAAGCAGGTCGTGGACGCGAGCGTGAGCGAGATCGCCCAGGGCACGGAACTGGTCGGCCGCACGAGCGCACAGATGCGCGCCATCGACGAAGCCGTGAGCCGCGTCTCGGCCATCATCGTCGAGGTCGCCAACGCGAGCGGCGAGCAGGCCGAAGGCATCCACCAGGTCAATCAGGCGGTCGCGCATCTAGACAGCGCCACGCAGCAGAACGCGGCGCTCGTCGAGCAGGCGGCCGCCACGGCGCAGCGGCTCGCCGAGCAAGCCGACGTGCTCGACGAGGCCGTGCGCCTGTTCACGGTCGCGGGCACGCAATCGAGCGCGCGCGGCGCGCCGGCACAGCGCAATGCTGCGCGAGCACCTGTGCAGATGCACACTGAAACGCACGAGCAGGAGGAAGCGCTCGAAGCCTGAAGCGCTTTCACGCGCGGATGCGATACGCCATTCGAAAGCATTTCGTAATTTCATTGCTGGCTTCGATTAAGCTGATAGATCGGCATAAATCCCATCTCGACGGTGCGCAGGCGAGGCCTCACTATGGAACCCGTCAGCGCCCATGACCTGGGTGTCTGATCCGAGTAACAACGGCGTTTCAACGGCTCGCCCGGCCTCTACCGGATGAGCCGTTTTTTCTTGTGCGCAGCGTATTCGTACGGTGAGGAAATACGGGAGCCGCACAGGAATCGATGCCGCGCTAAAGCCCCTTTGCGTCATGCCCATGACAACGCGCGACGCGGCGACATACGGCGCATGCACCGTTGCAGGGCGCGCAAAAATCCTCGAGCCGGTACTCGTGCGAGCGTGGACTCGCGTTAAACTGACTGGCCGGGGCTCGCGGCGGCCTGGTGTGTGCGTCCGCGCTCACAGCGATAAGACGCCGCGCAGCCGACCCCGTACAATGGCTCGACCACACACGAGGACGACATCAATGCGCACGACCGGGTCTTCCGGAACCATGACCCTGCTCACCGAGCATGACGAAGCGACCGGACGCGAAACGCGTTCGCTGCGTCTCGAATCGGCGGCCGACGGCAAAAGCCTCTTGCTGGTCGAAGTCGACGAGCGCAAGCCGGGCATCCATCGCGAAGTGCGTTATGAAATCACGCCCGCGGAACTGATCGCGGCCATCCGCGCGCAGGGCGCCGAGCTTCCAGGGGAATCACACAGCCGGTAATACACGCGGCCGTCTTTCTTGATGGGCCGCCCTCTCGCGAAGACGCTATCCAGGGCGTCTTCGCATACGCACGCCTCCGCCGCCCGCCATCTCCCCGCCCCACCCACGCCCGAGCGCAATAAATCCGCATTGGGCGTATGCTTTTGACCTCGCTTGCACGCCTTCGAAATGCGTCCATAATCGATACGTTCATCTTTCAGCGCGCGCCGTCTGCGGCGCGCCGGGCAAGGGAAGTAAGCCGATGCTACATGACCTCATCGCGCAGTACGGGCCTGCGCTCGTGTTCCTGAACGTGCTGGCCGGATCGCTCGGCCTGCCCGTGCCCGCGATGCCGGCGCTCGTGCTGTTCGGCGCCATGGCCGCCATGCATCCGGGCTCGATCGGCCAGCAGGTCGCGCCGGTGCTCGGCCTGTCGATCGTCGCCACGCTGATCGGCGACAGCGTCTGGTTCCTCGCCGGCCGGCTCTACGGCGGCAATACGCTCAAGACGCTCTGCAAGCTCTCGCTCTCGCGCGACACCTGCGTGAAAAAGACCGAGCGCTTCTTCGGCCGTTGGGGCGTGCGCGTGCTCGCCATCGCCAAGTTCGTGCCGGGCCTCTCGATCGTCTCCGTGCCGATGGCGGGCGCGATGGGCACGCCCTACCGCCAGTTCGTGGGCTTCGACGGCATTGGCGCCGCGCTCTGGTCGGGCACGGGTCTGTTGATCGGCGTGCTGTTCGCGCCGCAGATCGACATGATGCTCGCGGGCGCAAGCCGCCTCGGGCGTCTCGCCGCGGTCGTGGTCCTCGCGCTGTTGCTGCTCTACGCGACGTATCGCTGGCAGCGCCGCCGCCAGCTCATCAAGAAGCTCGCGAACGCGCGCATCACCGTCGACGATCTCTACCGCGCGATGGCCAACAAGCCGCCGCCCGTGATTTTCGACATCCGCTCCGCGGAAAAGCGCAAGCTCGATCCGTACATCATCCCGGGCTCGCTGTTCGCCGACGAGCGCCAGCTCAACGAGATTCTCGAGAAGTACCCGCGCGACCAGAAGCTCGTGATCTACTGCTCGTGCCCCAATGAAATTTCCGCGGCCTGGATGGCGAAGAAGCTCGCCGAGGCCGGTTATGTCGACGTGCTGCCGCTGCTCGGCGGCATCGATGCCTGGCGCGACGCGGGCCGCACGCTCGAGCCGCTGCAGGTGATGGCGCAAGCCGAGGTGCCGGTCAACATCACGCCGAAACCCGTTTGATCCGCGCGGATTCACGCTGATCCGCGCTGACGCGCGCGTCGCCTCCCCCGCCGCCGCGCGCATGAGGAGAAACGCCTGATGGGCTCTCTCGCCACTGAGCCGCCTCGCTACGAGGCCCCGCATTCCACGCTTGCCGATACGCAGCCGCAGCCGGCCGAGGCGCCCTTCTCGACGCTCTCCTCGCGGCGCCACCAGATGTTCCCCATTCTCTCCGACGAGGAGATCGAGCGGCTCTCGCGCTTCGGCGAACGGCGTCGCTGGGAGCCGGGCGAGTTGCTTTTTCAGACCGGCATGACCGGCCCCGGCATGTTCGTGGTGCTCTCCGGCCACGTGAAGGTGTTGCAGCGCGACGGATTCGGCCGCGAGCGGCTGATCAACGAGCATGGGCCGGGCAGCTTCCTCGCCGAAGTGGGCCAGCTCTCGGGCGGTCCGTCACTCGTGGACGGCCTCGCGCTCGAACCGGTCGAGGCGCTGCTGATCCCGCCCGAGCGCTTGCGCGCGGCCATCGTCGCCGAAGCCGAGCTTGGCGAGCGCATCGTGCGCGCGCTGATCCTGCGGCGCGTCGCGCTGATCGAGAAAGGTGCGGGCGGCCCGATTCTCGTCGGCAAGCACGACGACCCTTCGCTGCTCGCGCTGCAGGGCTTTCTCTCGCGCAATGGCCATCCCTATTCGGTGCTCGACGAGCGCGACGAAAGCAGCATGCTCTGCGTGATCGAACGCTTCGCGGCGCGCTGCGAGGACCTGCCGCTCGTGATCTGCCCCGACGGCTCGGTGCTGCGCCACCCCACTTCGCCCGAGCTCGCCACCTGCCTCGGCCTCTTGCCCGAGCTCGACGGCGAGCGCGTCTACGACGTGGCCGTGGTGGGCGCGGGCCCGGCGGGCCTCGCGACCGCCGTGTACGCGGCCTCCGAAGGCCTTTCGGTGATCGTGCTCGACGCGCGCGCCCCCGGCGGCCAGGCCGGCGCGAGCTCGCGCATCGAAAACTACCTGGGCTTTCCCACCGGCATCTCGGGCCAGGCGCTCGCGGGCCGCGCGTTCGTGCAGGCGCAGAAGTTCGGCGCGCACGTGGCCATTCCCGTCATGGTGCGCAAGCTCCATTGCAACGAGGAACCGCGCCGCCTCGAAACCTGCAGCGGCAACGTGCGCGCGCGCACCGTCGTAATCGCGAGCGGCGCGATCTACCGGCGGCCCAGCATCGGCGGACTCGACCGCTATACGGGACGCGGCGTCTACTACTGGGCCTCGCCCGTGGAAGCGAAGCTCTGCAAGCACGAGAACGTCGTGCTGGTGGGCGGCGGCAACTCGGCGGGCCAGGCGATCGTCTATCTCTCCTCGCACGCGCGCCATATCGACGTGCTCATCCGCAAGTCCGGCTTCGAATCGACGATGTCGCGCTATCTGATCGACCGGATCTCGTCGCTGCCGAACGTCACGGTGCATCCGCAGTGCGAGATCGGCGCGCTCGAAGAAGACGAGGCAGGGCTCGCGGCCATCCGCCTGCGGGCGCAATGTCCGTTGTCGGGCGCCGAGCGCTTCGACGCGCGCCACCTGTTCCTCTTCACGGGCGCCGATCCCAACACCCACTGGCTGCACGAATGCGGCGTGGCCCTCGACATGCACGGCTTCGTGCTCACCGGCGCGGACGACGCCGCATGCAGCCTCGCCACCTCGATCGACGGCGTCTACGCGATCGGCGATGCGCGCGCGGGCTCGACCAAGCGCGTCGCGGCGGCGGTGGGCGAAGGCGCGGCCGTGGTCGCGCAGATCCACCAGTGGCTCGGCGCGACGCCCGTCCCGCGCGCGGCCGTGACGCCGGCCGCGATGGGCGCGATGGCGGGCCTGCATGCGTGACTTGAGTGACGGAATGGCGCTCGACGCGCCCGCCGAAGCGGGCGCGCCATCGGCCACGCGCGTGACGCTATCGCTCGCGGCGGCGCGCACGCTGCATCTCGCGGCGCAAGGGCTGCTCGCGCCGCCGCGCCGCAAGGCCACGCGCGACGACGTGCTCGACGCAATCCGGCGCATGGCGCAACTGCAGATCGACACGATTCATGTGGTCGCTCGCAGTCCTTACTTCGTGCTGTTCAGCCGCATCGGCGCCTATGACACGCGCTGGCTCGACGCCCATCTCGCCGAAGGCCGGCTGTTCGAATACTGGTCGCACGAGGCCTGCTTCGTGCCGATCGAGGACTATGGCCTGTTGCGCCATCGCATGCTCGATCCTTCGGGCATGGGCTGGAAATACGCCGCCGACTGGCATGCGAAGCATCGTCGCGAGATCGACGCGCTGCTCGAGCGCATCCGCGCGAACGGCCCCGTGCGCTCTGCCGATTTCGCGCGCGAAAAAGGCGAGAAAGGCGGCGGCTGGTGGGACTGGAAGCCCGAGAAGCGCCACCTCGAAGTGCTGTTCGCGACCGGCGCGCTGATGGTGGCCGAGCGCCGCAATTTTCAGCGCGTCTATGACGTGGCCGAGCGCGTGCTGCCCAGCTGGAGCGACGCGCGCGACCTGCCCGCGCGCGCGGACGCCGAACGCGCGCTGCTGTTGCGCACCTGCCAGGCGCTCGGCGTGATCCGCGCCGACTGGGCCGCCGACTATTACCGCCTGCCGCGCCGCCCGTACACCGAGGCGCTGCATGCGCTCGCCGACGCGGGCGAGCTCGTGCCCGTGCGCGTGGAAGACTGGAAGCACGACGCGTTCGTGCATCGCGACTTCGCACCGCTCATCGACGACGCCGCAAGCGGCGCGCTGGCCTCCACCGCCACCACGTTGCTCTCGCCGTTCGACCCGATCGTGTGGGACCGCAAGCGCGCGACGGCGCTATTCGGCTTCGACTATGCGATCGAATGCTACCTGCCCGCGCACAAGCGCAGGTACGGTTACTTCGTACTGCCAATATTGAATCGCGGCAAGCTGATCGGACGCGCCGATGCGAAAGCCCATCGTGCGCAGGCGGTATTCGAGTTGAAGTCGCTGCATCTGGAGCCGGGCGTGCGCGTGAGCGGCCGTCTCGTGAGCGATCTGCGGCGCGCGCTGCAACGTTGCGCCGACTGGCACGGCACGCCGGAACTGCGGATCGGCGAGGCGCCGCACGGACTGGCCGACGCGCTGCTTGCCGAGCCATGAATCACGGCTTGTGAATCACGACACCGGAAAACGAAGCGCGGGCGGCGCGCCCGTTGCGCACGCCGCCCGCGCGGTCTCTGCTTGCCTCGCGGGTGCTCAGCGCTCCAGCTTCACGCGCAACTCGCGCGCCGCTTCGAGCAGACCTTCATAGCCCGAGCGCGCATGCTCGGGCAGATCCGGGTCGCCCACCAGCGCACCCAGCGTTTCGATCAGGCTGAAGACCAGCCCCTTGGCCGCGCCCTTGGCGATGCTGCCGCTCTTCACGCCTTCGTCCACGTGCGAGAACGCCGCGTTGAGATTCTCCAGATCGTGCTTGCGCGCGTCGTCGCCTGGCGCTTGAGCGTCATCCTTTTGCGTGTCGTCGCTCGTCATGATGAACCGTTTCCCCTTACTGGTACGTCGTGAAAAAAATCCCGCACTGCTGTTATATACCGATCGCAAGCAGCCGTCCATCGGCCGCCGGCGGGTACGCCGCGCCGCCCGGCAACGCTCCGGGCAGCTCCCGAATCTTCTCACCTTTGCACGTTCCCTGCCGATACGCGCGCCACTCGCGCTTGCTGCGGCTCATGGCAGGCGCAGAGAAAAGCCCTGAAAACAGGCATCGATTCATTGGGCCGTCGGCAAGACGGCTGCGTGGCGGTGCGCTTGCGCATGCGTGCAAGCTCACTCCGGCACACTCCCGCAAACGCTCACCTTTGTGCTGTAAAGAGTCATTCGCGCGCCGGTTGCAGCGCCGGCCAGCACAACGCAATGCGCTTGCGCACCTGGCGATCCGTTGCGCGTTTCCCCTTGTTTCAAGGCACTTTCTCGCCGGACACCGATTCGTCACACGGCGCGCGCGGCACGCCAACGGTGCGCCCGCACGCGGCGCCTCGCTCACTCCCGAAAAGCCTCACCTTATGGCAGGCGCGTGGCACGCGCGCCGCGATCCGCCTTGACGCCATCCGCTCGCCTCTCCAGACTGTGCAAGTCTCCCGCGAGCCCGAGCGTCCCTCATGCCCACGAACCATGTCACGCCTTTCATCCCCGAGCGCTTTCACCACGCCGCGCCGCATTACCTGAGCGGCCGCCCCGCGTACTCGCCCACACTCATTCGCCGCGTCGCGCAGCATGCCGGCCTGAACGGCACGCAGCGCCTGCTCGACCTCGGCTGCGGGCCCGGCCAGCTCTCGCTCGCGTTCGCGAGCTGGGTGGCCAGCGCCGTGGCTATCGACCCGGAGCCCGCCATGCTCGAAGTCGCCGCGCAACTGGGCGCGGGCATCGCGCCGAACATCGAGTATCGCCAAGGCAGTTCGTATGACCTCTCGCCCCTGCTCGGCCGGTTCGACCTAGCCGTGATCGGGCGGGCGTTTCACTGGATGGATCGCGTCGATACGCTCGCGCGGCTCGATGCGATCCTGAGCGAACGCGGCGCCCTCGCGCTCTTCAACACGACGCATCTGGACGACCCGCTGCACCCCTGGGCCGCGCAATACCGCGATCTGCTCGACCGTTATGCCGATAACGATCCGGCACGCGAAATGCGCCGCTCGCCGCAATGGGAGAGCCATGCCGATGTGCTCGCGCGCTCGGCGTTCGCCGCCATCGAGCGCATTTCGGTGATCGAGTACCGCCGCGTGAGCGCGGAGCAGTTGAAGGCGCGGCCGCTTTCGATGTCGAGTCTCTCGCGCGAGCGCCTGGGCGAGCGGCTCGACGCGCTGCTCGCCGGGATCGACGCCATCGTCGCCACGCACGGCGAGGATGGCTGGCTCGTCGAGCGCATCGAGTCGACCGCCACGATTGCCACGCGCGCGCTCGCGTAAGCGGCGCCAGCGCGCGGCCATCGCTTGCGGTATCGTATGACGATGACCTCGAAAGGAGACGTAATGAGCTACGCCACGAAAGCCCCGGCCCGCCAGGAAATCGATGCGCTGAGCGGTCTCGCCGTGCTGGAGTTCGGCACCGACTGGTGCGGCTATTGCCAGGGCGCACAGCCCCTGATCAACAATGCGTTCGCGAAGCACCTCGACGTGCGTCGCATCAAGGTGGAAGACGGCCCGGGCCGCGCGCTCGGCCGCTCGTTTCGCGTGAAGCTCTGGCCCACGCTCATCTTCCTGCGCGACGGCTCGGAAGTGGCGCGCGTCGTGCGTCCCGGCAACGCCGCCGAACTCGACGCGGCATTCGACGCGCTCGGCTGAGCGGTCATCCAGCTTTCAGGGCCACGGCGCCACCAGGGCGCGCGCTGCCCCATGGCGCCAGAAGCGCCGCGCGCTCACTCGAGCCCGGCCAGCAAATCGTCGATGGCGCGATAGACGCGCTCCACCACTTCCGGCCCCACCTCCGCTTCGAGCGCCTTGTAGCGCGCTTCCAGATCCCTCGAAATCGCTTTCACGAGCTGGTGGCTCTTCTTCGTGAGCGTCACGAGCACGCGCCGCTGGTCGTCGGCGAAACGCTCCTTCGTCACGAGGCCCAGCGCCTCCATGCGCGCGAGCACGCCCGCCATGCTCGGGCTCGAAATCGTGCACAGATCGGAGATCTGGCGCGGCTCGAGCGGCCCGCTCTCGTTGAGCGCGCGAATCACGCGCCATTGCTGCTCCGTGAGCCCATGCGCCGTGATCAGCGGACGGAAGCGCTCCATCATCTTTTCGCGCGCACGCAAAAGCAGCATGGGCAGGTTGCGGTGCGCAACGCGGGTGGACGTGCGGGAAGAATCGGACATGGTGGCTTCGTTCAATACGCTTCAATACGTGACTACGTGATTGCGCGGCGGCCCCCGGTCGGCGACCAGGGGAAACCCGCGAAATCTTCGTCGATGGTTGACGCTCGATCATAGCAAGCGCAGAATCACTCACATATTAGTGTTTTCGAGAAAGCGAACCACAACATGTTTTCACTGGCCGATCATCTGCTGCATCTCGAAGGCGAGGCCCTGCCGCGCGACGTGAGCGCCGGCGCGGCGCGGGCGCTGCTGGCGGGCGGCGCCCGCTGCCGCGCCCCCCTGGCGGGCGCCGTGTACGGGACGCTGCTCAACGACCGCGCCGCGCTAGAAGCGCTCGGCGAAGCCGTGAACGCCGCGCCCTACAAGGCGCCGCCGCGCGCGCCTATCCTCTATCTGAAGCCGCGCAACACGCTCGCCGGTCATGGCGCGCGCGTGAGCGTGCCGGGCGCGGAAGGCGTTCAGGTGGGCGCGTCGCTCGGCATCGTGATCGGCCGCACCGCTGCGCGCGTGAACGCGCATGAAGCGTTCGATTACATCGCGGGTTACACGCTGATCGCCGACCTCAGCGTGCCGCACGAGAGCGTCTATCGTCCCTCGGTGCGCTTTCGCGCTCGCGACGGCTTCTGCGTGATCGGCCCCACGGTGCAGGCGCGCCGCCATGTTGCCGATCCGGACCGGCTCGCGATTCACGTTGACATCGAGGGCCAGCCGGGCTTCAGCGCGAATACGTCCACCTGTTTGCGCGGCGTCGCGCAACTGCTCGCCGACGTGACCGACTTCATGACGCTTTCAGCCGGCGACGTGCTCACGCTCGGCGTGCCGCATGGCGCACCCATCGCCTATTCTGGTGCGCGCGCAACGATTTCCATTGCCGACTGGCCCGCGCTCGCGATCGAATTCGTCGCGCCGCAAACGGCAGCGCAAGCCGCCACGCAAGGAGCACCAGCATGATGCGAGGACGCGTCGCCTACTCAGGCGCCATCCACGAAGCAAGACCCGAAGGCCCGCTCGAAAACGCCCGCGTGCGTCTCGCCGATGGCCGCGTGCGCGAGGAACATGAGGTCGTCTGGCTCGCGCCGTTCGAGCCCGGCACGATCTTCGCGCTCGGCCTGAACTACGCCGAGCACGCCAAAGAGCTGCAATTCACGAAGCAGGAAGAACCGCTCGTGTTCCTCAAGGGACCCGGCAGCGTGATCGGGCATCGCGGCGTCACGCGCCGTCCCGCCGACGTCACGTTCATGCACTACGAGTGCGAGCTCGCGGTCGTGATCGGCCGCACGGCGCAGAATGTGAAGCGCGAAGACGCCATGCAGTATGTCGCGGGCTACACCATCGCCAACGACTACGCGATTCGCGATTATCTGGAGAACTACTATCGCCCGAACCTGCGCGTGAAGAACCGTGACGGCGGCACCGTGCTCGGGCCGTGGTTCGTCGACGCCGCCGATATCGCCGACGTCAACGCGCTTGAACTGCGCACCTGGGTGAACGGCGAACTGAAGCAGCACGGCAACACGCGCGACCTCGTCACCGGCATCACCGAGCTGATCGAGTATTTGAGCGGCTTCATGACGCTCGCGCCCGGCGACGTGATTCTCACGGGCACGCCCGAAGGCGTCGTCAACGTGAATGCCGGCGACGAAGTGATTTGCGAAATCGACGGCCTCGGCCGCCTTGTCAATACCATCGCGTCCGACGCCGAGTTCGGCCGCGCTCCCCAGACGCAACAGACATCACAGACGTAAGCGAGAACGCCATGCGCATCGAACACCTGATCGACGGCCGCGCCCACACGGGGCGCGACTACTTCGAAACCGTGAACCCCGCGAACCAGGAAGTGCTCGCGGAAGTCGCGCGCGGCGGCGCCGAGGAAATCGACCTGGCCGTGCGGGCCGCGAAGGACGCGTTCCCCGCCTGGGCCGCGAAGCCCGCCGCGGAGCGCGCGAAGCTCGTGCGCAAGCTCGGCGAGCTGATTGCGAAGAACGTGCCCGAGATCGCGCAGACCGAAACGAAGGACACGGGACAGACCATTTCGCAAACGGGCAAGCAGCTCGTGCCGCGCGCCGCCGACAACTTCACCTACTTCGCCGAAATGTGCACGGCCGTGGACGGCCACACCTACCCCACCAGCACGCATCTGAACTACACGCTGTTTCACCCCGTGGGCGTCTGCGCGCTCATTTCGCCCTGGAACGTGCCGTTCATGACGGCCACCTGGAAGGTGGCGCCGTGCCTCGCGTTCGGCAATACGGCGGTGCTCAAGATGAGCGAGCTTTCGCCGCTCACCGCCTCCATGCTCGGCCAGCTCGCGCTCGAAGCCGGTATTCCATCAGGGGTGCTGAACGTCGTGCACGGCTTCGGCAAGGAGACGGGTGAGCCGCTCGTCGCGCATCCCGACGTGCGCGCGGTTTCCTTCACGGGATCGACGGCCACGGGCAACCGCATCGTGCAGACCGCGGGCCTCAAGAAGTTCTCGATGGAGCTGGGCGGCAAGTCGCCGTTCGTGATCTTCGAAGACGCCGATTTCGAGCGCGCGCTCGATGCCGCCGTGTTCATGATCTTCTCGAACAACGGCGAGCGCTGCACGGCAGGCTCGCGCATTCTGGTGCAGCGCTCGATCTACGCGAAGTTCGCCGAGCGCTTCGTCGAGCGCGCAAAGCGCATCACCGTGGGCGACCCGCTCGACGAGAAAACCGTTGTGGGCCCGATGATCAGCCAGGGCCATCTCGCCAAAGTGCGCAGCTATATCGAACTCGGGCCGAAGGAAGGCGCAACGCTCGCGTGCGGCGGACTCGATGCGCCCACGCTGCCGGAGGCCCTGAAAAAGGGCAATTTCGTGCAGCCCACGGTATTCGTCGATGTCGATAACCGCATGCACATCGCCCAGGAAGAAATCTTCGGGCCGGTCGCCTGCCTGATTCCGTTCGACGACGAAGCCGACGCCATCCGCCTCTCGAACGACATCGCCTATGGCCTGTCGAGCTATGTGTGGACCGAGAACACCGGACGCGCGCTGCGCGTGGCCGCCGCCGTGGAGGCGGGCATGTGCTTCGTGAACAGCCAGAACGTGCGCGATCTGCGCCAGCCGTTCGGCGGCTCGAAGGCCTCGGGTGTGGGCCGCGAAGGCGGTACCTGGAGCTACGAAGTATTCCTCGAGCCGAAGAACGTCTGCGTCTCGATGGGCTCGCATCACATTCCGCGCTGGGGCGCCTGAGCCGCTCGCGCCGCATTCGATAACGACCAAGGAGACCGCGATGGGCAAACTCGCACTGGCGGCCAAGATCACACACGTGCCGTCGATGTACCTTTCCGAGCTCGACGGACCGCACAAGGGCTGCCGCCAGGCCGCCATCGACGGTCACCGCGAAATCGGCCGGCGCTGCCGCGAGCTGGGCGTGGACACGATCGTCGTGTTCGATGTGCACTGGCTCGTGAACAGCGAATATCACATCAACTGCGCACCGCATTTCGAAGGCAATTACACGAGCAACGAGCTGCCGCATTTCATCAAGAACATGCAGTACGCGTACCCCGGCAATCCGGGGCTCGGCCAGTTGATTGCCGACGTCGCGAACGAGATGGGCGTCAAGAGCCGCGCGCATAGCGAGACCACGCTCGAGCTCGAATACGGCACGCTCGTGCCGATGCGCTACATGAACGCCGACCAGCACTTCAAGACGGTGTCCGTCGCGGGCTGGTGCATGTGGCACGACCTCGCGACGAGCGTGCGCTTCGGGCTCGCCGTGCGCAAGGCCATCGAAGAGCGTTACGACGGTACGGTAGCGATTCTCGCGAGCGGCTCGCTCAGCCATCACTTCGCGAACAACGGCACGGCCGAGCAGTTCATGCACAAGGTCTGGGACCCGTTCCTCGAAGAAACGGACCGCCACGTGGTCTCGCTCTGGGAGCGCGGCGACTGGAAGACCTTTTGCGCAATGCTGCCGCTCTACGCCGAAAAATGCTGGGGCGAGGGCGGCATGCACGACACGGCCATGCTGCTGGGCGCGCTCGGCTGGGACCGCTACGAAGGCCGCGCCGAAGTCGTCACGCCGTATTTCGGCAGCTCCGGCACCGGGCAGATCAACGCGATCCTTCCCGTCACGCCGCTGCCCGTCTAAATCTCGAAGGAGCGCTCCGTGCCGCATCTCACCCTCGAATACAGCGCCAATCTCGCCGACGAGGCGAGCATCGGCAAGCTCTGCGCGACGCTCGCGCAGGTGCTCGACGCGCAACGCGACGCGAGCGGCGCACGCGTGTATCCGCGCGGCGGCATCCGCACGCGCGCGCTGCGTTGCGAGCAATACTTCGTCGCCGATGGCGATCCGCACAACGCCTTCCTGCACGGCTGCCTCAAGATCGGCGCGGGTCGCGCGCCCGAAGTGCGCCGCGCCACCGGCGACGCGCTCTTCGAAGCCATCAAGCAACACTTTGCGCAGGCGTTCGCCGCGCATGGGCTCGCGCTCTCGCTCGAGATCGTCGAGTTCAGCGAGGAAGGCGCGTGGAAGCACAACAACCTGCACGCCCGGCTCAAGACCTGAGCGCTTGCATCGCAAACAACGGGAATCATCATGCTAGATCCGCAACTGATTCGCGAGCTGGCCACCCAGCTCGACGAGGCCGAACGCACGCGCACGCCATTGCGCCACTTCTCGCGCGCCCATCCTTCGATGACGATCGACGACGGCTATGCGATCCAGCGCGAGTGGGTCAAGCTCAAGCTCGCGGCGGGCCACACGATCAAGGGCCGCAAGATAGGCCTCACGTCGCGCGCGATGCAGCGCGCCTCGCAGATCGACGAGCCCGATTACGCGCCGCTGCTCGACAGCATGTTCATCGAGGCCGGCAGCGACATTCGCACCGAGCGCTTCATCGCGCCGCGCGTGGAGGTGGAGCTTGCGTTCGTGCTGCAAAAGCCGCTGCAAGGTCCGAACGTCACGCTGTTCGACGTGCTGGACGCGACCGCCTGGGTCACGCCCGCGATCGAGATCATCGACGCGCGCATCGAGCAGTTCGACCGCGAAACGAAGGCGCCGCGCAAGGTGTTCGACACGATTTCGGACTTCGCCGCGAACGCGGGCGTGGTGCTCGGTGGCCGCCCCGTGAGGCCGCTCGACGTCGACCTGCGCTGGGTGGGCGCGCTGCTCTACAAGAACGGCGCCGTCGAGGAAAGCGGCCTGGCCGCGGCCGTGCTCAATCATCCGGCCACGGGCGTGGCCTGGCTCGCAAACAAGATCGCGCGCCATGACGAGCGCCTGGAAGCCGGCGACGTCATTCTGAGCGGCTCGTTCACGGCGCCCATTCCCGCGCGCGCGGGCGACACGTTCCATGCCGACTACGGCCCGCTGGGCGGCATCGGCTTTAATTTCGTCTGAAGCGCTGCGATGGTCATAGAGATGGCCATCGCCGAAAAATAATCAGGATTCCCATGCAAATACTCGACAACCCATTCAAGCGCGCGCTCGCGCAAGGCCGCCCGCAGATCGGCCTGTGGGCCGCGCTCGCCGACTCGTACGTGACCGAACTGCTCGCGGGCACGGGCTTCGACTGGCTGCTGATCGACGGCGAGCACGCGCCCAACGACCTGCGCAGCACGCTCGCGCAACTGCAGGCCGTGGCGCCGTATCCCACGCATCCGATCGTGCGGCCGGTGCGCAACGACGCGGCCATCATCAAGCAGTTGCTCGACATCGGCACACAGACGCTGCTCTTGCCCATGATCGAAAACGCCGACGACGCGCGCGCCGCCGTGGCTGCCACGCGCTATCCGCCGCTCGGCATTCGCGGCGTGGGCAGCGCGCTCGCGCGGGCGTCGCGCTGGAACGGCGCCCCCGATTATCTGCATCGCGCCGCCGATGAGCTCTGCGTGCTGGTGCAGGTGGAGACGGCCAACGCGCTCGCGCAACTCGACGAGATTGCCGCCGTGGAAGGCGTGGATGGGGTGTTCTTCGGTCCCGCGGACCTGAGCGCTTCGATGGGCCTGCTCGGGCAGCCAGGCGCCCCGGCGGTGCGCGAGGCGATCGTTGCGGGCATCCGCGCCGTGCGCGCGCACGGCAAGGCGGCAGGCGTGCTGGCCGCCGATCGCGCAATCGCTCAGGAGTACCTGGAAGCGGGCGCGACCTTCGTTGCAGTCGGCAGCGACGTTGCGCTGCTGGCGCGCGGCGCGAATGAACTGGCCGCGGCGTTCCGCCAGCCCGCCGTCTGATCCCGCTTTCGCGGGCGCCGTGCGCGGCGCCCGTATGGCCCCCTCAGCGGCGTTCCTTACTCCAGCTCGCCGCCCTGCGCCACGAGCTTCGCCAGCGCGTTCTGCAACGCTTCGCGCTCCTGCTCGCTCAGCACCGAGAGAATCGCTTCGTTGCCCGACTTCGAAATCGCCGAGGCGCGCCGGTAAGTATTGCGTCCCTGCGCAGTGAGCTTGACGAGCACGCCGCGCGCGTCCGCCGCATTCGAGGCCTTTTCGAGCAGCCCCTTGCGCTCCAGCACGTCGGTCGCGCGGCTCGCCTGGCTGCGGTCCAGATTCGACACGCGCCCGAGATCCGACACCGAAATCGGCCCGAAGGCCCCCACGCTCAGCAGAATGCGCGCCTCCGTGAGCGTGAGCGCCAGCGCCGCCGAAAACGCCTCGTTCATGGCGCGGTCCGTCTGCTTCTTCAGCACGTGCAGCCGGTAAGTGAACAGCTCTTCAATCTGGTTCTTGCCCGTCATCTTTCGTCTCGCGCGGCTCGCCATCTGGCGTCAACGGCGCTAGCATACCATTTATGGAATCCTTTAATTCAGGCGCTTTTCCGGAAAATTTGATGCTTGCACACGCATTTATTTGCGCGTAGCATCGGCTTGAAATCAGGTCATTCCGGACAGCTCGCCCGCCGCGTGAGCGCGGACCTGGAAACGGAGACGCCCCCATGAGCGCAACACCCGAAGCCGCTCGCCCGAGCTGGTGCGAGCCGCAGGAATGGGCCGCACGCGTGAAGCTCGCGGCCACTTACCGCGTATTTCATATGCTGGGCTGGACCGAACTGATCTTCAATCACATCACGCTGCGCGTGCCCGGTCCCGAGAAGCATTTCCTGATCAATCCGTTCGGCCTTGCGTATGACGAAATCAAGGCGTCGAATCTCGTGAAAGTCGATCTGGACGGCCACATCCTGAGCCCCGGCGACTATCCGATCAACCCGGCAGGCTTCGTGATCCACAGCGCGATTCACGCCCACGTGGAAGACGCGCATTGCGTGATGCATACGCACACCACGGCGGGCCTCGCGGTCGCGTGCATGGAAAGCGGCCTCGCGTATACGAACTTCTATTCGGCGCAACTGCACGACATGGTGGCGTACCATGACTTCGAAGGCATCACCGTGCACGACGAAGAACAGCCGCGCCTCTTGAAGTCGATGGGCGACCGGCGCCTGCTCATCCTGCGCAATCATGGATTGCTCGCGCACGGCACGAGCCTCGCGCACGCATTCGTGCTGCTCTGGACGCTCAATCGCGCCTGCGAGATCCAGTGCGTGACCGACTCCATGCGCGGCCAGGCCATTCCCATCGATGCGGCCATCACCGCGCGCTCCACGCGCGACGCGCTGCAATTCTCTCCCGCGCACGGCGCCGGCGAGAACGTGCTGGCCGCGCTGATCCGGCGCGTGGAGCGCATCGACCCTTCATACAAGGAGTAAGCAGTGGATTCCTCGCAGCGCAGTATCACGGTGGTCGGCGCCGGCGCGATCGGCGGCCTCATTGCGGCGCGGCTCGCACGCATGAACCTCGGCGCGAATCTCGGCCTGAACGTCAGCGTGCTCGCGCGCGGCGCGCATCTCGAAGCCATCCGCCGCGACGGCCTCACGATACTCGAAGACCCCGAACAAGGCGTGCGCTACACGGCGCGCGTGAACGCCACCGACAACGCCGCCGAGCTCGGCGCGCAAGACATCGTGTTCGTCTGCCTCAAGGGCCAGGCGCTCGTGCAGGCGGCGGCCTCGCTGGCGCCGCTCGTCGGGCCGCACACGCACATCGTCTCGGCGATGAACGGCGTGCCCTGGTGGTTTCTCGCCGGCTTCGGCGGCAAGCAGGCCGCGGGGGACGACCGGCACCTCGAATCCGTCGACCCCGGCGGCGCGGTAACGGCTGCGCTGCCGCCCGCGCAGGCGTCGGGCTGCGTCGTGCATCTCTCGTCGTCGATTGCGGCGCCCGGCGTGATCCGCAAGGGCAAAGGCAATCTGCTCATCGTGGGCGCCGCCTCGCAGCGCACGACGGCGCGCGCCAAAGAGGCGTGCGCGCTGCTCGCGCAGGCCGGCTTCGACGTCCAGGCCACCGGGCAGATCCAGCATGAAATATGGGCCAAGCTCTGGGGCAACATGACGATGAACCCCATCAGCGCGCTCACGCGTTCGAGCGCCGACGTAATCCTCGACGACCCGCTCACCGCGAGCCTCGTCAACGCGATCATGGCGGAGGCACGCACGATAGGCGAAGCGCTCGGCATCGGCCTGGCGATGACCATCGAGGAGCGCAACGCGATCACGCGCAAGCTCGGTGCGTTCAAGACCTCGATGCTGCAGGACGTGGAAGCAGGCCGCACCCTCGAAGTAGAAGCGCTGCTGGGCGCGCCCTACGAGCTCGCGCAACGCTCGGGCGTGACCGCGCCGTCGCTCGGCATGCTCTATGGACTCGCGCGCCAGCTCGACGCGAATCTGGAGGCGGCGCGGCGCGCCGGGGCGTCGAACCTCGTGCGCTGAGCCCGGAGCGCAAGACGCAAAGCGCCCTCAATCCTCCAGCGGCTTGCCGGTCAGGTCGCGGATGAACGGCAGCGAGAGGCACGAGAGCGCCGCGCAGACGATCACGTACCAGGCGGGCGCATGCAGGTCGCCCGTGACCCGGATGAGCCACGTGGCGATCGCCTGCGCGAAGCCGCCGAAGATCGCCACGCCCACGCTGTAGACGATCGCCATGCCCGTCGCCCGAACGGCGCGCGGGAACATCTCGGGCAGCATCGTGATGGCGGGCGCGGCCTGCAGGGCGAGCAGCACACTGAGGCCGCCCACGGTAATCAGCAGGCGCGCGGCGTCGGGGCCGCTCGATAGCCACTGGAACGCCGGCCAGATCAGCAGCATCACGGCCACGCGCGGCCAGAACACCAGCGCACGCCGGCTGATGCGGTCGGAGAGCAGCCCCGCCAGCGGCGCGACCACGAACGTCACCACGCCGGACACGAGGCCCGCCAGCAGCGCCGTGGGCGCGGGCACCTTGAGCTCGTGGATCGCATAGGTGGGCATGTAAAACGTGACGACATAAGCAATCACCGTCGACCCCATCGTGAGCAGCGTGCCCACCAGCGCGCGGCGCCAGTGGTCGCGCAGCACCGCGAGCAGGGGCATGCGCACGGGGCGCGCATCGGTGCTCGCCTGTTCCTCGAGACGGCGGCGTATCCACATGCCGATCGGCGCAATCGCCACGCCCATCAGGAACGGCACGCGCCAGCCCCACGAGAGCAGACTCGCGGGATCGAGAAAAGTCGTCAGGAGTCCTGCCGTCAACGCGCCGAACGACACGCCGAGGCCCTGGCTCGCGAACTGGCAACTGCCGAGCAGCCCGCGATTGGCCGGCGTGCCCGCCTCGATCAGGAGCGTGGTGGAAGCGCCCACCTCCCCGCCCGCCGAAAAGCCCTGCAACAGCCGTGCGAACACGATGATCACGGGCGCCGCCACGCCGATCTGCGCGTAGGTGGGCGCAAGGCCGATCAGCGCGCAGCCGAGCGCCATCATGAAAATGGTGAGCGTCATGGCGGGCTTGCGGCCCGCGCGATCCGCGTAGGCGCCGATCACGACGCCGCCGAGCGGACGCATCACGAAGCCCACGCCGAAGGTCGCCACCGAGGCGAGCAGTTGTCCATAGCTCGACATGGTGGGAAAGAACAGCTTGCCGATCGCGAGCGCGAAGAAGCTGTAGACGGTGAAGTCGAAAAACTCGAGCGCATTGCCGATCGTGGCCGCGAAAATCAGCTGCTTGCGGCTCAGCTTGCCCTTGCGCTCTGCGGTCATGCCAACGCTATTCATGGGCAGTCTCCGGTGGCCGCTGCGCGGCCTGGTTGAAGTTTCGTGCAACGGTAGCATCGGCGACGTATCCCGCGCCACTGATCAAAACCCGGGCTGGGTTGGGCCGTTTGGGAGCACTGCGCGCGCGTGGTCGGTCTGCAGTCGATTGAAAATTCGATTGTTGACTCAGAAATTCTTCTGTGTGAATATAAATTCTTGCACGGGAATTTTTTGGTCGCCCTGCGGCACGCCCGCATGGTGGTGGATCGGTGGAATTGGCTGTTAGTTGCAATATTTACCGTTCGAAAATGGGCTGAATTGGCCAGCGTCTTCGCTTGCCTCATATCGACGGCACATTATTGGCAGTCCGTATCAAGCCGCAGCAGCCACCGTGCCCCTCGACCTGGCACTGCCTCATCAGGACGCTCGCGATGCAATTCACTCTGACTGAAGACCAGCAAGCCATCGTCGCAGCCATCGAGAAAATTTGTGCGCGCTTCGACGACGCCTACTGGCTCGAACGCGACCGCGAAGGCGGTTTCCCGCACGAGTTGCACCGCACGCTGGCCGAGGCCGGCTGGCTCGGCATCGCCATGTCGCCCGACTATGGCGGCGCAGGGCTCGGCATGATGGAAGCCGCGCTCATGATGCGCACGATCAGCGGCTCGGGCGCGGGGCTTTCGGGCGCGTCGGCGGTGCATATGAACATCTTCGGCTTGAACCCCGTGCAGGTGTTCGGCTCCGAAGCGCAGAAACAGCGCTTCCTGCCGCCGCTCATCGCGGGCCGCGACAAGGCCTGCTTCGCCGTCACGGAACCCGACGCCGGCCTCGACACCACGCACCTGAAAACGCAGGCCGTGCGCGATGACGACCACTACGTGCTCTCGGGCCGCAAGATCTGGATCTCGACGGCCCAGGTCGCCAACAAGATGCTGATCATCGCGCGCACCACGCCGCTCGATCGCGTGGAGAGGCCCACCGACGGCCTGAGCCTCTTCTACACGGACCTCGACCGCACGCGCGTGGAAGTGCGCGAGATCGAGAAGATGGGGCGCAAGGCCGTCGACTCGAACATGCTCTTCATCGACAACCTGCGCGTGCCGGTGGAAGACCGCATCGGCGAGGAAGGCAAGGGCTTTCACTACCTGCTGCACGGGCTCAACCCGGAGCGCATCCTGATCGCGGCGGAAGCGGTCGGGCTCGGCCACGCAGCGCTTGCGCGCGCAACGAACTATGCAAAGGAGCGCGTGGTGTTCGGGCGGCCGATCGGACAGAACCAGGCGATCCAGCATCCGCTCGCACAGGCGTGGATGGCGCTCGAAGCCGCGAACCTCATGGTGATGAAGGCCGCCACGCTCTACGACGCGGGCGAGCCCTGCGGCGCGGAAGCCAACGCCGCGAAGTACCTGGCCGCCGAAGCCGCGTTCCAGTCGTGCCAGACCGCCATCGCCACGCTCGGCGGCATGGGCTACGCGAAGGAGTATCACGTTGAGCGCTATTTGCGCGAGTCGATGATTCCGAGGCTCGCGCCCGTGAGCCCGCAGCTGATTCTCTGCTTCATCGCAGAAAAAGTGCTCGGGCTGCCGAAGTCGTATTGAGCGGCCAGACGCCGCGCCTTTCTTCTTCCAAGCGCATTCATGGACGTCAAACTCGTTGCCCGCACGCTCGACGTGTTCGAACTCTTTGCCGCCGAGCAGCGGCCCCTGCCGCTCGTCGAAATGGCGCGCCTGCTGGACGTGCCCGCATCGAGCTGCCTCGCGCTCACGCGCACGCTCGTGAGCCGTGGCTATCTCTACGAGGTGCGCAAGCGCGGCGGCTACTATCCCACGCGGCGTCTGCAACTGCTCGCGCAAGCCATCGACGCCGTGGACCCCGTCGTGGAGATGATGCATCCGCGCCTCGTCGAGTTGCGCGACACGAGCGGCGAAACCGTCGTACTCGGCAAGATTCATGGCACGGCGGTGGTGTATCTCGACGTCGTCGAGTCGGAGAAGGCGGTGCGCTATGCGAGCGAGCCCGGCGCGCAACGGCCATTGCACGCGAACTCCATTGGCAAGGCGATTTTTGGTGAGCTCGCGCCCGAGGCGCAGGCCTTGCTCGGCGCGAAGCTCGTATTCGAGCGCTATACCGATGCAACCGCGACGTGCCTCGAAACGCTCGTGGAGCAAGCCGCCGAAGCAAAGGCGCGCGGTTGGTGCGCGAATCTGGGCGAGAGTGCGCCCGAGCTTTCCGCGGTGGCGGTTGCGCTCGACTTTGGTGGGGATCTTTACGGGCTCTCGATAGGCGGCCCGACCGAACGCATCCGCCAGCATCTCGATGCGCATGTTCGAACGCTGCTGGAAACGAAGGCGGAGATTCTGGCGGCCTGGCGGGAAAGTGGTGCTAATTGAATGGGGCTGGAAAGCGGATTTTGCAGAAGCGGGATTAAATGATCTGGCACCCGATAATAGCGTCCGATTCGTTCATTTAATTCCCGTTTGAGATTGGTGCGGCTATTCAGATCGCATGTACCGCT
>NZ_CAJMZF010000053.1:0-50026 GCF_905220245.1 Paraburkholderia sp. J63 | reverse complement strand
GTCGTTCGTGGTGAGCCACGGCTGGTTCATGCAATGAGCGAACTCCATAACGTGGATGGCGGGGCGCCGTCCACGCCCCCGAAGCGCGGCAAGGCCGCCGGGGCGACGCACACGCATCACGCGCGCTGCCTCGACTACGAAACCGTCGCGCTCGTACTGCAAGGCGGCGGCGCGCTGGGCGCGTATCAGGCCGGCGTGCTCGAGGGGCTGCACGAAGCGCGCATCCCGCTCAACTGGGTCGCGGGCATTTCGATCGGCGCGCTCAATACGGCCATCATTGCCGGGAACGAGCCGTCCATGCGGGTGCCGCGGCTGCGCGCGTTCTGGGAGACCATCTGCAAGCCGGGGTTCACGCCGGCGTTGCCCGTGACGTTCGAACAGATGCTGTTTGCGGCGTCCGACGCAACGCGCTCGATGCTGACGGCGCTCCAGGCGGCCAGCGCCGCCACGCAGGGCCAGCACGGCTTTTTCGCGCCGCGCGTGCCGATGCCGCTACCGTGGCAGGCGAACGTGCCCGAGCGCGTGAGCTGGTACGACACCACGCCGCTCAAGGCCACGCTCGAGCGGTTCTGCGATTTCGGACGGATCAATTCGGGCGAGACGCGGGTGTCGGTGGGCGCCGTGAACGTCGCGACCGGCAACTTCGTCTATTTCGACAACACGCGCACGACGCTGCGCGCCGAGCATTTCATCGCTTCGGGCGCGTTGCCGCCGGGTTTCGCGCCTGTGGAAATCGACGGCGAGTTCTACTGGGACGGCGGCGTGGTATCGAATACGCCTTTGAGTGAAGTTCTCGGCGCCTTGCCGCGCCGCGACACGCTCGTGTTCCAGGTCGATCTCTGGTCCGCGCGCGGGCCTGTGCCGCAGACGCTGGAAAACGTGGGCGTGCGCGTGAAGGACATTCAGTATTCGAGCCGCACGCGCCTCGTGACCGACATGCTGCAACGCGAACAGCGCTACCGGCACCTGTTGCGCGAATTGCTCCAGCGCGTGCCGCAAGCTGCGCGCGAAGGCGACCGTCTCTGCAAGGTTGCCGAGAATCTCGCTTGCAGCAAGCGCTATAACGTGTTGCAACTGATCTATCAGCAACAGAAGTTCGAGCGCGGCGACAAGGACTACCAGTTCGGCAGGACCACCATGCAGAGTCACTGGGATGCGGGGCTGAGCGACATTCGCCGCACGCTCGGCAACGACACCTGGCTCGATTTGCCCACCAATCAAACGGGCTTCGTCACGCACGACATTCATCGCGTCGGCGAATAAGGCGAACGGCGCCGGCGTTCCATGCCGCCTTATTGCGCTTGTTTGCGCTTATTGGTGGCTTATTTCACGGCCCCGAGCGCGAGCCCCTTGACCATATAGCGTTGCAGCCACGCGAACACCACGGAGACCGGCAGCGTGGCCGCGAGCGTGGCCGCCATCACGAGCTCCCATTCCACGGTGTATTTGCCGGCCACCATGTCGGTGACCTGCACGGTGAGGGTTTTGTTCTCGGGCGAGCGGATCAGCGTATAGACCACGGCAAACTCGTTCCACGCGCTGATGAACGTGAAGATCGCCGTCACCACCACGGCGGGCACCGCGAGCGGCAGAAACACGCGCAGCACGGCGCCGCTGCGGCTGCAGCCTTCGAGCCATGCGGACTCCTCAAGATCGCGCGGCACGGTCTGGAAATACGACGACAGCATCCACACCGCGAATGCAATATTGAACGCTGCATATGAGACGATCACGCCGAGCTTCGAATCGACGAGATTGCCGTCGCCATAAGGGATCATCGCGGCGAGCCGGAACAGGCCGACCACCAGCAGGATAGGCGAAAGCATCTGCGTGACGAGCAGGAACTGCCGGTAGAGCCCGCGTCCGCGAAACGGAAAGCGCGCGAGCGCGTAGGCGGCGGGCAGGCTCACGGCCAGCGCGAGCGCCGTGGAGAGGCACGAGATCACGATGCTGTTGCGCAGCGCGACGCCGAAGTTCGCGGCCTGCCACATGTCGACATAGTTCTCCCAGCGCCAGTGCATGGGCAGCCAGCGCGCCGGATAGACGAACACTTCCGAGGCGGGCTTGAACGAGGTGAAGAACATCACCGCGAACGGGAACAGCACGGCCACCACGAGCGGCGAAAGCGCGAGCCAGCACCAGATCGAACGTTTGAGCTTGCGGTTCATGCCAGGTCTCCTTCTGCGTTGCCACCGCGCTTTGCCTGCACACGCAGGTAGACCACCGAAAAGGCGAACAGGATCACGAGCATGATGAGCGAGACGGCGGCTGCTTCGCCGGGCCGGCCCAGGCGGAAGCCCAGCTCGTAGAGATAGGTCACGAGAATGTGCGTGCTGTCGTCGGGGCCGCCTTGCGTCATCACCCAGATGATGGGGAACGAGTTGAACACGTAGATCACGTTGAGCAGGATCGCCATGTTGATGAAGGGCTTGAGCAGCGGCAGCGTGAGCCGGCGGAACTGCTGCCAGGCGCTCGCGCCGTCGATGCGCGCGGCTTCGTAGATGTCGCCGGGCACCGAGGAGAGGCCGCCCAGCAGGATCGTCGTGGTGAACGGGATCGAGACGAGAATGCCCACGGCGATCTCGACCGGAAACGCGTATTGCGGCGTGGCGAGCCAGTGGATCGGCCCCGAGATCATGCCGAGGCGCTGCAGCGTGACGTTGACCATGCCGTAGTCGTCGTTGAAGGCCCAGCGCCAGACCACGGCGGTCATGGTGAGCGAGACCGACCACGGCAGCATGACGATCGTGCGGGCGATGCCGCGTCCGTAGAAGTCCTGATTGAGTATCAGTGCGACCGGCACTGAGATCAGCACGGTGCCCACCACGACGCAGAACGTCCAGATCAGCGTGTTCTGGAGCGCGCTCAGGAACACCGGGTCCGCGAACACGTTGTAGAAGTTCTGCAAGCCGCTGAAGCCGCGAATCTGGCCGAAGCGCGAAACATCGTGCAGCGACTGGTACACGATGTTGAAGATCGGATAGCTGATGATGAAAAGCGCCAGCACCAGGCTCGGCACGATCAGGAGCCAGGGGGCGCGGGGCACGGCGACGGCACGTTGTGAGCGGCTCATGCGGTTCGTTGGGCGGGTGGGTTCGGGCGTCACGCCCTTTGCCGGACCGGCTGGCGGCGTTTGCTTCAGAGGACCCAGAGTCATGGCGTGGCGCGTCCGGTATTGCGGGTTGTTGCGGGTTGTTGCGAGCCGTTGCATGGGCGAACCGGCGCGCCGCGTAGCGATTGCCAGGCTACGCCGCGCGCCGGTTCTTGCGGCGATCAGGCGCCCGGCGCGTTGCCGGGCTGCGCGCCGCGAGTTACTTGCCGAGCGACTTGTTGGCGTCGGCGGCGGCCTGGTTCAGCGCGTCGGCGGGCTTGGCCTTGCCGAGGTAGATCGCCTGCATCGCGTTGGTCACGGCCTTGGCAGTGTCTTCCCAGCCCGTCACGGTCGGCGCGAAGCGTGCATGCGGCAGCAGCGCGACGAACGCCTTGGTGTCCGGATCCTGGAACGCCGGGTCGGTGGCCTCGGCCTTGGTCGTCGGCAGGAAGCCTTCGGTGCTCGTGAACTCCACGCGCGGCTGCTTGGTGAACAGGAAGTCGAGGAACTTCCAGGCGCTCTTCTTCACCTTCGAGTTCTTGAACATCATGATCGAGTCCGTGACCGCATAGGTCGCCTGCGTCGTGCCCACCGGGATCGGATCGATGCCGTACTTGATGTTCGGCGCTTCCTTCTTGAGCTGCTTGGCGAGGAACGGCGCCGAGATCATCATCGCCACGCGGCCCTGCTTGAAGAGGTTCTGCACGTCTTCGCGGCTGTAGCCGGTCACGCCCGGCTCCGTGAGCCCTTCGTCGATCATGGTCTTGTAGAGCGTGGCGGCCTTCACGCCGGCCGGCGAATTGAACGCGGCCTTGCCGTCCTTGCCCACCACGTCGCCGCCGTTGGTCCACAGCGCATAGTAGAAGTACACGTCGGTTTCGATTTCCTTGCCCTGCAGACCGAAGCCCGCGATGCCCTTGGCCTTGAGCTTCTTCGAGGCGTCGATCACGTCGTTCCAGGTTTTCGGGCCGTTCGGATAGCCCACCGAAGCGAGCATGTCCTTGTTGTAGTAGAGCGCGCGCGCGGAAGCCGCGATCGGCAGGCCGTAGATCTTGCCGTTGATTTCGCCGGGCGCGAGGAACGGGCCGATGAAGCGGTTCTTGAAGTTCGCGTCCATGTAGGGATCGAGCGGCTCGGCGATATCGTCCTTCACGAAGTCGAGCAGCCAGCGCGTGCCGATGATCGCGAGGTCGGCGTTTGCGCCTCCCGAGATGTCCGTTTGCAGCTTCTGTTGCAGCGAGTCCCAGTTCACGTCTTCGATCTTGATCGTGGTGCCGGGATTGGCGGCCTCGAATTGCTTGGCCATTTTCTCGAAGTACGGCGCCGTGGCGTCGCTGTAGTGGGCGACGGTCACGCGGACGGTGTCGGCGTGCGCCGCGGCGGCCATGCCTGCCGCCGTGATCCCGACCGTGAGCGCGGCGGCGAGCTTGCCGAGCGTGATAGATGCACGTGCCTTAAACGCCATTCTCAGTCTCCTGTGTTGATGGGGAGCGGGTGCTTGAGCGCCTCGTCCCATCCCATGCGGGGTGGTTGCTGGTTGGTTTTTCGGTTCTTGCCGCCGCCGTGGACCCGGCATCGCGTGGTTCGTCGCGTCGTTCGTATTGCGTTGTTTGAAAAAATCCTACAGGATGAAAAAAGCGTTGTCACCTGGGAAACGCGAGATTGTTTTCTGCTCCTGAATTTGCCTAACATGCCGTAAAACATGGGGTAAATTGCGCGATCCACTATGTGGGACGCCTGCGTGTAAACCCGCGTTCGTTTGAACATCGAACGATATGAAACGTGTGATTGTTGGAAATTTACAGAGCCTTGAGCCGGACTGGCGGGGTTGGCCGGATCGCCGGCAAGCGCTTTGAACCGATATGCGGAGAGTTCGAACATGAGCCGGGTGGTGCTGGTGACGGGCGCGTGCGGCGGCATTGGCCGTGCGCTATGCAAGCGGTTTCACGAGGCGGGCGATACCGTGTTCGCGCTCGACCGCGACGCGTCGGGCGTGCAGGCGCTGGCCGATGAATTCGGCGCTGCGCGCCTCGAGGCGCTGGCCGCCGACGTGAGCGATCAGGTCGCGGTCGAAGCCGCGGTCGCGCGCGCCGTGGCCGCGCGCGGTCCGGTGGACGTGGCCGTGGCCAATGCGGGCGGCGCGCTCGGCACCACGCTCGCGCATACCGACGCCGCGAGCTGGCGCCGCGACATCGACCTGAACCTGAACGGCACTTACTACACGGTCGAGTCCGTGCGCGCCTCGATGATCGAGCGCGGGCGCGGCGTGCTCGTACTCGTTGGCTCGGTGAACGGGCTCGCCGCGCTCGGCCATCCCGCGTACAGTGCGGCGAAAGCGGGGCTCGTGAGCTACACGAAGGCGCTGGCGATGGAGCTCGGGCCGCACGGCATTCGCGCGAATATCGTTTGCCCCGGCACCGTGAAGACGCCCGCGTGGCACGCGCGCGTGACGCAGCATCCAAAGATATTCGAAGAACTAAAGAAATGGTATCCGCTCGGCGACGTGGCCACGCCCGAGGACATCGCCGACGCCGTGCAGTTTCTCGCCTCGCCGCAGGCGCGCGTGATTACCGGCGTGGCGCTGCCGGTGGACGCGGGCCTCATGGCCGGCAACCGGCTGATGGCGAACGAGCTCACGCTCGATCCGTTCTGAGGCGAGAGCGCAGAGCGCGCAGCGATAAAAGCACGAACCCACCCGCACGGCAAGCAACGACAGCACACGAGGACAGCATGGCAGCGGTACAACTGAACGGCATCTACAAGCGCTACGGCGACACCCAGGTCGTGCACGGCGTGGACCTCGACATCGCGGACGGCGAGTTCGTCGTGCTGGTCGGGCCTTCGGGTTGCGGCAAGACCACGCTGATGCGCATGATCGCGGGACTCGAAGACATCAGTGGCGGCGATCTCACCATTGGCGGCACGCGCGCGAATACGCTGCCGCCGCAGCAGCGCAACGTCTCGATGGTGTTCCAGAGCTACGCGCTCTACCCGCATCTCTCGGTCTACGACAACATCGCGTTCGGGCCGCGCATCCGCAAGGAGCGCGAAGCGGGCTTCAAGCCGCGCATCGAGGCCGCCGCGAAGATGCTGAATCTGTCGAGCTATCTCGACCGTCTGCCGCGCGCGCTTTCGGGCGGCCAGCGCCAGCGCGTCGCGATGGGCCGCGCCGTGGTGCGCGAGCCTTCGCTGTTCCTGTTCGACGAGCCGCTCTCGAATCTCGACGCCAAGCTGCGCGTGCAGATGCGCACGGAAATCAAGGCGCTGCATCAGCGCCTGCGCAACACGGTGGTCTACGTCACGCACGACCAGATCGAAGCGATGACCATGGCCGAGCGCATCGTCGTGATGAACGCGGGACGCATCGAGCAGATCGGCAAGCCGCTCGATCTCTACGACCGGCCGGGCAATCTGTTCGTGGCGAGCTTCCTGGGCTCGCCTTCGATGAATTTCGCCACGGGCAGCGTGATGAGCGACGCGCGCGGCACGGCGCTCGTGCTCGAAGACGGCGTGCGCATTGCGATTCCCGAGGGCCGCGCGCAGGCCGGCGCGCGCGTGACGCTGGGCATACGCCCCGAGCACATCGAAACGCAGGGCGGCGAGGTGCCGTTCAACGTCGAGGTCATCGAGCCGACTGGCGCGGAGACGCACTTGTACGGGAAAATAGGCGGCACCACATGGTGCGTCACGACGCGCGCGCGGCCCGGCATCGAACCGGGGCAGCGCATGACGCTGGGCCTGCCTCTCGCGCACCTGCATCTGTTCGATACCGAAAGCGGCAAGCGGCTCGATTGACGAAAAGGGTGCACGCGGGATCCATGCGGGCTGCGCGGGCGACCTTGCGATCCATGCACCTTCCACGGCTCATCCACGGACAACAGCTTGCCGGTCTCCAACCTGATCCATCACATCCGCAACGTAGCGGAGTCGCTGCGGCCCGCCGAACGCAAGGTCGCGGAGATGGTGCTCGCCGACATCGACTTCGCGATGCGCGCGAGCATCACCGAGCTCGCGCTGCGTGCCGAGGTGTCCGAGCCTTCGGTCACGCGCTTTTGCCGCGCGGTGGGTGCGCACGGCCTGCGCGACTTCAAGATGCGGCTTGCGCAGAGCGCGGCGGGCGGCCTGCCGTTCGCCGCGGCGCGGGAAGTCGCGAGCGGCGACACCACGCGCGTCGGCATGCTGCTCGACAGCGTGGCGGAGCAGGTGGTGCAGGGCGTGAAGCACGCGCGCGCCTCGCTCGATCCGGCCGTGTTCGAGGCGGCGGTGGCCGCGCTCGGCAGCGCGCGGCGCGTTTATTTCTTCGGCGTGGGGGCGGGCTCGGGGCTCGTGGCGCAGGACGCGGCGCTGCGCCTGCTGCGCCTGGACATTGCGGCGAGCGCGTTTATCGACGCGCAATTGCAGCGGCTCTATGCCGGTTTGCTCGAACCCGGCGACGTGGCGTTCGCGATCTCGCAGTCGGGCCGCAGCGTGGAGGTGAACGAGAGCATCCAGATCGCGAAGGAGCGCGGCGCGACCACCATCGCGCTCACGAATGCGGGCTCGCGGCTCGCATGGGTGGTCGACATCCCGCTGCTGTTGCGCGTGCCGGTGGCGGAAGAGCCGCAAGCGCCCGGCGTCTCGCGCATCGCGCATCTCGCGGTGATCGACGCGCTCGCGATGGGCGTGGCGCTCGGGCTTGGCCCGAAGGCGCTCCAGAAGATGCGCGATGCGCAGACGCGCAGCGGCGAAGAGGACATCGAAGTGAAGGAGTGAGCCGCACGCGGCTGATGGCTGTTTATCGCCGCCGCTTCGTGAGCTTCACCGGCATGGTGTCGGGCACCATCGTGAACGCCGAGACCTCGTTGATTTTCGCTGGATCGATGGCCATCTCGATCGAGAATTCGTTCATCAGCATCGAGAGCGCGAGACGCATTTCCACCGTCGCGAGATGGCGTCCCGGGCACACGCGCGGCCCCGCGCCGAACTGCAGATACGCACGCACGTCGTGCGCGCCGCCGTTGGACTCCTGCGCGCCGCCGCGTTCTCCCTTGTGCATCCAGCGCCAGGGATCGTAGCGCTGCGGATCGGCGAAATGCTTCGCGTCGATCATGGCGGGTCGCGCCACGAAGAACATGCGCGTGCCCTTGGGCAGCGCCACGCCGTCGAGCACCACGTCTTCGAGCGGCTCGAACGAATGCACGGCCGCCACGGGCCGCAGACGCGTCGCCTCGATGCAGATCGCCTCGAAGATATCGAGCTCCTTGAGCGTGGCGTAGTCGGGGCAGACGGGAGCCTCGCCGAGCACGCGGTGCGCTTGTTCGCCCAGATGCGTTTGCAGGTGCGCATCCGCCGCGAGACAGGGCAGCGTCCACGCGATCGAATCGGCGGTGGTGTCCTCGCCCGCGAGCAGGATCGTCAGGACGTTGGCACGGATCTGCGCGTCGGTGATCGGCGCGGCGCCCGGCTCCGCCTGGGCCTGCTGCTGTTGCACGAGCATCGCTTCGAGCAGGTTGCGCGGCGTTTCGGCGGCCTCGTCGCGCATGCGTTCGCGTGCGCGCGCCATCATCGCGTCGACATAGCGATGAACTTCGGATAACGAATGATCGAGCTTGCGGTCCGCGGGCAGCTTGAAGTAGCGCCAGTACGGAAAGAGCGCGTTGATGCGGCCCATCACGCTCGGCAGGATGCGCTCCAGATGCTCCTGGATCACGCCGTGATCGCGCTCGAGCGTGCGCGGGTCTTCGCCGAACGCGAGCGCGCTCGTCACGTCCACCGTGAAGCGCTTGAGGTCGTCGGTCATCTCGACGGTCTCGCCGCGCTCGGCCGCGCGCAGCCAGCGCGTGCGCAGCCGCGCCGTGATTTCGGCGAGCGTGGGATAGAACGCCTTGATGGTGGGAATCGAGAGCGCCTGCATCACGAGGCGGCGCTGCGGCTCCCATGCCGCGCCTTCCGCCGAAAAGAGCCCGTTGCAGCCCATTTCCTCGAGCACCGCCTCGACGGGCTGATAACGCCGGTAGCGGTGCGGACGCTCGCGCATGATCTGCTGGATCAGCTCGGGGTCGGTCCAGATCGTGATGGGGATGCTGCCTACCTGGAAACGATATGGAGTGCCAAGCTCCTCGGCCCAGCGTTCGAGGATCAGATGCAGCCGCGCGGGCGAGAGCTGCAGCAGATTGCCGACGAGCGGCAGGCCGCGCGGGCAGGGCAGGTCGGCGACCGAGCGCTGCGCCGCGTGGGAACCGGTGGAGGCCGTGCTCATGAGCGCTTCCTTTGGGGGCTGCGGGTTGGGTTGCGCGGGATTGCCTTGCTGCCGTGGCAGCCGATTATAGCGGCGCGGTTCCGGCCACGTAGCCGAAGCGGCGCGACAGACGCTCGGCCGCCGCGGTCAGCCGCTGCGCGCTGTCGCCGTGGTTCGCGGGGTCGAAGTTGCCGGACGGTCCCATCAGCGCGAGCACGAGGCACACCTTGCCGGTGTGATCGAACACGGGCGCGGCCACGGTGCTGATGCCGGGGATCGGATTGCCGAGCGCCGTGTCGAGCCGTTGCGCGCGGATCGCCGCGAGGCGTTCGGCGTAGCGCGGGTCGGAGGTTGCCTGTTGAGATGACGACGGCGCGCCGGCCAGGCGCAGGCCGTCTTGCGCGAGCAGCTCGGCGCGCACGTCGTCGTCGAGCCATGCGGCGAATACTCGGCCGATGGCCGTGTTCACGATCGACATGACCGTGCCCGGCCGCAGGCTCACGTGCAGGGGCCGCGGCGACTCTTCGAGGCGCACGACCGTGGGCCCGAGCGGCCCCGGCACCGCGAGCGCCACGCTCATGCCCGTGCTGGCGGCGAGATCGACCAGCTCGGCATCGGCTTCGCGCACGGGCGAGAGGCGCGCGAGCCCCAGCAAGCCCAGTTCGAGGCTCAAGGGGCCGGCTTCGTAGCGGCCCGCTTCGTCGCGCGCGAGCAGGCCCGTCTTCAGCAGGCTCACGAGGTGGGGGAAGGCCTTCGCGCTGGGCATGCCAGCCGCCGCCGCGAGGTCGCGCAGCGAGAGCGGCGTGCCGGCCGCGACGAGTGCGGCGAGCAGCTCGCCCGTGACGTCGAGCGCCTGGATGCCGCGCTGCGGCTTGTCGGCGGATTCCGGCTGCGCGGAAGGATCGGCGCGGGCTTCGTCCGTCTCGGCGGACGGGGTGCGGGCTCGGGGCATGGTGGCGGGTTCAGTTCTAATTTGACGCGGAGGACGCGGAAGAAGCAGGGAAGGCGGCCTCGGCGATCTCGCGCGCGGCTTCGCACAGCGCGCGCACGAGCGCGCCTGCCGGGCGCACGTCGAGCGTACCGCTCGCGCCGATGGCCGTGAGCGTGAGGCGCAGCGCGCGCTGCGCATCGAGCACCGGCACGCAGACGCTGCTCACGCCGGGGCTGGGCGCGTCGATGCCCGATTCGAAGCCGCGCGCGCGGATGGCGTCGAGCGTGGCCGCGAAGGCCGCGTCGCGTTCGGGCGCGGCGGCTTCGCTCGACGTCGCTGCGCTGGCGGCGCCGCTGTCCGCCGTGCCGCGCCAGACCGGCTGCGCCGTCTGGTTGGCCCACATCGCGCGCAGCGCGGCTTCGTCGAGGAACGCGCAGAACACGCGGCCCGTGGACGTGGCCGGCAGCGACATCACCGTGCCCACGTGCAGGTTCACGTGCAGCGGCAGGCTCGCGTGCTCGTAGCGCACGATGGTCGGCCCCTGCGGACCCGCGATGCAGAGCGCGACGCTGCAGTTGTGCGCCTGCGCGAGCGCCGCCGCGCGCGGCACGGCCTCGCGCAGCGCGGGCTCCTGCGCCAGATGCAAGAGGCCGAGGCGCAGCGCGAGCGGCCCCGCCTCGTAGCGCCCGGAAAGCGCGTCGCGCTTGATCAGGCCGAGCCGCGTGAGGCTCACCAGATAGGCGTGCGCCTGGCTCGACGCGATTTCGGCGCCCGCCGCGAGATCGCTGGGCGCGAGCGGCACGCGGGCGTCGGCGAGCACGCGCAACAGGCGCGCGCCCACTTCCACGCTCTGGATGCCGCGCTGCGTCTTCCCGGCGCCGGCGTCCGCATCGGGCGGGGTCGGCTGCGACGGCGTGGCGGCGCGCGCGTTGCGAGGAATCTTCACTCGTTGTCTCGGGCTGAAAAAGGGTCCATGTTAACCGAACGGCGCGCGAACACACGCCGCCTCGGTATTTGCATATGGCTAGTGTATTCGCTATTGACAAATAAAAACGGGCGGGCGATCATGGCCTCACCCCGGCAAAACAGCGGCTCATTCACAACCAGACGGGGCGAGACAAACCGGCGGGCGCCCCGCGCGCCCGGCCATCGGCGCCTGCTCGCGCAGGCGGTGCTGCCTCGCTCCGTTGTTCGTTCCCCAACCGATACGGAGACTCAGATGGCAAAGGCGTTCGCATCGCAGGCCGATCTCGAAGAGAAGCAGGTCACCTTCACGCAGCTCTCGGAAAACGCCTACGCGTACACCACGGAAGGCGACCCGAACTCGGGCGTCATCATCGGCGACGACGGCGTGCTGATCGTCGACACCACGGCCACGCCCGCGATGGCGCAGGACCTCATCGCGAAGATCCGCAGCGTCACGGACAAGCCCATCAAATACGTCGTGCTCTCGCACTATCACGCGGTGCGCGTGCTGGGCGCCTCGGCGTATTTCAACGAAGGCGCGCAGCAGATCATCGCGAGCCGCGGCACGTACGAAATGATCGTCGAGCGCGGCGAAGCCGACATGAAGTCGGAAATCGAGCGCTTCCCGCGCCTCTTTGCAGGCGTGGAGACGGTGCCGGGCCTCACGTGGCCCACGCTCGTGTTCGAGAAGGAAATCACGCTGTTCCTCGGCAAGCTCGAAGTGAAGATCGCGCACCTGGGCTCGGGCCACACGAAGGGCGACACCGTGGTGTGGCTGCCGCAGCAGAAGGTGCTGTTCTCGGGCGACCTCGTGGAATACGACGCGGCCTGCTATTGCGGCGACGCCCAGCTTGCCGAATGGCCTTCCACGCTCGAAGCGCTGCGCTCGCTCGGCGCCGAAAAGCTCGTGCCGGGCCGCGGCCCCGCGCTCGTCACGCCCGAAGAAGTGAACCAGGGCCTCGACTACACGAAGGACTTCGTGACGACGCTGCTCTCCCAGGGCCGCAAGGCGGTCGAGCAAAAGCTGGATCTCAAGCAGTCCATGGCGCTCACGCGCGAAGCGATGGACCCGAAGTTCGGCCACGTCTTCATCTACGAGCATTGCCTGCCGTTCGACGTGTCGCGCGCTTATGACGAGGCGAGCGGCATCACGCATCCGCGCATCTGGACCGCGCAGCGCGACAAGGACATGTGGGACGCGCTGCAGGATTGAAGCGGAGATTGGGCGGATCTTGAGGACCAGGTGGGTGGAGACAAAACAATGATCGATTATCAGACGCTGACCTTCGAATACACGCGTTGTAGCGAGCAACACCCGGACGCCGCCGCTGGCGTGCGTCCGGTCGTGGTGGTGGGCGCGGGGCCGGTGGGCCTCGCCACGGCGATCGACCTCGCGCAGCACGGCTTGCCCGTGGTGCTCGTGGACGACGATTGCACGCTCTCCACGGGCTCGCGCGCCATCTGCTTTTCGAAGCGCTCGCTCGATATCTTCGACCGGCTCGGCTGCGGCGAGCGCATGGTCGAGAAGGGCGTGAGCTGGAACGTGGGCAAGGTGTTCCGCAAGGACGAGCTGGTCTACACCTTCAACCTGCTGCCCGAAAGCGGCCACCATCGGCCTGCGTTCGTCAATCTTCAGCAGTACTACGTGGAAGGCTTCCTGCTCGAACGCGCGCAGGCATTGCCCAACCTCGAGATTCGCTGGAAGAGCAAGGTCACGGGCATCGCGCAGCGCGGCACGCCGGGCGCGGCGCAGGGCCCGGAAGCGGCGCACGTGGCGCTCGAGATCGAGACGCCCGACGGCCCGTACGAACTGCTCGCGCGCTACGTGGTGGCGGCGGACGGCTCGCGCAGCCCCGTGCGCAAGCTCATGGGTCTCGACAGTCACGGCCGCACCTTCAAGGACCGCTTCCTGATCGCCGACGTGAAGATGGAAGCCGACTTCCCCACCGAGCGCTGGTTCTGGTTCGACCCGCCGTTCCATCCGAACCAGTCGGTGCTGCTGCATCGCCAGCCCGACAACGTCTGGCGCATCGACTTCCAGCTCGGCTGGGACGCCGACCCGGTGCTCGAAAAAACGCCCGAACGCGTGATCCCGCGCGTGCGCGCATTGCTCGGCCCCGACGTGAAGTTCGAGCTGGAGTGGGTGAGCATCTACACGTTCTCGTGCCTGCGCATGGACAGCTTCCGCCACGGCAACGTGCTGTTCGCGGGCGACTCGGCGCACCTTGTTTCGCCGTTCGGCGCGCGCGGCGCGAACAGCGGCTTCCAGGACGGCGAAAACCTCGCATGGAAGCTCGCGATGGTGCTGGAGCAAAGCGCATCGGACGCGCTGCTCGACACCTATGCGAGCGAGCGCGAATACGCTGCCGACGAGAACCTGCGCAACTCCACGCGCTCGACCGATTTCATCACGCCGAAGAGCGCGGTGAGCCGCGTGTTCCGCGACGCCGTGCTGACGCTCGCACGCGAGCACGCGTTCGCACGGCAACTGGTGAATAGCGGACGGCTTTCGGTGCCTGCGGTGCTGCACGAGTCGACGCTCAATACTGCCGACGAAGACGCCTTCGCGGGCCAGATGGTGCCGGGCGCGTCGTGCGCCGACGCGCCCCTGGTCGACGCGCAGGGCGCGCCGCAATGGCTGCTCGCGCAACTCGACGGACGCTTCACGGGGCTGCTGTTCTGCCGCGCCGGCTCGGCGCTCGAAAGCGGGACGCGCGCGGCGCTCGACGCGCTGGCGCGAGGCCCGGTGCCGATGCACTTCGTGGCGGTGCTCGATGGCGAAGGCGCGGCGCCCGAAGGCTTGCCGCCGGGCACCGCGGTGATGCACGACGCCGAGGCCCTGGCCGCGCAACGCTACGGCGCGCAGGACGGCGCGTTCTATCTGATCCGGCCGGATCAGCACGTGTGCGCGCGCTGGCGTCATGCCGACGCGCCGCGCGTCGAGCACGCGCTCAAGCGGGCGCTGTGCGTGGCCGGTACGGCTTGATGCGGCGAAGCAAGGCGGCGCGCGCGATCTGCCGCCGCCTTCCGGTTTCATCGCGCGGACGAAAAGAATTCAGCCTTGCATGGAGACAACGATGCTCAACACCCAACCCAACCTCACCCGCCCCGACGACTTCTACGAGGCGCTCATCGACATGCATCGCGATCTGGACGACGCGCAGAGCCAGTCGGCCAATGCGCAATTGATCCTGCTGCTCGCGAATCACGTGGGCGAGCACGAGGCGCTGATGGATGCGATCCGCTTCGCGCGTGCGGGTGCGATCGCGCCGCCCACGAACGGAGCTGTCGGCAAGCTTGCCGCCTGAGCGCGAGCATGGCCGGGCGCATCGCGCGTCCGGCCATTAATCCGCACGGTTGTGCTTTGCGCAGGTTTCTCAGGCGCAATCGTTTGCGCTTGCCGATTTCGCCAGCAAACGCGCCGCGCGCATCGCATCGCGCGTAATCCCGCCTTCGGTCTGCCCGCGAGCGCTGCGCGCAGCAACGCACGCCGATTCAAGAACCCCCGTCCGCGAGCCGTAAACGGCATTGACGAGACCCCGTTCGACCGCGCCGGCGCGGGCCGGCCAGCTTACGGGATCGACAAAAAAGACATCCGCTTACGGGGTATTACCTTGAATCGCAGTCAAACATGGTCGCGCACCGCCGCGCCGGGCGAAGTGATCTATTCGGAGGGCTTCGCGGGCGAGCGCGTGCTCTTCGTCATCGCCGAAGGCAAAGTCGAAATCTCCACACGTTGCGACGAAAAGCGGGTCGTGACGGCTACGCTCGGCCGGGGCGAATTCTTCGGCGAAAGCACGCTGCTGGGCACCGAGCCGCGTCCGAGCACAGCCAAGGCGCTCACGTTCTGCCAGTTGACGGTCGTGCCCGCGAGCATCGTCGAGGACGAGCTCGAGCGCGTTTCGCCGCTCCTGCGCCATGTCGTGCGCACGATGATCCGCCGCACCAAGGCCAAGGACGATCTGCTCGCCACCTACACGCACGCCGACTTTCTGCCGGGCGTTCTCTCGTATGCCCACGTGCTCTCGCTGCTGGCCGGCGCCGAGCGCACCGAGCGCGCCGACGCGAAGGGCGGCTGGTCACGCCAGGGCAGCGCCGCGGGCGAGGTGAGCGTCGCGCTGGCCGAGGTGGTGCACAAGTGCCGCGCCGTGGCGGGACATTCGCGTCCGCACGTGATGGCCATGCTGCGCCGCATGGAAAAACTCAATCTCGTCGCGATCGAGTCGGGCCTCGTCTCGTCGCATCTGGCGGGCGGCGATGCCGGTGAAGGCGCGCTGGGCCGCCAGGTCGTCACGTTCGATCCCGTTCGTATCGTCGAGCGCGCCGCGATGGTGGCCGATCACGATCTCGACGTTTCGATCAACAGCGAACTCGAGCTGATCGAGCTCGCCGACCTCGAAGCGCTGATCGGCGTCGAGCGCAAGCTGCTGCTCAACAAGCTCTCGCACGACGAGATCGCCGACGAGCTGTTCGCGTTCAGGAAGTCGAAGGTGCTCAATTTCGTCGAGCAAAAGGGCGTGTCGTATTTCACGCGGCGCGTGAGCCGCGGCTCGGGCGAGCTCAACGCGCTCGACGACCTGCTCTTCGTCGATCAGCGCACGCTGTTCGAGGCCGTCAATGCGCTCGACAGCTATGACCTCGCCAAGCTGCTGGCCTCGCTCGAAGACAAGGCGGTTTCGGAGCGCTTGCTCTCGGTGATGTCGGAGGCGCGCAAGAACGAAGTTTCGTGGCTCATGCGGCGCGAAATCCAGGCCGATCCCGTGGAGATCGAGGCGATCGAGCAGCGCCTCATTGGCGCGGTGCGCGAGATCAAGGCGAAGGGCGCGCAATAAGGGAGGCGTATGGATTTGTCGACTTTGTTCGGAGTCCTGCTGGGTGGCGCCGCGATCGCGATCGGCTTTGCGCTCGAAGGCGGGCGGTTTGCCTCGCTGCTGCAGCCCGAGGCGCTGCTGGTCGTGCTGGGCGGCACGCTGGCGGCGGTGATGATCCAGAACACGTGGGCGCGCTTCTTCGACGCGATGCTGCGCCTGCGCACGGTGTTCGTGCGCGCGCAGCAGGTGGACGAAACGAGTCTTGCCGCCGTGCTGGAATGGGGCGATCAGGCCAAGCTCAACGGCATGCTCGCGTTCGAGTCGATGGACGGCAGCGGCATTCATCCGTTTGCGCGGCGCGGGCTCGAATTGCTGGCCAGCGGCGTCTCGACCGCCGTGCTCGAAGACGCGCTCCATCGCGAGCTGGAAGCGTATGGGCGCACGCATATGGCGGCCGCGCGCGTCTGGCAGCAGGCGGGCGGCTATGCGCCGACCTTCGGCATCCTCGGCTCGGTGCTGGGGCTCATTCAGGTGACCGCGCATCTGGTCGAGCCCTCGCAGCTCGGGCAGGGCATCGCCGTGGCGTTCGTCGCCACGCTCTATGGGCTTGCGCTGGCCAATCTCGTGTTCTTGCCGCTCTACGGCAAGATGCGCGCGCACATCGAAAGCGAGCTGCGGCTGCGCAAGCTCTATCTGGACGGCTTGCTCGCCATCTCGCGCAAGGAAACACCGCATACGATCGCGACGCGGCTCGCGGGCGAAGTCGGCGGGCGTAGCGCGGGCTCGCCGGGCGAGGCGAGTGCGTGGTCGCGGCAGGGCGCGCAGGCCAATGCGTCGGTTAACTGAGACGCCGGTGCGCATTCAAACATGAAGACTTCATCGGAAAGCCGGGCGGCGCACGAGATGCTGGTGAACGCCTTTGACCGCGACCACGACGACGAAGGCGGCGAGCACTCCGGCCGCTGGCTGCTCTCCTACGCGGACCTCATCACCACGATGATGGTGCTGTTTCTCGCGCTCTACGCGATGCAGCTCGCGAAGCACCGCGAACAGGCGATCCGCACGCAGTCGCTGGCGGCGGCGCCGGCGTCGGTTGCCCGCGCGCCGGCCGCGCGGCCGCGGGCTGCCGAAAGCGCCCTGCTGGCGTCGCTCGACCCACTGCGCGAGCGCGGCGAGATCACGATCGTGCCCGCCGCGCATGGCCTGGAGATCGGCATCAACGCGAAGCTGCTGTTCAACGCCGGGGACGCGACGCTGCTGCCCGATTCGTTCGGTGTGCTAAGCCGTGTCGCGCGCGTGCTGGCGCAGGTGCCTGACGGCAACATCCTTGTCGAAGGCCACACCGACAGCACGCCGATCTCGAATGCGCGCTATGCCTCGAACTGGGAGCTTTCTTCGGCGCGCGCGGGCGCCGTCGTGCGCTATCTGGTGGAACGGGGCGTCGAGCCGCATCGCCTCGCGGCGATCGGCCGGGCCGACAACTTCCCGCTCGTTGCCGGCACCGACCCTGCAAGCCGCGCGCTCAACCGGCGCGTGACGATTGTGGTGCAGTATTGATGGGTACGGACACGGCAGATTGGCAACTTGAATTGTTGAAAATTGATGCTCTTTGATGAGTTGCGTTCCAGACTTTCGAGCCAGTCGCTATGATTGAGGCCGTTACCGGTCAGGCACAGTGTCAAATTTGCACTCGACTGAGACTCCCGGCGCGCCACAACTGAGGCATAGCAACCAACGAGGACAATCATGGCGGACGTTACCCGCCGCCGTACAGGCGAGCTTTTACGCGAATTGTTTGCGATCCTTCTTGCTCATCCGGAGGGCCTGGCAGCGCGCACGGCGCTTCTGTCTCTGGAGCAAAACGTAACGCTTACGGATTACGAAACAGGTGAGTACGATTCCGGCGGACGCCGGTTCGAAAAGATCGTCCGCTTCGCTACGGTCGATTGTGTCAAGGCCGGTTGGCTCGTAAAGAACAAAGGTATCTGGCTTGTGACGGAAGAGGGACGGGACGCCTACGAGAATCTGAGAGATTCCGAGACCTTCTATCGTCGCGCGGTAAAGCTTTATCAGGAGTGGAAAGCAACTCAACCGGATTCTGAGCCCAATACTCCTGAAGAACCAGAAGACAATTCGAGCGGCAAGGCTGCGAGCATCACGCTGGAAGAGGCAGAAGAACAAGCGTGGGATGAGATTGCTCAGTACCTCCATCAAATGAATCCATACGACTTCCAGTCGCTCGTTGCAGACTTGCTGCGGGCGATGGGGTACTACGTTGACTGGGAAGCGCCTCCCGGCAAGGATGGTGGGCTCGATATTCTCGCTTGGCCCGATCCCTTGGGCACCAAGCCGCCGCGCATAAAAGTACAGGTGAAACGGCAGATATCGGCCGTGACAGTAGAGGGCGTGCGCTCGTTCCTTGCGGTCCTCGGCGACGAGGATGTGGGGCTATTTGTCGCCTTGGGAGGATTCACGCGCGATGCCGTGGAAACGGCGCGAAATCAGGAGAGGCGCAGACTGACCCTTATCGATATTCGAAAGCTTCATGAGCTTTGGGTCACATACTACAAAAATCTAAGCGACGAGGCACGTCGACGCATGCCGTTGCGCCCTGTGTATTTTCTGTCGCCCGAAGGCTGAGATTGATATTTCCCGACGCGCTTTTTGGCTTTTTCGCCCGCAGCGCCAAGGAAATGCGATGCACGGAGGGACATACGTCTTGATTTTCTCACCGCGCATCGCATACGCACATTACTTCACCACATCCCCCTCGCGATGCACGGGCTGCGTCTCCTTCAACTGCTTTGCGAGCCGCGACGCCTGCAGATAGCCCGGATTCGCGGGCCGCTTCAGGTAGCGCCCCGCGCCGCGCCGCGCGCGCAGATCGCCGTCCGCCCACACGAGCTCCCCTTGCGAAACGGTATGCGTGGGCACGCCGCGCACCGTCATGCCTTCGAACACGTTGAAGTCCACGTTCTGATGATGCGTCTTCACTGAGATCGTGCGCGTGCCCTGCGGGTCCCAGACCACGAGATCGGCGTCGGCGCCCACGGCCACCGCGCCCTTGCGCGGATAGAGGTTGAAGATCTGCGCCGCGTTCGTGGACGTCACGCGCACGAACTCGTTCGGCGTGAGCCGTCCCGTGTTCACGCCCTGATCCCATAGCACGGCCATGCGATCCTCCACGCCGCCGCATCCGTTAGGAATCCGTGTGAAATCGTTGCGGCCCATGGCTTTCTGCGAGGCGCAGAACACGCAGTGATCGGTGGCCGTGGTGTGCAGGAGGCCGCCTTGCAGCCCACGCCAGAGCGCGTCGCGATGCTCCTTGGTGCGGAACGGCGGGCTCATTACGTGCGCGGCGGCACGCGTCCAGTCGGGGTCGCGGTACACCGCCTCGTCGATCACGAGATGGCCCGCGAGCACTTCGCCAAAGACACGCTGGCCCTCGGAGCGCGCCCGCGTAATGGCTTCGAGCGCGTCCTTCGCGGAGACGTGCACGATATACACGGGCACGCCCAGCACCTGGGCGATGCGGATCGCGCGGTTCGCGGCTTCGCCTTCGACCTCGGGCGGGCGCGAAAGCGGATGCGCCTCTGGCCCGGTGAAGCCGCGCGCGAGCAACTGCCGTTGCAACTGGAACACGAGCTCGCCGTTTTCGGCGTGCACGGTGGGCAGCGCGCCCAGTTCGAGCGAGCGCGCGAAGCTGTTCACGAGGATCTCGTCGTCGGCCATGATGGCGTTCTTGTACGCCATGAAGTGCTTGAAGCTCGACACGCCGTGGTCCTGCACGAGCAGCCCCATGTCGCGATGCACGCTCTCGTCCCACCACGTCACGGCCACGTGAAAGCCGTAGTCGGCGGCGGCCTTCTCGGCCCAGCCGCGCCACTCGCGGAACGCGTCCATGAGCGGCTGCTTCGGGTTCGGAATCACGAAGTCGATGATCGACGTCGTGCCGCCCGCGAGACCCGCGGCCGTGCCGCTAAAGAAGTCGTCGCTCGCCGTCGTGCCCATGAAGGGCAGCTCCATGTGCGTGTGCGGGTCGATGCCGCCCGGCATCACGTATTGGCCGCCCGCGTCCACTACGGCGGCGCCCGCGGGCGCGTCGAGATTCTCGCCGATCGCCTCGATAATGCCGTTCTCGCAGAGCACGTCCGCGCGATAGCTCTTGTCCGCGTCGACGACGGTGCCGCCTCGAATCAGGATCGCCATGATGCAATGTCTCCTTCGGTTACATGTCTGGATGTTCGTGTGTGCTTATGCACTCGCGATGCTCGGCCTGCGGCTCTTGCCCAGCTTCATCAGCACGCCGTAGACAAGAGCCGCAATCGCGAGCCCCACGAACCACGCATAGGTATAGAGTCCTTTGAACGCGTCGGGCACCGAGGGAAACGCATTCGGAAACGCCACGTTCAGGAAGCCCGGCAGATTCGGCAGCACGCCCGCCGCCAGCGCGATCACGGCGGCGATGTTCCAGCCGTTCGAGTAAGCATATTCGCCGTTTTCCTCGAACAGTTGTTCGGTGTCGAGGCGTGTGCCGCGAATCAGGAAATAGTCGACCATGAGAATGCCCGCCACCGGACCGAGCAGCGCCGAATAGCCCACCAGCCACGTGAAGATATAGCCCTGCGTGGTGGCCAGAATCTTCCACGGCATCATCACGATGGCGATGGTCGCCGTGATCAGGCCGCCCGCCTTGTATGAGATGCCCTTGGGCCAGAGGCTCGAAAAATCGTAGGCGGGCCCGACCAGATTCGCCGCGAGATTGCAGCACATGGTGTCGAGCGTGAGGATTACGAGCGCGATGCCCACGCCGATGCCTTCCATGCGGCTCGTCACGTCGATGGGGTCCCAGATCGCCTTGCCGTAGATCACCACGGTGGCCGAGGTGACCACGACCGAGACCACCGAGAGCAGCGCCATCGGGATCGGCAGGCCGAGCGCCTGGCCCACGAGTTGATCCTTCTGCGTCTTCGCGAAGCGCGTGAAGTCGGGAATGTTGAGCGCGAGCGTGGCCCAGAAACCGACCATCGCCGTAAGGCCAGGCCAGAAGGTGGCCCAGAACAGCCCGGCCTTCTTGCCGCCGGGCGCAAACTGCGAGGGCTGCGAAAGCATCGAGCCCACGCCGCCCGCCTTCGAGCAGGCCCACCAGACCAGCGCCACGCACATCACGACCTTGATGGGCGCCGACCAGCTTTCGAGCCAGCGGATCGAGTCGGTGCCGTGCAGGATGAAGTAGAGCTGCAGCGCCCAGAAGATCAGGAAGCACGCGCCCTGGGCGATTGAAATGCCGAGAAACGGCAGCGCGTCGCCCACCAGCGCGTTATGCGTGAGGATATTGGCGAGCGTGTAGATCGCGCTGCCGCCGAGCCACGACTGAATGCCGTACCAGCCGCAGGCCACGATGGCGCGCAGCATCGCGGGCAGCTTCGCGCCCTGGGTGCCGAACGACGAGCGCACGAGCACCGCATAGGGAATGCCGTATTTCGCGCCCGCGTGGCCGATCAGCAGCATCGGCACGAGCACGATCACGTTGCCGAGCAGCACCGTGATCACGGCCTGCCACGGCGACATGCCCTGCTCGGTGAGCCCGGCCGCGAGCATGTACGAGGCGATGTTCATCACCATGCCCACCCATAGCGCGGCGAAGTGATACCAGCGCCAGGTGCGCTGCGCGGCGCCCGTGGGCGCGAGGTCGTCGTTGTATAGCTCGCTGGCGCTGCGGCGCGCGTGCGCGTCGCTGTCTACACCACCGCTTGCTGCTGGCTGGCTCATGGTGCGGGTTCTCCGTGACTGCTCGTTGTGGGTGGGTTCGAAAGGCTCAGGCCGCCTTCGGATCGGCCACGCTGGCCGGATTGTTCGGATGCGTGGTCCAGTTCGCGTAACGGGCCGAGTCGACGCGCTCCATCGTGATGCATTGGTCGACCGGGCAGACATGCATGCATAAATTGCACCCGACGCAGTTCGCATCGATCACTTCGAAGTGACGCTTGCCGTCGCGCGTCGCCGTGATCGCCTGGTGCGAGGTGTCTTCGCAGGCGATATGGCACAGGCCGCACTGGATGCAGCGCTCCTGATCGATGCGCGCCTTGATGTCGTAGTTCAGATTCAGGTATTGCCAGTCCGTGACGTTCTGTACGGCGCGGCCGCGAATCGCATCGAGATTCGCGTAGCCCTTGTCGTCCATCCAGTTCGAGAGCCCATCGATCATGTCGTTGACGATTCGGAATCCGTAATGCATTGCGGCAGTGCATACCTGCACGCTTCCCGCGCCCAGCACCATGAATTCGGCCGCGTCGCGCCAGTCGGAAATGCCGCCGATGCCCGAGATCGGCAGGCCCTGGGTTTGCGGGTCGCGGGCGATTTCGGCCACCATGTGCAGCGCGATCGGCTTCGCGGCGGGGCCGCAGTAGCCGCCGTGCGTGCCCTTGCCGTCCACGGTGGGCAGCGGTGCCATGACGTCGAGGTCCACGCCCACGATCGAGTTGATGGTGTTGATGAGCGAGACGCCGTCCGCGCCGCCCTTGTACGCGGCGCGCGCGCCGTGGCGGATATCGGTCACGTTGGGCGTGAGCTTCACGAGGCAGGGCAGGCGCGTGCCTTCCTTCACCCAGCGCGTGACCATCTCGATGTATTCGGGCACCTGGCCCACCGCCGCGCCCATGCCGCGCTCGCTCATGCCGTGCGGGCAGCCGAAGTTCAGTTCGACGGCGTCGGCGCCGGTGTCCTCGACCAGCGGCAGGATCCATTTCCAGTCGTGCTCGTTGCAAGGCACCATCAGCGAAACGATCAGCGCGCGATCGGGCCAGTCGCGCTTCACCTGCGCGATCTCCTTGAGGTTCACGTCGAGCGGCCGGTCGGTGATGAGCTCGATGTTGTTCAGCCCCGCGATGCGCTGGCCGCGCCAGGTGGTGGCGCCGTAGCGCGAGCTCACGTTCACCACGTGCGGGTCGAGCCCGAGCGTCTTCCAGACCACGCCGCCCCAGCCTGCCTCGAAGGCGCGATTCACGTTCCAGGCCTTGTCGGTGGGCGGCGCGGAAGCGAGCCAGAACGGGTTGGGCGATTCAATACCGGCAATCGTGCAGCGTAGATCGGCCATGATGCGGCTCCTTGTCGATCCGGAGTGAGCGCTTTAGCGCTTGCTCAGGTCCCCATGCAAAGCATGGGGCGTTCGTTTTATCGGGTGTACGCGTGGTGCTCGCGCGGCTCATGCCGCTTTCGCCGCCTGCGCGGCGAGGTAGCGGTCGATCGCGCGCGCGGCGAGCTTGCCGTCCTGCACGGCCTGCACGGTGAGATCGGTGGCGCCGTGGCCCGCGCAATCGCCGCCCGCCCAGACGTCCTCGAGCGAGGTTGCGCCATCGGCATCCACGGCGATGCGCACGCCGCCATGGGTCAATTGCAACGCTTCGAGCCCTGCGGGCAGCAGTTTCTGGCCGATCGCCTTGAGCACCATGTCCGCCTCGATGCGCTCGATTTCGCCGGTGCCTTGCAGCGCGCCGTTTGCGTCGAGCGCCGTGCGCTCGAATTCGACGGCCTCGACTCGGCCCGCGCCCACGATCCGCAGCGGCTTCATCCACTCGACGATCGTCACTCCCTGAGTGCGCGCGAACTCCTGCTCGGCCCACGTGGCGCTCATCTGCGCGCCGCCGCGCCGGTACGCGAGCGTGACGTGCTCGGCGCCGAGCTTGCGGCTTTGCACGGCGGCGTCGATGGCGGTGTTGCCGCCGCCGATCACCACGATGCGGCGGCCCACGGGCAGCGTGGCGAGGTCGCTCGCCTCGCGCAGCCGGGCGATGAAATCGACGGCGTCGCGCACGCCTTCGAGCGCCTCGCCTTCGATGCGAAGCGCCTGCGTGCCGCCCAGGCCGATGCCGATGAACACCGCATCGTAGCGCTCGCGCAACGCATTGAGCGTGAAATCGCGGCCCAGTTGCTTGCCTGTTTCGATCGAGATGCCGCCGATGGAGAGCAGCCACTCGACTTCGCGCTGGGCGAAATCGTCGACGGTCTTGTACGCGGCAATGCCATATTCGTTGAGCCCGCCGGGCTTCTCGCGCGCATCGAACACCGTAACGGTGTGCCCGGCCAGCGCGAGCGTATGCGCGCACGCGAGACCCGCGGGGCCGGCGCCGACCACGGCCACGCGACGCCCCGTTTCGCTCGTGCGTTTGAAGAGCGGCGCCGCGCCAACAGCCTCGCGCGCCATCTGGTAGTCGGTGGCATGGCGCTGCAGCGCGCCGATCCGAACCGGTTCGCCATCCTGATGATTTCGTACGCAGGCGCCTTCGCAGAGGATTTCGGTGGGGCACACGCGCGAGCACATGCCGCCGAGCGGATTGGCGCTCAGGATGTCGCGCGCCGCGCCCTTGAGATTGCCGTTGCCGATCTTGCGGATGAAGCTCGGGATATCGATGCCGGTGGGGCAGGCCGCGACGCAGGGCGCGTCGTAGCAGTAATGGCAGCGGTCGGCGGCCACCACGGCGGCGTCGGCGGAAAGGGGCGGCGAGACATCGGCGAAATTGCAGCCGAGTTCCTCTGCGCTAAGGCGTCCTGCGGCGATGCCGTGCGTGGCACGCGAGTTCGAGTGGGACATCCGGATGCTCCTTGCGAGGCAAAACACGGGTCCGCCGGCTGCGCGCGGGACGCGGCAGCCGGTACGTGGGGAAACAGCGGGTTGGCTACACGGCTCTATGGCCGCTCGCGTTGCTCGTGTTGCGTCAGCCGCGTTATCCAGGCTCGCAGGCGCGTTCGAGCATCGCGTGCAGCAACACGTTCGCGCCGGCCTCGATCCATTCCTGGGTCGCGTCCTCCACTTCGTTGTGGCTGATGCCGTCGATGCACGGCACGAACACCATCGAAGTGGGCGCGACCGTCGCGAGATAGCACGCGTCGTGGCCCGCGCCCGAGACGATGTCGCGGTTCGAATAGCCGAAGCGCTCCGCCGCCGCGCGCACGGACTTCACGCAAGCCTGGTCGAACGGCACCGGCGCGTAATAGAAAATCTGCTCGAGCTGGGCCTCGAGCTTGCCTTGCTCCGCGATTTTCGCGATGCCTTCGCGCAGCTCGGCGTCCATCTTTGCGAGCACGTCGTCTTCCGGATGGCGGAAGTCGATCGTGAAGAACACGCGGCCCGGAATCACGTTGCGCGAGTTCGGATGCACCTGCATCATGCCGACCGTCGCGCACGCGAGCGGCGCATGGCGCAGACCGATTTCGTTGACGAGCTGCACCACGCGCGAGGCGCCGAGCAACGCGTCGCGGCGGCGCGGCATGGGCGTGGGGCCCGCGTGCGCCTCCTGGCCCGTGAACACGACTTCGTACCAGCGCTGGCCTTGCGCATCGGTCACGACGCCTATGGTCTTGTGCTCCGCCTCGAGTATCGGCCCCTGTTCGATGTGCAGTTCGAACGCCGCATGAATCTTGCGGCCGCCGCACGGCAGCTCGCCCGCATAGCCAATGCGCTGCAGCTCTTCGCCGATGGTCTTGCCGTCCACGTCCTTGCGCGAGAGACCGTAATCGAGCGTGAACACGCCCGCGAATACGCCGGACGCCACCATGGCGGGCGCGAAACGCGAGCCTTCCTCGTTGGTCCAGATCACCGTCTCGATGGGGTGCTCGGTCTGGATGCCATGGTCGTTGAGCGAGCGGATCACCTCGAGCCCGCCGAGCACGCCGTAGATACCATCGAAGCGGCCGCCCGTGGGCTGCGAATCGGCGTGCGAGCCGGTCATCACCGGCGCCAGGTCGTTGTTGCGGCCCGCGCGGCGCATGAAGACATTGCCCATCTGATCGATGCTCACCGTGCAGCCCGCTTCCTTCGCCCACTTCACGATGAGGTCGCGGCCCTCTTTGTCGAGGTCGGTGAGCGCGAGACGGCAGACGCCGCCTTTCGCGGTCGCGCCTATCTTCGCCATCTCCATGAGGCTGTCCCAGAGACGCTGACCGTTCACGTGAATCGCGGTGGTCAGCGCGGCTTCGCTTACTGTGTTCATGCGTGCTCTCCTGTTGAGCATTCGTGCCATCGTCTGGGGCGCATTGCGCTACAAAGGTGCATGCGTCTCGCCGGTGGGTCCACGCCGTTGAACTGCGCTAGTCGAATCCTGTCCGATTGGACAGGTTGTAGCCGATAAACTTCGGGAATTCAATGCGGTGTTACGAGCGAAAAGCGTGCCATCGATGTTGCAGTGCGCGAAAGCGCACGCACGGCACGCAGGTTTACCCGAGCGTTGGTCATGGGCATGCGCACGGTGTGCTTACGCCATGACTACAATGAAACCGGTGTTGCGCAGCGGACGATGTGCGCGACGCCTTTTTATCCTTGAGCGGACCGAATGCCATGCGCGACGACGACACGAACACGCCAGCCGCGAACCTTGCAATGCGCACGAGCGCAAGTGCGCGCGATGACGCTGGTGCAACGCACAAGCCGCGCCGGAAGGCGTCGATTCGCGCATCGAACGAAACGCATCTGCTCGCGTGCGCGGAGGCGGTTTTCGCGGAACGCGGCTTCGAGGGCGCGAGCACGGCGCTGATCGCCGAGCGTGCCGGCTTGCCCAAGGCGAATCTGCATTACTACTTCCCTACGAAGCTCGCGCTCTACTGGCGCGTGCTCGACGATCTGTTCGAGGAATGGAACGCCGCTGCCGACACCTTCGACGCGAGCGACGACCCGGTCGTCGCCATAGGCGGCTACGTGCGCGCGAAGATGGAGCTCTCGCGGCGCCGGCCACTGGGCTCGAAGGTGTGGGCGAACGAGATCATCAGCGGCGCCACGCACATGCAGGACATTCTTCTGAAGCGCGTGAAGCCGTGGATGGAATCGCGCGTGCAACTGATCGAGCGCTGGATCGACGAAGGGCTGCTCGCGCCGGTGGAACCGAAAACGCTGCTCTTCATGATCTGGGCGACCACGCAGCATTACGCGGATTTCGAAGCGCAGATTCGCGCGCTCGCGGGCAAGCGCGCGCTGTCCGCGGCGAGCTTCGAGGCCACGACCGAAGAGGTCGTGAAGATGATTTTGCGTGCAAGCGGGGCGCGCTCGCCGGACGCGCAGGCCGAGTCACATGAATAATATGGATGACTAAATAATAGGCGGCCGTATTCGGCTGAGACCCATTACACAATCAGCGCTGCAGATAACGTTGCGGTTCACGTGCCGCAAGGCCTGAGTTGGCTCAAACAAGCTAGGGCCAACGAAGCGTGGGCTAAAAAATAGAAGGCTCAAAGCCGATGCCAGCGCCCCATGCCGAGCAACGCGACGTGGCCTTTGAGCGTCGTGCCAGTAGCCTGCAATTTCCCCGCTGCCGCCGAATTTTTCAGATTTTTCCGATGCACGCTCCTCGCCGGGTTGCGAATACTAAGCGTTCGTTCCATTGATGAACGAGCAAACTGAGGGAAACCATTATGTATCGCAAACTTCTAGCGCTGGCTCTGGCGGCCGGTCTTCTCGGTCCGGCGGCATACGGTGCCGACTCCACGCCTGCCTGGGCTAGCGACCCATCATTCCTCGCCTGGAATAACCAATTGTCAAAGGCGTTCAAAGCCAATCCGAACTATCACAGCCCGCCGATCAATACCAATGACCAGGTGCAGGAGTTCGCCAACTGGATGTACGAGCTCTATAGCAAGAAACTCACGCCGCAGCAGTTCAAGGAACAGATGGCCAAGGAGTATCCGGGCTACGACAAAGAGGTGAATTTCATTATTTCCAGGCTTCCGGCAGGCAAGAGCAGCGGTAACTGAGCCGGGCGCTCAGCCAAGGCCGATCGCGCCGCGCTCGCAGAGGGCGGCGCGACGCACATCTCGAACCGCCTCGTCGATACCGCGTGCGTCACACCTGCATCGACGCCACGTCCTTCATGCAGCGCAATGCGAACATCGAGCGGCTATGCCGGATGCTCGAAATGCGATAGAGCTTTTCGCGCAGGAAACGCTCGTAGCCCGCCGTGCCGTCCACGGCCACCTTGATCCAGTAATCGTATTCGCCGGAGACGAGATACGCCTCCAGCACCTCGGGCAGTGCCGCGAGCTCCGCGCCGAAGCGCGCGAGCGCGTCGTCTTCGTGGCGGTCAAGCGTGACTTCGAGAATCACGATATCGGCGAAACCCAGCTTGCGCTGGTTCACGAGCGCGACATAGCCGTCGATGTAGCCGTCGGCTTCGAGCTGGCGCGTGCGGTTCCAGCACGCCGTGGTCGACATGCCCACCTGCTCGGCCAGCTCGGCATTGGAAAGGCGGGCGTTTTGCTGGAGCGCGCGCAGGATCTTGCGGTCCTGGTTGTCGAGCATTTTGGGCGGGCGTTCGCGGGTGCTCATGATGAATGGAATTCTCTACAGGGAATGGCCATTCTAGCGGAAGAAGAATCCGCAACGAGGGGCCTTTTACCCGAAAACAGGAAGCCTTTACAGGCCCATCCCCGGTATATTTTCCACATGCCTTCTTGCCCGGCACGACCCACGCGGCCACCTCCCCGCGCTGGGGTGCGCCGCCGCAGCCACGAGCCGCGGTGGACCCGTCAGAGCCGGTTTTCCGTTGCACCCTGCGGCGGCCATCGGGCGTTGCGCGCGTTCATCACGCAGCCAGCGACGTCCGATCGGGCAGATGGCATTTGAAACCGCGCCTCAAGCGCGGTTTTTTGTTGCCGGTTTTTGATCCTCAAGCGCCGTCCGTCACCACGTTTTCGCCCGAACTCCCAGAAATGCCGCTCCAGCTGTATTTGTCGTTTCTCGCCGCCGCACTGGTCCTCGTTTATACCCCCGGTCCCGTCAACGTACTCACGATGAGCCACGCGCTGCATGCCGGCTGGCGCCGCGCGCTGCCTTGCGTCTGGGGCGGCACGCTCGCGGTTTTGCTGCAGCTCGTCTTCACGGCGCTCTGCCTGAATTCGCTGTTGCTCATTAGTGAGCACTCACTCACCGGGCTGCGCTGGGTGGGCGCGGCCTATCTCGTCTGGCTCGGCTGCAAGCAATGGCGCAGCCGCACGCTCGGGGGCGAGTCCGGCGCCGAGCCTGCGGAGCAGGCGCTCACTTCCCGGCGCGATTTGTTCTGGCGCGGGTTTGCCACCTCGGGGCTCAATCCCAAGACCTTGCTGTTCTTTCCGTCGTTCTTTCCGCAGTTCATCAGCGCGGATGCGTCCTGGAGCGCGAACCGGCAGTACCTCGCGCTGGCGGCGACGTTCGCGCTGCTGTTCGCGGGCGGCGTAGCGTCGATGGCGCTGTTCTCGCACCGGTTGCGCCATGTGCTGCAGCGGCCCCGGCGCCTGCGCGCGGTCAACCGGCTGATGGGCAGCCTGCTGGTGGGCATGGGCGCGATGATGGCGGGCTTGCGCTAGGCGAGCCGCGCGTCCGGCTCGTGGGGCTTGCAGAGGATGCCCGAGCAGGCATCCGTACCGTGTGTGCTGGCGCTGCCGAGGGTGTGCGCGGGTGGGCGCTTACTTAGTGCGTCGCGGCTGCGGCCGGTGCGGAATTCGAGGCGGGCGCGTTGGCCGCTCCCGACGCGGAGGCCGCCGCTACGTTTTGCGTACCGCCGGCGGGTGCCGGTGAGGAAGTGCCCGTGCCCGAATTCGCAACGCTCGCGGGCGCCGCTGCAATGGTGACGGGGGCGGCAGCCGATGCCGCAGCGGGCTGCGCGGCCACCTGAACCGCGGCAGCGCCAGAGGCCGGTGCGGCCGCTTGAGTCGTGGCAGCGCCCGAGGCCGGCGCAGCCGCTTGAGTTGCGGAAGCGCCCGCGGCCGGTGCGGCCGCTTGAGTTGTGGTAGCGCTCGAGGCCGGCGCGGCAGCCGCACCCGACTGCGCGGCACGATTGGCTTCGGCAGGCGCGCTCGCGGCGGCGGGCGTCGACGCCGGGCTCATCGCCGCTGCGGGTGCCGATGCAGCCGGCGCCGGCAAGACCGGCGTGAGCAGCGTCGCCTCCGAGGCGGGCGACGCAGGGAAGACTGCGTGCACGCCGCTAGCCGCGGCAGCGGGCACCGCCGCTTGCGTACCTTGCACGGGCGTCGCGGGTGCCACAGTGGTGTGCAGCACTGCCACCCCAGTGGCCGCAGCGGCTGCCGCAGGTGCGGCGGAAGCACCCGGGGCGGCCGTGTTCATCAGCGCCGGGTCCGGCTCCAGCGGTGGCGGCAACGGCAGCGGCGTGGACTTGATATCGCCGCTGCCCGGCACGGGCTGGCTGCGCGCGACCGTATTCAGATAGCGCCCCACGAGATCGAAGAAGCGCTTGTAGAACGCGTCCGACTGAATCGTCTCGCTCGAGACCTTGACCATTTCGTCGCTGTTCGAATGGATCGGCAAAGAGACCGACCCGAGAATCGACAGCCCCACGCTCGCCGACGTCGCGCTCTTCTTGAGCGCATAGCCGTTCTGCACGGCGTTCACGTACACCATGCTCGTGTTCGTCGCGTCGGCGGGGGTGCAGACCACGTGCACTTCCACGACGATGTGCTGGTCGATCGTCGGCTGGAAGTTCTTGGTGGCGTCGACGGTGTCGTTGTGCGTCATCGTCGTCATGTAGCCCTGGCTCAGCAGCGCGCGGCGCGATGCCTCGCAGGCATCGGTGCTCGCGTAGTTGAAGCCGTGCGAGAACGGGCTCGTGGCGCTGGTCAGCAACTGGTCGTCCTGAAACCCAGGCGTGGTCGACGAGCAGGCGCTGAGGCCAACGGCAAACGGAATCAGCAGGAATGGGGCAACTCTTGAAAAACGGGGCATGGTGCGTACTGGCGAGCCGGCGAATGGGCCGGCAAAACGGAGGACGGCATGCATTGTAGTTCGGTTCGGGTGCGCGTGACCGAACGCTTGTTTCACCCCGACCCCGCAATCGCGCAATGGCGCGCCTGGTCAGGCACGGCCGGTCAGGCACGGCCGGTCAGGCACGGCCGGTCAGGCTTCGCGCGATCCACGAAAAAAAACAGGCTTTCGCGTATTGCGAAAGCCTGTTTCGATTTGCCGCTCGCTCCACTCGCGCGCTGCGCGAGCGAATGCCGGTACGCGTAGCGCGTTTTACACGGCCATTTCGGGCGGCGCGCGGCGGAAGCAGCGCGTGATCCAGCCGAGATACGCGAGGCCGAGCACGAACCAGATCACGCCGAGCACGATCGCGGTTTTCTCGAGACTGCACAGCAGCCAGATGTCGGTGACGGCGCCGATGAGCGGGAACACGAGGCCGCCCACGAAGCCGAAGCCGCGCGTGCCGGCCGCGCCATTGAAGTATTGGCGGATCACGCAGAGGTTCACCGAGGTGAACGCGAGGAACGCGCCGAAGTTGATGAACGAAGTGGACGTGGCCACGTCGAGCTTCAGCGCGATCAGGCCGACGATACCGGCGATCGCAATGTTGATCGCGGGCGTGCGGAAACGCGGGTGGATATAGCCGAAGATCGACTTGGGCAGCACTTCGTCGCGGCCCATCGCGTAGAGCAGGCGTCCCACGCTCGCTTGCGCCGAGATGCCGGAGGCGAACTGCGCGAGGATCAGGCCGGCGAGGAAGATCGTCACGAAGATGTCGCCGCCCACTTTGCGCGCGATTTCGAACGCGGCCGAATCGGGGTCCTTGAACACGGCGCCCGGATGCGCGAGCTGCAGCGTGTACGCGGCGATCACGAAGATCGCGCCGCCCACCAGCGCGATCAGCACGATGGCGCGCGGGATGTTCTTTTCCGGCTCGATGGTTTCTTCGGTGAGCGTGGAAACGGCGTCGAAGCCGAGATACGAATACGCGGCGATAGCGGCGCCGGCCATCGTGGCCGAGAGCGGCACGTGCGGCTGGAAGAACGGCTGCGCCGTGATGAGGCCGCCGGGGCCGGCTGCTGCTTCGGCATAGTGCAGGCACAGCACGACGAACATCGCGGTGATGCCGAGCTGCACGATCATCAGGACGATGTTGAAGCGCGCGGCCAGCTCGATGCCGATGATGTTCAGTCCGCTCGTGAGCACGATGAACGCGATGATCCAGATCCACGCGGGCACGTGCGGGAACGCCGCGCCGAGATAGGCCGCGCCGATCAGCCAGATCACCATCGGCAGGAAGAAGTAGTCGAGCAGCGTGGCCCAGCCGATCATGAAGCCCATGTGCGCGTTGAAGCTCTTGCGCGTGTAGGTGTAGGCGGAGCCTGCCACGGGGAACAGGCGCGCGAGCTTGCCGTAGCTGAGCGCCGTGAACACGATCGCGATGAGCGCGATGAGATAGGCGAGCGCGGCGGTGTCCTGGCTCGCGCCGGCGAGCACGCCGTAAGTGCCGTAGACGATCAGCGGCGCCATGTAGGCGAGGCCGAACAGCAGCACCGAAGGCAAGCCGAGCGTGCGTTTGAGATGCGGTTCGCGCGAGCTGCTTGTCGCGCTTGTACCGTTCGTGCCGCGTTCGGCCGGCGTTGAGGAAGGCTTCATGATGCAGTTGTCTCCTGAGTGCTGCGGGTTGGGTCTGCGCGGATTGGCAACGCCCGCCTTGTGGCGTGGCCGTGCGAAGTCCGCGCGCGAGCGTGCGGTCCGGTTCCAAACGCGGGGGCAGCGCGCCTCGTGAGCGTCGATCGTTTGTTGTTATGAGCGCGAGTGCAGCCCGCTCCGGCGGGGTGGCCGGGGCTGCGTCGCGCAATTAGCGGGTTGCGCGCTCGCGGATCTTGAGCGAGCGGCGCCCTTGCGCGTCGTTTTCATCGGCTAGATTCAGCGCGACGCGCGCATCGTGCAGATAGCTGTAGTGCTCGCGGCTTTGCGCGAGCAGCGCGCGGTCAGCCGTGACGGGCAGCACCGCGTCTTCGTTCCTGAGCTCGGCCAGCACGTCGCCGAACGGGCTGATCAGCGCGGATTCGCCGGGGAACGTGAGGTTGTCGTCGCCGTCGCCGGTGCGGTTCACGAGCGCCGCGAACATCTGGTTCTCCATCGCGCGCGCGACAATGGCGCGGCGGTGCACGGGACCGAACGGATCCATGTTGCCGTTGGTGACGACCAGCATCTCGGCGCCGAGCATGCCGAGCGCACGCGCGCCTTCGGGAAACTCGATGTCGTAGCAGATCAGCATGCCGACAGTCATGCCCTTGAATTCGCAGACCTCGAAGCGGTCGCCGGCCGTGAAGACACCGACGTCGGTGGCCCACAGGTGCGTCTTGCGATAGCGCAGCGCAATCTCGCCGCGCTCGTCGACGAGGACCGTCGTGTTGTAGAAGCGCTCGCCGTCGCGCTCGGCGAGTCCCACGGCCACGGCCATGTTGGCGTGGCGCGCGGCGTCGCGCACGGCGGAAAGCGAGGGGCCGGAGAGCGTCTCGGCCACGTCGCGCACGTTCTCGCGCGTGGGAAAACCGGTGAGCGTGGCTTCGGGGAACACCATCAGGTCGGTGCCCGCGCGGCGCTGGCCGATGGCGTCGAGCGTGCGCGCCAGATTGGGCGCGACGACGCCGTCGACGATGGGGATCTGCGCGAGTTCGAGTTGCATGCCTGTCTCCTTGCTCCGGTTCCGCGACGCGTTGCGCCGGTCCGTTGTACTTCGATGTTTCGGGCTCGCGGGCGATCTGGCTGGATTTTTGGCCGCGCGAGCGTCAGGAGCGGCTATTATCACCACGTTATTTTTGTCCGGAAATTACCCTGCAGGGTTACCCTGACCGGAGGCACCATGGAACCCGACTGGCAGGACCGCGCATTCCATCACCATATCGCGACGCTCATCGACGCCCTCGACGGCCCCGACTTCTGGACCCGCATGACGCGCGTGATCGAGCGGTTCGTCGCCTTCGACAACTGGGTGGCGCTCGTCTTCATACGCGATCGCGCGCCGCTCGTGTGCGCCGAGTCGCCGATGCCCGACGGCACCGTGGATCTGCTGTTCCGCGCGTATCTGGAGGGGATGTACCAGCTCGATCCGTTCTACATCAACGCGTGCGAAAAGCCGCGCGCGGGGCTCGTCACGCTTGCCGAAGTCGCGCCCGACAACTTCCGCATGACGGACTACTACCAGCGCTATTTCAAGAGCAACATCATCGGCGACGAAGTGCAGTTCAATCATCCGCTCGACGCGCGCCGCACGCTGATTTTCTCGCTGGGCGCAAAGCACCATTACACCGAGCGCGATATTGCGACGTTCGCGATGTTCGCGCCGTGGGTGATGGCGCTGATGCGGCAGCGGCTGCCCCATGAGCCGCTCGCGGCGCCGGACGCGGCCGACGTGCTGGCGGGTGTGCCGCAGTCCGAAGCGATTGTGACGAGCGAGGCCGGGCCTTCCGCCCGCGACGCGGACTACGCGAGCCGCTTCGAAGCGGTGGCGCGGCAAAGCGGCCGCTCGCCGCTCACGGCGCGCGAGATCGAGGTGGTGCGCCAGAGCCTTTCCGGCTTTTCGACGCGCGCGATTGCCGAGCGGCTCGAAATCTCGTTCGAGACCGTGCGCGCGCACAAGAAGCACATTTATGCGAAACTCGGCGTTAGTTCGCAGTCTGAACTATTTGCGCTGTTCTACGAGCGGCACGGGCGCGATGCGACGTGAACGTGCTAGCGCATGCAGTGTGCGCGCATGGGCGCGGCGCTCGTGCGAGACCGGTGCGTCAGAACTCGACCAGCGCGAAATCTTCCTTGCCCACGTCGCAGAGCGGGCAGCGCCAGTCGTCGGGCACGTCGGCCCAGCGCGTGCCGGGGGCGAGGCCATCGTCGGGGGCGCCGGCTGCTTCGTCGTACACCCAGCCGCAGATCACGCAGACCCATTGCTTGAGGCCGTTGTCGACGGAGGTGGACGGTGCCGGGCTTGCAGCGGCGCCGGGCGCGGTGCTGGCATTAGCCGATGATTCGCGCGGCGTGTCGAGCGCCACGACGAGCGGCGCCGAGGTGGTCTCGCGCGCGGCGAGCTTGGTTTGCAGCGTGTCGAGCAGCGCGGCGGCTTCTTCTGCCGTGAGGTCGATCCAGTAGGGATCGCCTGCGCCGTCGTTCAGGCGCTCGGGTGAGAACTGGATTTCGAGGGCGACGCCTTTCTTGTACATAAGCGAAAACGGGCTAGAGCGGGCGCGCGGCGCGGCGCTCAGACGAACTGTCTGAGCAGCAGCGAGACCGCGATGCCGCCGAAGGCGATCAGCGCGAGCATCTGCAGGAGCGAGATGGACTTGCGCGAGGAAGCGTTCGAGGTGGCGGCGACGGATTGACGGTTCGTGTTCATGGACGTGCGGTTCAGGTGCGATGCGTTTCGTGCGCCTATCGTGGGTCCCAAACGGGGCCTGAGCGGGCCCCAGGCAGGGCCGGGCGCGGGGCGACGAGTTTCGCATGTTTTTCGCGTCCGCGGGGCGTTTGGCACCGTTTGAGCACCGACCGCGCGCACTGGCCGCACCCTCCGATGCGCTAGCTCAGGCGGGTGGCCTGTGGAAGCATCGTTTGCACGGCGGCCCTGATTATCGCCGCTAATGCGCCATTTATTGCGCAGCGTGGGGAGATGGATTATTTCGTGGGGGTTGGGAGCGACAGGGCGTAGGGCCGTTCAATACGACCGATGGCGTCGAGAATGTGTTGCAGGTAGTCGGGGAGGTGGAGCTTGTCTCGACTCATACGGGCTTCGCTTCGGCAATAACCGTCGCACGAAAGGATTCGGGCAAGGCCTTGGGAGTCAGCACGTCGACCTCCACGCCGAGCAACTGGACCAAGGTGTCCTGAATGATGCCAATATCGAGCAACGACGTTTCCGGCGTCGGGTCGACCAGAATGTCCAGGTCGCTGCCGTCCTTGTCGTCGCCGTGCGCGACCGAGCCGAACACGCGCGGATTCATCGCCTTGTTGGCCTTCACGATTTCGCGAATTTCAGAGCGATGCGCATTCAGGGCGGCGGAAGGTCTCACGGAAGTCTCTCGTCGGGTAGCGGTCATTCGAAGCGCGTACGGGATACGATGATAGCGCACATTCTTGCCCCCATTGATCGCCTCAAACATGCAGCCAGCGCCGCTCGAAATACGAAAACAACCAGCACACGGGCAGCGCGCAAGCCATGCCGATCGCCACCTCCGCCACCCGGAAAAGCGCCACGTCCCACACGGGGCCGTGAGTGGGCACGAGCAGCACGATGGTGGTGGTGATCGCGCCAAGCCGCGCCGCGGTGCTCACACGCAGGCACCAGCATGCGACGATCACGACGGCCACCGCCACGAGATACGCGGCCGTGTTCTCCGGCCCGAGTGTGGCCGCCGCGAAGCCCACGATGCCGCCCGCGATCGCGCCGATGAACTGGTCGCGCGACTGCGAGAGCGTATCGGCGTAATCGTGCTGCGTGACGGCGATGGCTGTGATCGCCGCCCAGAACGCTTGCTCGGTATGCAGCGCGCGGCCGATGCTATAGGAGAGCCCCGCGCCGCAGACGGCGCGCAGCGCCATCAGCGCCCCCTGCGCGGCGCGGCTCTTGAGCGGCAGGAGCTTGAGCGCGCTCAGCGCGGACTGCTGTAGCGAAGAGAGATAGGCGAACAGGTTTTCTTGCGGATCGTGCATCGGCTGTGATCGGTTGAAGCAGAGTTGAAAGCGAATTCGAAAGCAGGCGGCCAAGGCGGGCGCGAGCCGTCAAGCATATCAAGTCCGCGTGCCGCCTTTGTACGCCGTGCTTTGTCCGCTATTCGCCCGCCATCGCCCGCTATTTGTCCCGCTACGCGCACAACTCGTCGAGGCAGGCGCCGAACGCGCCGATCAGGCGCTCGACCTCGGCTTCGGTCGTCTCGGGGCACACGAGCATCATGTTGTGGAATGGCGTGATGAGCACGCCGCGGTTGAGCAGATACAGGTGGATGACGTGCTCAAGTTCGTCGTCCATCGCGGCGCGCGCTTCGCTGCCATTACGTGGCGGCGTGGCGCAGAACTGGAATTCGCTGCGCGCGCCCACGCGCGTCACGCACCACGGCAACGCATGGCGCGCGATCGTAGCCGTGAGGCCCTGCGCGAGACGCCCAGCGAGCGCGAACATATGCGCATAGGCCGCCTCGGTCATGACTGCGTCGAGCGTCGCGCGCATCGCGCTCATCGAGAGCGCGTTCGCCGTGAGCGTCGTGCCGATGCCAGAATGGCCCGGCGGCGCGTCGAGCTTCGCCTGTTGCGCGCGCGCCGCGAGTTCGGCGGAAAAGCCATACACGGCGCACGGCACGCCGCCGCCCACGGGCTTGCCGAGCACGAACAGGTCGGGTTCGATGCCGTGCTCGCGCGCGTAGCCGCGCGGGCCGCTGCTGATCGTGTGGGTTTCGTCGATCAAAAGCAGCGTGCCGTGGCGCTTCATGAGTGCCTGCGCCTCGCGCCAGAAGCCGGGCTCGGGCAGCACCATGCCCACGTTGGTCATGGCGGGCTCGGCGAGCACGCAGGCCACCTGGCCATCGGCGAGCGCGCGGGCGAGCGCGTCGAGGTCGTTGAACTCCACCACGCGCGTATGTGGCAGCAGGTCGTGCACCTGGCCGAGCAGGCTCGCGCGCTGCGTGGGCCGGCCATCGACGAGATCCACGAACACGTCGTCCACGGTGCCGTGGTAGCAGCCGTTGAACACGACGATCGTGTCGCGCCCGGTGGCCGCGCGCGCCCAGCGCAGCGCGAAGCGGTTCGCATCGCTCGCGGTCATTGCGAACTGCCAGTACGGCAGGCCGAAGCGTTGCGCGAGCGCCGCGCCCACCGCCACTGCGTCCTCGCCCGGCAGCATGGTCGTGAAGCCGCGCTGCGCCTGGTGGGCGAGCGCCTGCGCGACGGCGGGCGGCGCGTGGCCGAACATCGCGCCCGTGTCGCCGAGACAGAAGTCGACATAGCGATGCCCGTCCACGTCGGTGAAGGCCGCGCCGCGCGCGGCATCCACGTAGAGCGAGAACGGCGTGGACCAGTCGTTCATCCAGTGCAGCGGCACGCCGAACAGCAGATGCTGCGCGGCTTGCGTGGAGAGGGCTTGCGATTTCGGGCGCGCGGCGACAAAGGCGTCGCGCTCGCGTGCCAGGATGCGCTGCGCGCGCTCCCGGTTCACGCCTGGGCGGTCTTGCATGGGTGTTTCCTTTTGTGCTGGCTCTGTCTGATGGGTTGCTCACGCGCCGCGCTATCGGGCGCGAACGGCGTGCCAATCACGCACGAGCCGTGTACGGATCCGGATCGATCCTCGCATGCGCATGCGCCGAAGTAAATTCGGACATATGGCATAGGCCGTACGTCACAGATCCTGCTTCGCGAACCGCCCGGCGCGGCGCGAAGCGACACACAAAAGGACGCCAAAGAGACGCCAAAAAGCGCGACGCCTCGAAGGCCATCGCGCTTTTCCGCACTGCGCCTTGATGGCGCGCCTGCGTTACTTCCTGTCGATCGAGAACTTGCCCGGACCCGCCACGGCGAGTGCGATCAGGCCGCCCGCGATGCTGACGTTCTTGTAGAAGTTGATCATGTTGGCCATCTGGTCCATGCCGGTCATGGTCCAGAAGCGGTGGCCGATGAGCGCGGTGCCGATGGTATAGATCGCGAGCAGCACGGCGAGCGGACGCGTAAAGAAGCCGAGGACGATCAGAATGCCCACCACGAATTCCATGACGACGGCGATGATCGCCGAGAGCATGGGCGCGGGTGCGCCCACGTGCGCCATGTATTCGACGGTGCCGGAAAATCCGGTGAGCTTGGACCAGCCGAACATCACGAACAGCGTGGCCAGCAAGATGCGGGAGACGAGCAGGGCGACGTCGTTGCCCTGGCCGAAGAGGTTGTATCGCATGTTATTTCTCCAATACGTTGCTGCAGTTTGTTGGTTTTATTGCATCTGTCGGCAGTGCGGCCCGCTTGTTTCTGGAGTGTGCGGGACCGCGCCGGGCCGCCGGCGCCCGTCGAACGAAAGACGGACGCCAGGGCCCCGGTTACGACCAAAGCTCCGACACCTCGATATTACGCAGATCGAACACCAATACCTCGGCATCGTGTCCGTCGGTGAAGCTCAGCTCGCGCTCCGTGCGGATGCGCGCGCCGTCGCCTTCGCCCAGCTCCACGCCGTTGACCTTCACGCTGCCGCGCGCCACGTGCACATAGGCGTAACGGTCCGCGCCGATCGCGATCTTCGCGCTCTCCGCGCCATCGAAGCGGCCGGCGTAGACCCGCGCGTCCTGGCGCAGTTCGAGCGAGTCGGCGGCGCCGTCCGGCGAGAGGATCAGGCGCAGCTGGCCGCGCTTTTCCGCGTCCGGGATGTTCTTCTGCTGATAGCGCGGCTGCGCGCCCTTCACGTTCGGCGCAATCCAGATCTGCAGGAAATGCACCGGCTGTTCGGCCGAGTGGTTGAACTCGCTGTGCGCGACGCCCGTGCCGGCGCTCATCAGTTGCACGTCGCCGGGGACGATCACCGAGCCGGTGCCCATCGAGTCCTTGTGCTCCAGGCCGCCTTCCAGCACGTACGAGAAGATTTCCATGTCGCGGTGCGGGTGCTTGCCGAAGCCGCGCGCCGGGGCGACGCGGTCGTCGTTGATCACGAGCAGGTCCGAGAAGCCGATCTGCTGCGGATCGTAGTAGTTGGCGAACGAAAACGTGTGGCGCGAGCTGAGCCAGCCGTGTTCGGCGCGGCCGCGTTGATCTGCCTTGCGAAGTTCGATCATGTTCGTTTCTCCGTGTGTTCCGATATCCGGTTGCGATGAACGTCAGTTTAGGTCAACCAGTGTGATGCGTAACGCCGTAGAATACGACTCACTGTCATGTAAAAGTGGACAATAACCATGCAGCTCGACGACATGCGCATCTTCGTGAACACCGTGGATGCGGGCAGTTTCACGGCCGCGGCAAACCGCCTGCGGCTCTCGAAGCAGTTCGTGAGCCGCCGCGTGGCCGCGCTCGAAGCGGATCTCGGCGCGCGCCTGCTCGTGCGCAACACGCGCAAGCTGGCGGTGACGGATCTGGGCCAGGAGTTTTACGAGCGCGCGAAGCGCATCCTCGCCGACGTCGCCGACACCGAGCAGGCCATGTCGGCGCGCCGCTCGGAGCCGCGCGGCCTGCTCAAGGTGAGCGCGCCGATGTCGTTCGGCATGGCCCATCTCTCGCCGCTCGTGGCCGAATTCCTGCGCGCGCACCCCGACGTGCATTTCGATATGGACCTGAGCGACCGCAACGTCGACGTGATCGGCGAGGGCTTCGACATGGCGCTGCGCATCGGGCGGCTCGCCGACTCCACGCTGATCGCCCAGAAGCTCGCGGACGTGCACATGATCGCCTGCTGCAGCCCCGGCTACCGGCGCCGCCACCGCGCGCCGCAAATGCCCGCCGATCTGGCGCAGCACGCCTGCCTGCCATATGGACAGGAGGGGCGCGCGCCGTGGGAATTCGTCGTCGACGGGGTACGTACGCCGTTCGAGGTGCACGGGCCGCTGCGGGCCAACAACGGCGAGGTGCTGCGCGATGCGGCCGTGGCGGGCCTTGGCATCTGCTATCTGCCGGATTTCATCGTGGCGGGATCGGTCGATGCGGGGCTGCTCGTCGAAGTGCTCGAGCCGTTCATTCCGCCGGCCCATGCGCTCCATGCGCTGTATCCGCAGCATCGTGAAGCTTCCGTGACCATACGCGCGTTCACGCAATTTCTGCGCGAACGTCTGCTTTCTCGTGCGGCGACGGCGCGTGGCGGCGCGCTTTGATGCGGATGGTCTGCGGGCATGTGCGCAAGCCTTGAGTTTTGGCTGTTGCACCCGCATCTAAATAATCGTCGCCGCGGCGGCGCCACGTGGGCGGATTGCCTCGGTCGACGGAACCTCGTGGGCGGCTCGTAATCACAGCAGGTTTGGGCGAGATGCGGCCGGCCGTATCGAGCGCATGAGGCGTAATGTCGCAATTTCGTTGTATGCTCACCGCCCCGAGGATTGTTCGGGCCGCTTGACGCGGACGCGGGACGCCGGGCTGGCGGGCTTCGAAGCGCCGTCCAGGATCGCCGGTGGGGGCCTATGAAGGATGCCTATGAGGTCCGATAGACATAGTTTATTTCGGCGATCAACGTAATCAATTTTTCAAATGGTCGTGGTTCCCGTAACCTACGTCCATACCTTTTCCAACCCAGAGCGAGGAAACAACTGATGTCTCTCATCAACACGCAAGTCAAGCCGTTCAAGGCCACCGCATTCCACAATGGCAAGTTCGTTCCGGTCTCTGAAGAAAACTTCAAGGGCAAGTGGTCGGTGGTCGTGTTCTACCCGGCCGACTTCACTTTCGTGTGCCCGACCGAACTCGGCGACCTGGCTGACCAATACGCGGAATTCCAGAAGCTGGGCGTTGAAATCTACGGTGTTTCGACCGATACGCACTTCACGCACAAGGCATGGCACGACACCTCGGACACGATCGCCAAGATCAAGTACCCGCTCGTCGGCGACCCGACTGGCGCGATCACGCGTAACTTCGACGTGATGATCGAAGAAGAAGGCCTGGCACTGCGCGGCACGTTCGTGATCAACCCGCAAGGCGAGATCAAGCTGTGCGAAATCCACGACAATGGCATCGGCCGTGACGCCAAGGAACTGCTGCGCAAGGTTCAGGCTGCCCAGTACGTTGCGGCTCACCCGGGCGAAGTGTGCCCCGCCAAGTGGACGCCGGGCGCAGAAACGCTCAAGCCGTCGCTCGACCTCGTCGGCAAGATCTAAGCGTCGTGGTTTGAATGCGATCGCCCTGATCGCATGACGCTGAAGTCCCACTGAGCTGTACCTCCGGGCCGCGCCCTCGCGGCTTGCGGCCCGGAAGCCTTGCTGCAAGGCCCAAAAGGCTTTCGTAACAGCGGGCATTACTTAGGATTCCCCTGCTTCTTCTCCGCCGGAACACGCCATGCTCGACGCAAATCTCAAGACCCAACTGAAAAGCTACCTCGAAAAAGTCACGCAGTCGATCGAGATCGTCGCCTACCTGGACGACGGCGAGAAGTCGCAAGAACTACAGCAACTGCTGCAGGACATCGCATCGCTCTCGGATCGCATCACGCTCGAAGAACGCCGTGGCGCCGCTATTGGCGACGCGCGTACCCCTTCGTTCGAGATCAAGCGCGCGAACGCTGACGTCAAGGTGACGTTCGCGGGTATTCCGATGGGCCATGAATTCACGTCGCTCGTGCTCGCGCTGCTGCAGGTGGGCGGCCACCCGGTCAAGCTCGAAAGCGACACGATCGAACAGGTGAAGGCGCTCGACGGCGTGTTCGCGTTCGAAGTCTATATGTCGCTGTCGTGCCAGAACTGCCCGGAAGTCGTGCAGTCGATCAACGCGATGGCCGCGCTCAACCCGAACGTGCAGATCGTCACGATTGATGGTGCGCTGTTCCAGGACGAAGTCGAGAAGCGCAAGATCATGGCCGTGCCGACGATCTTCCTGAATGGCGAAGTGTTCGGCCAGGGCCGCATGGGCGTCGAGGAAATTCTCGCGAAGCTCGACACCGGCGCGTCGGCGCGTGCCGCCGAGAAGCTGAACCAGAAGGACGTGTTCGACATGCTGATCGTCGGCGGCGGCCCCGCAGGCGCCGCGGCTGCGATCTATGCGGCGCGCAAGGGCATCCGCACGGGCGTGCTCGCCGAGCGCTTCGGCGGCCAGGTGCTCGATACGATGTCGATCGAGAACTTCGTCTCGGTGCAGGAAACGGAAGGGCCGAAGTTCGCGACGGCGCTCGAGCAGCACGTGCGCGCCTATGACGTCGACATCATGAACCTGCAGCGCGCCGATGCGCTCACGGCCGTGGGCAACGGCTTCGAGGTGCGCACGGCAAGCGGCGCGACGCTGCGCGCAAAGAGCGTGGTGCTGGCCACGGGTGCGCGCTGGCGCAACGTGGACGTGCCGGGCGAGCAGGAATACCGCAACAAGGGCGTGGCGTATTGCCCGCACTGTGACGGCCCGCTCTTCAAGGGCAAGCGCGTCGCCGTGATCGGCGGCGGCAACTCGGGCGTCGAGGCGGCCATCGACCTCGCGGGCATCGTGAGCCACGTGACGCTGCTCGAATTCGGCGCGCAACTGCGTGCCGACGAAGTGCTGCAACGTAAGCTGCGCAGCCTGCCGAACGTCACGGTGCACGTGAACGCGCAGACCACGGAAATCAGCGGCGACGGCCAGAAGGTCACGGGCCTCGCGTATCTGGAGCGCACCACGGGCGAGAAGCATCACGTGGAGCTCGAAGGCGTGTTCGTGCAGATCGGTCTCGTGCCGAATACCGAATTCCTCAAGGGCACGATTGCGCTCTCGAAGCACGGCGAGATCGAAGTGGACGCGAAGGGCCAGACTTCGGTGCCGGGCGTGTTCGCCGCGGGCGACGTGACGACCGTGCCGTTCAAGCAGATCGTGATTGCCGTGGGCGAAGGCGCGAAGGCTTCGCTCGGCGCGTTCGACTACCTGATCCGCTCGTCGGTGGAGCAGGAAGAAGACGCGAAGGTGGCGGCCGTGGAGGCTTGAGCGCCCAGGTCAGGCAAGTTGTTTTGGTTTTAAGGACGCCGGCTTTTAGCCGGCGTTTTTTTCGTCTGTATTTTGTCTATCGATCTCGCCTCACCCCCGCGCCGCAATCTCCTTCTTCCACCCCGCGATGATCTTCGCCGCGAGCGCGTTATAGTCGCCGTCGAAGTGATGGCTGCCGTTCGTCTTCACGAGCTCGATGCCGGTGTTCGCGAGCGCCGGGCACAGCGTGTCTTTTTCATCGGCGCCATAGACGCATTGGACGATTGCCGGCGGCACCTTCGCGAGTTCCGGACGCACCTGCAGCGCCTTGTCGCTCGCGGGCATGCCGAGCCAGCCCGTTACACGGACCTGGAAATCGGCGTCGGGCGCGAAGCCGAGCAGCGACATGTACGACACTTTCTCGCGCAGCGCATCGGGCAGACGGTTGTAGGCGAACGGCATCACGTCCGCGCCGAACGAGTAGCCCACGAGCGCGATGTGCTTCGCGTGCCAGCGCGCGGCATAGGTGTTGAGCACGCGTGCGAGATCGTGACTCGTCTGCGCAGGCGTCTTCTCGCTCCAGAAGTAGCGCAGCGCATCCCAGCCGATCACCGAAATACCCTGCTTTTGCAGCGCTTCCGCGATCGTCTTGTCGAGGTCGCGCCAGCCGCCGTCGCCGGAAATCACCACCGCGAGCATGTCGGTCGGATGCGCGGCGGGCAGCTCGACGAGCGGCAGATCCGAGACGTCTTCCTCGCTTTCCATTTGCACGCGCAGATGCGGCGCGGTGAGCGCGACGAGCTTGTCCGCGTCGGCGACGTTGGCGGCAAACGTTCGCGGTGTCGCGTCGGTGGTTGCGGTCGATGCCGGTTTGGTTGCGCTAGCAACCGTCGTCACGCCTTGCTCGAAGAAACCCGGCAAGCCCTTGCCGCGCGAGAGCGTCGGGTCGGCGGGGCAGGGGGCGAAGCGCGCATCGAGCTTCGCGGCAGGATCGAGCGACACGGCGCCCGCCATCGTGTTCGCAGGCGCTTGCGAGAGCATGCGCTGCGCGATGAGCGCGCCTTCGCCGCTGCCGATCGCGATCGGCGCGAAGTACTGGTTCGACGCCTGCTGGCGTTCGATCTGATGACTGAGGGCTTCGGCGTCGCTGTAGAGCTTGTGGCAGGTCTCGTTCTTTACCGCGGCGAGATTGGCCGCGTAGCGCGCCGTATCCACGCCCACGACCAGCGCGCCGTGTTGCGCGAGGGCGTCGGCGCGCGTCTGATCGGCGGCGTTCCAGTGCGCGCCCGCCGAGAACAGCACGGCGAAGCCGCGCATCGCGCCGGCCGGCTTCGTCACGGCAACGTCGCCGTAGCGGCCGCCCGCGACGTGCGCAGGCGCGGCAGGCGAAGGCGCCGTAACGTGCGGCTGGGACGTTTGGGGCGACTGGTTTGCGTGAGCCTGAACCGCGCAGAGCGCGAGCAAGGCGGCGCCCGCCGCGACGCCGGCACGGCGCGGCAGCGAGAGAGTACGAAGAATCATGAGCGCCAGCCTCCTGCCAGCAACGAAAGGTCCGCGAGGGTGATGAAGACGCTGATCGAGCCCGACGCGGCCAGATAACGCGGCTCCCAGCGCGGCGCGAATTTGTTCTTGAAGCCGCGCAGCCCACGGAAGTTGTAGAACTTGCCGCCGAAGCGCCAGATCAGCCCGGCGAGGCGGTGCCACGACGACGCGAGCGGCGTCGGCCCCATGCCCGCGAGCGGCGCCATGCCGAGCGAAAGCGATTGATAGCCCGCGGCCTTCAGATGCAGCGCGAGTTGCGTGAACAGATACTCCATCGCATAGGGCGAGGCGCCAGGCAGATGGCGCATGACGCCGACCGTCGCATCGGTGTTCAGGTCCGTCGTCATGAAGGTGACGAAGGCGAGCGGCGTATCGTTCTGGCGCACGAGCAGCACGTGCTGCGCGGCGAGATAGTCGTCGTCGAAGGCGGCCACCGAGAAGCTCTTCTCGCGCACGTCGCGCTCTTCGAGCCACGCGTCGGAGATCGAGCGCAGCACCGGCAGGCGGTCGGTCATCTGCGCCGGGTCGATGTGCTCGAAGGTGAAGCCGTCGCGTTCGCCGCGCTTGAGCGCATAGCGCAGATGCGCGCGCTGCGGGCCCTTGAGATCGAACTCCTGGAGCATCACGCGCGCTTCCTCGCCGAGCTTCATCAGCGTGAGGCCGGCGTCGAGATAGAGCGGCAGGGCGTCGGCGCGCACCTGATAGAACGCGGCGCGGCCGCTGTGCGCGTGCGCGAGCGAGACGAATTCGCGGATCAGCGCGGGCCATTCGTCGCGCGGGCCCACGGGGTCGTGCAGCGCGGCCCACGTGCGTCCGCGCTTCGCGTACATGAGGAACGCGTTGCGCGACGACGAGAACAGGAAGCTCTTGTCGCCCATGAGCGCGAGGCCCGCATCGCTGCGCTCCTGCGCGCGCACGATGCGCGCGGCTTCGGCCAGATCTTCGCTCGCGGGGATCACGAAGCGGCCCGCGGCCGGACGCAACAACTGGTACGACGCGAGCGCCGCCGCGAACACGCCGGCGCCGAGCGTTGCGCGCAGCGCGCGCGGCGCGCGTTCGTCGAACGCGAATTGCCACCACAGATGCTGCGAGTATTCGACGTCGCGGAACGCGAAGAACAGCACCCACACGGCGAGCGCGATCACGCAGCCGACCGAGGCGAGCCACGCGGGCGTGAAGGGCTCGGCGAACAGCGACGAATGACGATTGAAGCGGCGGCGCGTGGCGAGCAGCAGCGCGATCAGCACGCACAGCACGCCCGCTTCGACGAACGCGAGGCCCTTGGTGAGCGAGAGCGCGAGGTTGGCCACGGCGAGCGCGAGGGCGAGCCACCAGGCGGCGTCGAGGCGGCGCAACAGGCCGCGCGCGACGAACAGCAGCAGCACGCCGAACAGGCTGCCGAGCAGTTGCGAGCTTTCGAGCACCCAGAGCGGGATGAAGTTTTGCAGCAGCTCGATGCGATGGGTGAACGCGGGCGTGGCGCCCGAGATCACGAGCATGCTGCCGGTCACGAAGGTGACGATGGCGAGAAACAGCGGCGCGAGCTGCGTGACGCCATCGACGCCGCGTCGCGCGAAGTTCGTGTTGAGCGGATTCTTGAGCGCGCGGCCTTCGAAGACGGCGAGCAGCGCGGCCGAGAGCGCGAGCGGCGCGCCGAAATAGATCGCGCGATAGGCGAGCAGCGCGGCGAACACCTTGGGGGCCGGCACGCTCGAGCCGAGCGCGAACACCATCGCCGCCTCGAATACGCCGATGCCGCCGGGCGTATGGCCGATCAGGCCGAGCAGCATGGCGGCGGTGTAAACGGTGAGGAAGTCGGCGAAACCGATGTGCGGGTGCGGCATCACCGACCAGAGCGCGAGGCCGGCGCCGGCCACATCGAGCGCCGCGAGCAGCAATTGCGCGACGAGGTCGCGCCGCGCGGGCACCGCGAAGCGCAGCCAGGCGCGCTTGAACGGCTCGATCTCGCGCGCCTCGCCGGGGCAGGCCGCGACGAGCGCGGCGCCGAGCGCGAGCACGACGCCGCCGATCCAGCGCAGCGCCGTGGGCGAAAGGTGCAGCAGGCCCGAGAGCGTATCGGCGGCGCCCACCATGCCGAGCGCGGTCATGAGCGCGAGGGCGAGCGCGAGCGTGACGCTCGTGAACACGGTCATGCGGCCGATCTGCGCGGCGGTGACGCCCGCGCTGCCGTAGACGCGGCAACGCACGGCGCCGCCCGTGAGCGCGCCGAAGCCCGTGACGTTGCCGAGCGCCGAGCCGGCGATGGCGCCCACCCATAGTGCGCCGCGCGAGACGCGCGCGCCGAGGTAGCGCACGCCGACGGCGTCGCGCCCGACGAGCGCGACGAAGCTGACGGCGGTGGCGCCGAGCGCACCTGTCCATTGCGCGGGGCTCAGATGCCAGAGCTGGCGGATCACGGAGCGGTAGTCGACGGAGCGCGAGAGGTGCTGAAACACCAGCAGCAAGAGCGCGCAGATGCCGATGGCGAGGGCCGGTGCGACGAAGCGCTGCAGGCGCAAGGCGCGCACTCGGCGGCGCAACGCCACAGCGGCGGCGCGCGCAGTGCGCGAAGAGGGCAATTCAAGCATGGGTTGGCCTGGCGATTCCCGGATGTCGCTCTGGCGCCGTGGCGGGCGTCCCTTGGGGCGGCATCGAATGTTGTTGGTCACGTGGGTCCGGCGGCTGCGCGGCCGGGGGCGGCACGCAGCGCAAAGGGGCGCAGCGGCGGCCATGGCGGCTGGCCTTCACGGCCGGCCAAAACGTAAGCGTTTGGTAAATGACTGGTAAAGCAGCAAACGCGCGGAGAGGTCCAGCGGTTGACCGGGTCTCGGAAGAAACGTCAGACGAAACCGCAAACCAATCGCGGACAAGCCGCAAAGGGGACCGGATGAATGCGCAAAAGAGAAGCAAAAGCGCAAGCCCGGATTTTACTTTGTGGCACCCATGCTTTTATCTGAGGAATGGAGGCGCAAGCCGTGCAAACCCGCTGAATCTCAGGCGCCAAGGACGCGGACGCAGGCGCCGCAACGGGCCTTGGGTTTCGATTGCTTCACGGTGTGATGGAATGATTGACGGCCGCGCGCGACCCTTTCCGAAACCGCTGTTACCAATTCGATACACACTTTTTAATTCTTTTACTTCGTCGGGCCGTGGAGGTAGGCTGATTCGGTCACGTGCTGTTTGACTGCGGAAGTTCGACTGCGCCAGGAGAATGACGTGAAGAGACTCGCCCTGACTTCGCTTTCGTTAGTCGCGCTCGGTGCTGCCGGCGCGGCGCATGCACAGACCAGTGTCACGCTGTACGGCACCATCGATACCTCCATCACCTACGTCAACCACGCGAACGGCAATAAAAATCTCTGGGCGCTCGGCAACAGCAGCGACGGCAATCTCTCGGGCTCGCGCTGGGGCCTGAAAGGCGCTGAAGACCTGGGCGGCGGGCTCAAGGCCATCTTCCAGCTGGAAAGCGGCTTTAATCCGTCGACGGGCTCATCGGCCCAGGGCGGCCGGCTATTCGGCCGCCAGGCCTACGTCGGGCTGACCGCGGAGCAGTACGGCTCGCTCACGCTCGGACGCCAATACGACCCGCTGATCGATCTCGTGCAGGGCATCACCGAGGACAACTACCTCGGCTCGGTCTTCGCGACGCCCGGCGACGTCGACAATTACGACAACAGCTTCCGCGTCAACAACGCGGTCAAGTACACCACGCCGGTCTGGAACGGCCTGCAGGCCGCCGCCATGTATTCGTTCGGCGGCATCGCGGGCTCCACGGGCTCCGAGCAGTCGTACTCGGCGGCCGTCGCCTACAACAACGGGCCGATCTCGCTGGCGGGCGGCTACTTCTACGCGGCCAACAGCCAGGCCGGCATCGGCATTCGCTCGACCGGCTGGAGCAGCACGTCGGATGGCACCTTCGACGGTCCCATCAACAGCGGCTATGCGAGCGCTCACTCACTTTCCATCGCGCGCGCGGCGGCGCAATACTCGCTCGGGCAGTTCACGCTCGGCCTCGGCTACAGCAATTCCCAATACGCACCGGATGCGAGTTCGGTATTCCGCAGCACCGAGAAGTACAACACGGGCCAGGGCTTCGTGAACTACCAACTGAGCCCGGTGCTTCTGCTCGGCCTCGGCTACACCTACACGCACGCCAATGGCGACGCGAGCGCGAATTACCATCAGGTGTCGATCGGTGCCGATTACAGCCTCTCGAAGCGCACCGATGTCTATATGACCGCGGGCTGGCAGCACGCGAGCGGCGAACAAGGCGATGGCACGGGCGGCTCGATGCCGGCCGAGGCGTCGATCGGCTCGTACGGCTACAACGGAACGGCGACGCAGACCATGTTCAATCTGGGCCTGCGGCACAAGTTCTGAGCTTGGGTCGATTCACGAAAGCCGGACGCGGCGCGTCCGGCTTTTTGCATGCTTGCTCGGTCAGGGCGGGGTGGCAGGTTTGAAGCGGTGCCTGCCTGTGCTCGGCGCCCTCGATGGCAGCGCTGGCCGCAACAGCTAACGCGCGAGGCGCACCGTGAGCAACGCCAACCGGCTGACGCAACGCGCGACGGCGCGCCGTAGCGATGCAAACGGCGGCTGCCACGCACAGGTGAGCGTCACACGTGCGGCGATGCCCCCGGTCCTGCCGTCGGCGCTGATCCAGAGACGTTCACCGCGGTAGACGCGCAGCATTTCGCCGGGATCCAGCCAATGGTCGTAGGGCGAGCGCGCACGCGTGAGCCAGATGCGCGCGCCGTAGACGCGCAGCGTGCTGTCGGCGCGCACGCGCCAGGTGAACGTCCCAGTCGCGGGCAAGGCAAAGTGGATCGACAGGGCCGGCAGCGCGCCGTCGTGCGCGAGAGTACCGAAGGCGTCGTCCTGATCGGCCTGCTGTGAAGCGAAATCCATCGTGTTCTCCAATATCGGGAGCCGACGGACGGGGCGCTGCCACCACAAAAAACAAAAGCCCCGTCGATGCCGGCGGGGCTGTGTGATTTGCGTAAGGACAGACTGGACTACCCGGATTGCTCGTACGCACACATTCCCCGTGCCACGCCTTTCGGCGTATGCCACGGGTGATTCATCATGCTTGTGTGGATGGAGGATGTGCGCATGCGTCGAGTGTGCGGGGGGGGGGGGGGGGGGGGCGGGGTCAAAAAGTTTTGCAGGACGCGTC
>NZ_CAJMZF010000052.1:0-52187 GCF_905220245.1 Paraburkholderia sp. J63 | reverse complement strand
CAAAGAAAAAGCCGCGAATCTTTCGACTCGCGGCTTCTGCACTACACGGTGGCAGCCATGGCGGCCGAGGCGAACCTCGGGACGCCTGAACAGCATCTAAACAGAATCAAACGCGCTCGATGGCGATAGCGATGCCCTGGCCCACGCCGATGCACATCGTGCACAGCGCATAGCGGCCCTGCGTGCGGTGCAACTGATACATGGCCGTGGTCACGAGACGCGCGCCGCTCATGCCGAGCGGATGACCCAGCGCGATTGCGCCGCCGTTCGGGTTGACGCGCGAATCGTCGTCGGCCACGCCGAGCATACGCAGCACGGCAAGGCCCTGCGAGGCGAAGGCTTCGTTGAGTTCGATCACGTCGAACTGGTCGATCGTCATGTTCAGGCGCGCGAGCAGCTTCTGCGTGGCGGGCGCCGGTCCGATGCCCATCACGCGCGGCGCCACGCCGGCCGTCGCGATGCCGAGCACGCGTGCACGCGGCGTGAGGCCGAAGCGCTTCGCGTTTTCCTCGTTGGCGAGCAGCAGCGCGCACGCACCGTCGTTCACGCCCGACGCGTTACCGGCCGTGACCGAACCTTCCGGGCTCACGACGCCCTTGAGCTTCGCCAGCGTCTCGAGGCTCGTCTCGCGCGGATGCTCGTCGCGCGACACCACGAGCGGATCGCCCTTCTTCTGCGCGATCGTCACCGCGACGATCTCCTGCGCGAGCGTGCCGTCGGCCAGCGCGCGCGCCGCCTTCTGCTGGCTGCGCAGCGCGAACGCGTCCTGATCGGCGCGGCTCACACCGTAATCGACCGCGACGTTCTCGGCGGTCTCCGGCATCGAGTCCACGCCGTACTGCTGCTTCATCAGCTTGTTGACGAAACGCCAGCCAATGGTCGTGTCGTAGATCGCGGCATCGCGAGCGAAGGCGCTCGCGGACTTGCCCATCACGAACGGCGCGCGGCTCATGCTCTCCACGCCGCCCGCGATCATCAGCCCCGCTTCGCCCGACTTGAGCGCGCGCGCGGCGATGCCCACGGCGTCCATGCCCGAGCCGCACAGCCGGTTCACCGTCGAGCCCGGCACGGCCTGCGGCAGGCCCGCCAGCAGCGACGACATGCGCGCGACGTTGCGGTTGTCTTCGCCGGCCTGGTTCGCGCAACCGTAGATCACGTCGTCGATGGCGGCCCAGTCCACGTCCTTGTTGCGCTCCATGAGCGCCTTGAGCGGCACGGCGCCGAGGTCGTCGGCGCGAACCTGCGCAAGGGCGCCCGCGTAGCGGCCGATCGGCGTGCGAATCGCGTCGCAGATGAATGCTTCCGTCATGAGAGTCTCCAGTTCCAGTCGCACGTGGTGCGATCCGATGCAAGGCTGATTGAGATTGACGGACTGCGCGGGCGATGAAACGTGACAGGACTCGAGCGCGCATGTCCAGAAGCGATTTGTTCGTTATTCGAACACATGATCGTTTAACGAACAATTGGCGCCCATGATAGGCGTCGCAGCGCGCGAGTGTCAAGCCAGCGTCCACCCTGGCGACCGGGCAAATTCCGTCAGACGAAACGAAACGGCCGCACAGAATACCTCTCTGTGCAGCCGTTGGCCTGTGCGGACCGGCATTCCGGAAGTTCCTGCCGGAATGCCGGTCAGAACCAGTGGATTATCGTGACATTATGGTCCTGGTCGAATCAGAATGAATCACGAATGCGCCTAAACCATTGATTTTCATGGGGTTGATTGTCACATGGGATCATGAAAAATCACACAGGCAAGCCTCTGGATGGTGGGTGGACTGGTAGCTGGAACGCGAAACATAATCCGCCTGCCAACACTTCACACATACTGCAATGGCTCGCAAACACCACGCCCTTAAAGAGTCCCAGCTCCGCCGCTGGCTTTGCTGCGGGTAGCCCCATAGCCCGCTCAGATGGCGACGGCCTCACCTTCACCCTGACCGACAACAGCACCGCCACGTGGGTACTGCGCTACGGCCGCGGCAGTCGTCGTCGCGAACTGACGCTTGGCAGCTACCTGGAACCGGCGCTCTCGGAGGCGCGCAAGAAAACGCGCATGTACCGTGTGCGCATCGACGCCGGTGAAAATCCAGCGGCAGACCAATTGGCGGCAGTGCTACCCGGCCTGGACGACAAGCTGGGCCGGCGCGATGGCCTGATGTTCCGCATCCTGCTCGCGACCTGTGTCCGCCAGGCCGAGCTCGTGCAATCAAGCCGGGCGCAGTGTTCTGCAGCACGCGCAATCCGGGGCGCATTCGAGCGCAACGCGTTCGACATGCGGCGCTTCACGCCGCACGATACACGGAGCACGGCGAAGGGCCATCTTCGCAATCTGGGCTTCAGCCGCGAAATCAGTGAGATCGCACTCAACCACAAGCTGCAGGGTACCGAGGGCATCTATGACGTGCGCGAGGAAATCCCCGAGCGCAGGGAGGCGATGGAAGCATGGGCGCGGTTCATCGAGCGCTGCTGCATTGAGACGCCGCCCCAAAATCAAGAGCGTCCCGACGACGTATTGCAGTCGAGCGTTACTCCGTTTCGGCAGCGAAGCGCCGCATAAGCAGCCGGTATTCCCGCCAGCGCATTTCAGCTGCAATGCACTGGGCATATGCGCGAATCATCCTGCGCGCCGTCAAATAGCCGGCGCAGTTTCTGACAACTCTTTGACAGTCCGTCGACCGATACCGTGTTTGTATACCCGCCGGTGCTCGCAAACAACCATTCATCACAGGACGCAAACCAACATGCCCATTCCCGCATACATGTGGCTCAAGGACGACGGTGGTGCAGATATCAAAGGCTTCGTCACGGTTCAGGGACGCGAAGGAAGTATCGAGGTAATCGGATTCGGCCACGGCGTGAATCTGCCGGTCGACAACAAGACCGGCGATATTACCGGTTCGCGCACCCATGCTCCAATGCACCTGGAAAAGGAGTTCGACGCAGCCAGTCCCTACCTCTACAAAGCCGTCTCCAAAGGACAAACGCTGAAGTCGGCGGAACTGAAGTGGTATCGCATCAACGACGCGGGCCAGGAGGAGGTGTACTTCATTATGCTCATGGAAGGCGTGAAGGTCGCCGGCGTCAATCCCGGAATGGCAAACACCAAACTTGCGGGCATGTCCCAGCTCAACCATGTCGAGTCGGTGTCGTTGTTGTATGACCGCATTACGTGGCACTACACCGACGGCAACATCAAGTTCACGGATAGCTGGAATGAGCGCTCCTGATCATGGCTCTACAGGGAAAATTCCTGGTCAACAACCAGCACTTCTCGCCTCTCGCCATCTTTGGCGTCGGGACGTTTCAGGCGTATTCGGGAAATGATGTCTACCGCAATCGCGGTGGATGCACCGCCGTTCCCGACAATGGCCCTATCCCAGCTGGAAAGTATTGGGTGGTAGATCGGCCTGCTGGGGGCATCGGATCGCAAGCGTGGGCATTGACCAAAGATACCTGGAATGGCGTGTGGGGAACACCGACTCATCATAATGAGTGGTTTGCGCTGTATCGCGACGATGGCGCTATTGACGACTACACATGGATCAACGGAGTCAAGCGCGGCAATTTCCGTTTGCATCCCGCTGGAGGGCGTGGCCTTTCGCTCGGCTGCATCACGTTGCCAAGCTATTCTGATTTTGAGTCTATCCGGCGAGCGTTCCTGCATACGGGCACAACATCTGCAGGCAATTCACGGTTAAAGGCATATGGCTGGATTGAGGTAATTACCTATGGCAACACTTGTCCGTAGGATTTTTAAGTGCCTTCTATTTATTGGCCTTCTTATGTTGTCGGTAAGGTATGTTCACACGTACCCTCAACCGATGAGTGAGAGTCAATTGCATTGGCTGCTCATCATTTGCCAAAAATTGGGGGTTCACGATCCGGATAATCTTTACATTCCGGCAATGATGGCTCTTGAAGTCATCATTGCAGTGATTGCCTATGCGTTAATCATCAAGTTCTGGAAGCTCATTGGCGCGAAACACAAAGACGGGGCTATCTCGTAGGAACTTCGCCCAGGAACGGGACGGGTCACGCGTCATACTGCTCAGGTCAGCGCCTGAATCACCCGCTCGATCGGATGGTCCTCGCCGCCCGACACGGGCGGGTGCGGTCTCAGCGGGCCAGGCTGCTGCCACGGATGAATCAGCGGAGGCGGCAGGAGCGGAACGATATCGCCGTTGACCGTCGAAAAGGCCGGCGTCGCATTGAGCAGCGTCGCGAACGGCGCAAATCGCGGGCTGGACGATGTTGCACGCCGCGCGCACTGCGTTCTAGAACGTCGTCGCGGCCTGCTGCGCGGTCGCGAGTGCCGTTGTGGTCGCTGGGGCGGCGGCCGCGGTGAACGAGGCGCCAGGCGACGCGCAGCCGGCGAATAAGACAGGCGCGGCAAGGCATGCCGCGAGCAGCATATTTTTCTTCATAGATCGTTCTTGAGTTGTGCCGCGGGAGCGGCCGGTTGCTCAGCCAACTCCACCAGCATGCATCTGCGACTTTATCGCGACGCACGCGGCTGGTGGGGAATGGTAGCCAGGCTGGTAGCTGGTGGGAAAACAGCAGAGGGAAAAGGCCGGAAAGCCTTATGTAGAAAGGCTCTCCGGCTACGATACGCTTATCGAGACATCATGTTCATGCCGACATTGTGCATGACCCAGATCGTCCCGAAGATCAGGAACGCAGCAGCCAGCACAGTATAGGCGAGCGAGAGCACGTTCCAGCCCTGCCCCGACGACGTGTTCAGATGGAGGAAGAACACGAGATGCACGATCACCTGCACGAAAGCGAGTACGGCGAGCGCGACCATGGCGACGTTCGGCGTCAGCGCGCCATGCATGACGATGCCGAACGCACCGGCGGTCAACAGCACCGCGAGAATGAAACCCGCAACATAGCTGCCGAGGCTGCCATGGGCTTCGCTATGAGAATGCGCCATTTAGATCACGCTCCCGAGATAGACAAAGGTAAACACGCAGATCCACACCACGTCCAGGAAGTGCCAGAAAAGGCTCAGGCACGTGAGGCGGCGCACTTCCCGCTCATCGAGTTGCGGACGGCGGATGACCTGCATCATCAGCACGGCCATCCAGACGAGGCCGAAGAAGACGTGCACGCCGTGCGTGCTGACCAGCACGAAGAACGACGAGAGGAACGCGCTGCGCTGCGGACCTGCGCCATCGGCGATCAGGTGCGAGAACTCGCGCAGTTCCAGCACGAGAAAGAGCGCGCCCAGGACGAAGGTCACCGCGAGCCAGCCGAGTACCGCGCCGCTCTTGCGCTGCTGCGCGCCGAGCATCGCGAAACCGTAGGTGATGCTGGAAACCAGCAGCACGGCGGTTTCGAGCGCCACGTCGCTGAGATGGAACAGGTCCTTGCCCGTGGGGCCGCCCGCGAACTGATGCCCGAGCACGCCGAACGTCGCGAACAGCGCCGCGAACAGGACGCAGTCCGTCATCAGGTAGACCCAGAAGCCGAATACCGATTGCGACGGCGGATGATCGTGATGATCGAAATCGGCAAGCGTTGCCGTATTGGTTTTCTGTAACATCGATTAGGCCTCCACAGCTTCCATCTTGCGCTCGGCGGCAACCGCCGCGCGATGGCGCTTCTCTTCGATCTCGCGAACCTTCGCGGCCGGAATGTAGTACCCGTCGTCGTCGCCGAAGCTACGCGCGGCGATGGTCACGACGATGGCGATGAAAGCGAGCACGCCGAGCCACGTGATGTGCCAGACGCCCGCAAAACCCAGCACCAGGCTGAACATGCCGACGAAGAAGCCCGCCGACGTATTCGACGGCATATGGATGTCGCTGTACTTCGCGGCGAGACCCATGCCGCGGCCCGTTTCCTTCATGTGGGCAAAGGCGTCGATGTCCTGCACCTGCGGAATGACCGCGAAGTTATAGACTGCCGGCGGCGACGAGGTCGCCCATTCGAGCGTGCGGCCATCCCACGGATCGCCGTTGACGTCCTGGCATTCCGGCTTGTTGCGGTTCACGAACGCCATCACCCACAGGAGCACCTGGCACACCACGCCGAGCGCGATGATCGCCACGCCAATGGCGGCCACGACGAAATACGGATGCCAGGCGGGGTTGTCATAGTGGTTCAGGCGGCGTGTCGCGCCCATGAAGCCGAGCACGTAGATGGGCACGAAGGCCACGTAGAAGCCCACGAACCAGCACCAGAACGACGCCTTGCCGAGCTTTTCGCTGGGCTTGAGGCCGAACACCTTCGGGAACCAGTAATGCAGGCCCGCGAGATAGCCGAACACCACGCCGCCGATAATGGCGTTATGGAAGTGCGCGACGAGGAACAGCGAGTTGTGCAGCACGAAGTCCGCGCCCGGGATGGCCATCATCACGCCGGTCATGCCGCCGATCGAGAACGTGACCATGAAGCCGATCGTCCAGAGCACCGGCGCCGTGAAATGGACGCGCCCGCGGTACATCGTGAACAGCCAGTTGAAGATCTTCACGCCCGTGGGGATCGCGATGATCATGGTGGCGATGCCGAAGAACGCGTTGACGTCCGCGCCCGAGCCCATCGTGAAGAAGTGGTGCGCCCACACGAGGAACGCGAGAATCATGATCGCGCACGATGCATAGACCATCGTCTTGTAGCCGAACAGCGGCTTCTTGCAGAACGTGGCCATGACTTCCGAATAGATGCCGAACGCGGGCAGCACGAGGATGTACACCTCGGGGTGGCCCCACGCCCAGATCAGGTTCAGATACAGCATCATGTTGCCGCCGCCGTCGTTCGTGAAGAAGTGCATCCCGAGGTAGCGGTCGAAGCCCAGCAGCGCAACGGCGATCGTGAGGATCGGGAACGTGGCCATGATGAGCACGTTCGAGCACAGCGCCGTCCACGTGAACACCGGCATCTTCATGAGGCTCATGCCCGGCGCGCGCATCTTGATGATGGTCACGAAGAAGTTGACGCCGGTAATGAGCGTGCCCACGCCGGAAAGCTGCACCGCCCATATGTAATAGTCGACCCCGACGCCCGGACTGTACGCAAGCTCCGAGAGCGGCGGATAGGCGAGCCAGCCCACCTGCGCGAACTCGCCGATCACGAGCGAGAGGTTGATGAGGATGGCGGCGATGGCCGTCATCCAGAACGAGAGCGAATTCAGGAACGGGAACGCCACGTCGCGCGCGCCGATCTGCAGCGGCACCACGAGATTGAACAGGCCGACCATGAGCGCCATCGCCATGAAGAAGATCATGATGACGCCGTGCGCCGTGAAGATCTGGTCGTAGTGATGTGGCGGCAGGTAGCCCGGCGCGTCGAACGCCAGGGCCTGCTGGATGCGCATCATGACCGCGTCGGCAAAGCCGCGCACGAGCATGAGCACGGCCACGATCATGTACATCACGCCAATGCGCTTGTGGTCCACGCTCGTGATCCACTCGCTCCAGATGGTCTTCCACTTGCCGGTCACGGTGACGAGACCGAGCACGCCGAGCACGATCAGCGCCATGAATGCCGCGGCGCCCATGATGATCGGCTGATCGAACGGAATTGCCTCTAATGTAAGTTTGCCGAACATGCCGCTTACCCCTTGGTCACGCACGACGGGTCGGTGAAATCCGTGACGTGGCCGTTGTTGTACTTCGCAATGATGTTGTTGAAGAGCTTCGGGTCGACGGTCGAGAAGTACTCAACCGGCGCCTTCTCGCTCGGCTCCGAAACCTTCGCGTACTGGTCCATCGAAAGCGGCGTCTGGGCCGCCTTCACCTTCTGGACCCACGCGTCGAAATCCTGCTGGCTCGTGGCGAGCGTGCGGAACTTCATATCCGAGAAGCCCTTGCCGCTGTAGTTGGCGGAAATGCCCGCGTAGTCGCCCGCTTCGTCGGCGATCAGGTGCAGGCGCGTCTGCATGCCCGCCATCGCGTAGACCTGGGTGCCCAGCTGCGGGATGAAGAACGAGTTCATCACCGAGTCCGACGTGATGCGGAAATTGACCGGCGTGCCCACCGGCACGGCCAGCTGGTTCACCGTGGCAATGCCGAGGTCCGGGTAAATGAAGAGCCACTTCCAGTCGAGCGCGACGACTTCGACGTTGATGGGCTTGGTGCTCGATTCGAGCGGCTTGTAAGGATCGAGCTCGTGCGAGGTCTTCCAGGTGAGGATGGCGAGGAACAGGATGATGACGGCCGGAATGCTCCAGACCACCACTTCGATCGCCGTGGAATGCGCCCATTTGGGTGCGTAGGTGGCGTTGCGGTTGGACGCCCGGTAGCGCCAGGCGAAAAACAGCGTGAGCAGGATCACCGGCACCACCACCAGCAGCATGGCCCACGTGGCCGTGGCGATGAGGTGCTTTTCGGCCAGGCCGACGCTACCCTTGGGATCGAGCACGGTCAGCTCGCCGCTGCATCCCGCGAGGGAGGCGACAAGGCCGCTGCCGAGGGGGATTAACCACCTTTTGAAGGCTTTTCTCTTCATGTTTGCCTGTTCTTCCGTTTAACCACCTGGACGCTTTCATGCATTCACATCGCAAAAAAGCCATGCAAAATGCACCCGTAACGTGTTTGGCGAAATTCTACGGAAAGGCCTTATCCGGAAATTTGATCTCGGCTAAGGTTTTAGCCTGCGACAGATCTCGTTCGGGCAAGCGCGACGGAAAGACGCAAATAACTTTCGAATATCTTTCAGTCACGCGCGCAGCCCGGTGTGGCGGGCAATTCACGCGCGACGAGCGTGCCGGTGACGTGAAAGAGGGAAAGCCTGCGGGATGTCGAAAGCGGCAAGCGATGAGTCAGGCATCAGGTCTGACATTAATAATCGACTGGTCTCATAGAAAATAATTTGATAGGGAGATTCAGCCTGTTTTTATTCGACCTATAGTTTCAATAGAATTAAATCAAGCTCAATAGCGAGCATTTGCATTGTTGCAAGTCAAATACAGGCACAATAAAGCCCGCGGACGCCGTGATTTTTCGTCCCGAGCCGAGCCGCCGGCCGCGCACCGGTTGGCGAATCAATCCGCTTGCGCTATCGTCATGGGTTCCTTACGCGCCGCCTCCAGCCCTTGATCCGACGCCACGCCGCCATGAACCCCGCCAATCGCGCTTCGCCCGCCCCATCCGACGAACAGCCGGAGATGTCCGAAAAGCCGGGCGACTCCTACGTCCAGTCGTTCGCGCGCGGGCTTTCCGTGATCCGCGCGTTCAACGCCGAGCATCCCGAGCAAACGCTCACCGACGTCGCCGCCGCCACCGGCCTCACGCGCGCCGGGGCGCGCCGCATCCTGCTCACGCTGCAGACGCTCGGCTACGTGGAGGCCGAGGGGCGCCTGTTCCGGCTCACGCCGAGGATCCTCGACCTCGGCTTCGCGTATCTCACGTCGATGCCGTTCTGGAATCTGGCCGAGCCCGTCATGGAGGCGCTCTCGGCCGAAGTGCACGAAAGCTGCTCGGCCGCCGTGCTCGACCGCACCGAGATCGTCTATGTGCTGCGCGTGCCCACGCACAAGATCATGACGATCAATCTCTCGATCGGCAGCCGCCTGCCCGCCTATTGCACGTCGATGGGGCGCGTGCTGCTCGCGGCGCTCGACGAGCCGGCGCTCGACGCCACGCTCGGCGCCACGCCGCTCTACGCGCACACGCCGCGCACCGTCACCGACAAGGACGAGCTCAAGCAGATCATCACGCAGGTGCGGCAGCAGGGCTGGGCCATCGTCGACCAGGAGCTCGAAGGCGGGCTCATCTCGATTTCCGCGCCCATCCGCAACCGTCAGGGCCGCGTGATCGCCGCCATGAACATCAGCGGCAACGCCCAGCGCACCTCGGCCAAACAGATGGTCAAGGCGTTCCTCGAACCGCTCCAGCAGGCCGCCCAGCGCGTCTCGGAGATGGTGGCGCTGCGCACCTGAACCGGATTCTCCCGCTCACCGCCCCGGCGCGTGGCGAGCGGGCGCCCTTGCCCTCTTGCGTCATGTAACGTCCGCGAACACCTGGACGAGCCAGTCCGCGAAGGCGCGCACGCGCAGCGAAAGCTGCCGGTTCTGCGGAAATAGCACGGACACCGGCATGGGCGGCGGAGGCTCGCCCGCCAGCACCACGCACAGCTCGCCGTTGGCGAGTTGCTCGCGCACGCGGTAGCGCGGCACCTGCACGAGCCCGAGGCCCGCGACGGCGCCAGCCGTGTAGAGCTCCGCGCCGTTCACCGCGACCGGCCCCGGCAATGTGAGCGTGCGCACGCCCTCGGGCGTCGCGAATTCGAGCGGATGCGCGCGGCCCGTGGCCGGCGAGAGATAGTTGACGGCGCGATGGCCCGACGCGAGCGCATCGATCGACGCCGGGTCACCGTACCGTTCGAGATACGCGGGACTCGCCACCGTGACCTGCTCGAGCAGCGCGACGCGCCGCGCGATCATCGACGAATCGGCGAGTTCGCCCGCGCGCAGCACGCAGTCGATGCCCTCGCTCACGAGGTCGACGAATTGATCGCCCGAGCCGATGAAGAGCTCGACGCGCGGATAGCGCGCGAGAAACTGCGGCAGGCGCGGCATCACGAAATACTGCGCGAGCGTGCCCTGCATGTTCACGCGCAGACGCCCCTGCGGATCGGCGTCGCGAAAGGCTTCCTCGGTTTCCTCGAGATCGGCGAGCAGGCGCGTGCAGCGCTGGTAGTAGGCTTCGCCGTCGAGCGTGGGCAAGACCCGCCGCGTGGTGCGCTCCAGCAGCCGCACGCCAAGGCGCGTCTCCAGGCGCTTGATCGAATTGGTGACGGTGGCGCGCGGCAGGTTCAGGTCTTCGGCCGCCTGCGTGAAGCTGCGGCGGTCGACGATGCGCGTGAAAATCTGCATCTCCTGGAAACGGTCCAAGGGCACTCTCGAATGGGTTCACGGGGTCGCATGCATCTTCGCATGCCACCTGGCCGCCGCCAAAAATACCCGGCATTCGTGCGTGCCCTTTTGCCCGCATCAGAGCGAGCGGGACGCATCGAGCGCGCCAGGCCCCGGCACCTCGCGCGCACGATGCGCTCAGCCCGCCGCCACCCGCTGCACCGCCTCGACGAAGGCCATGCCCGCGTCCTCCAGCCGCCCCGAGTTGTCGATGTGCGTGAGCGATGCGCCCGCGGGCACCTCGAACGGCGCGCGCCGCGCGAGACGCGCGGCCACCTGCTCCGGCGTCTCCCGTGCGCGCGAGGCGAGCCGCGCGGCCAGCACATGCTGCGCGGCGTTCACGTGCACGAGCGTCATGCGCGGATAGCGCGCCAGCGCCTCGCTCACATAGGCGCGCGAGCCGTTCACCACCACGGTGCAGCCGAGCTTGAGCCATTGGTCGATCTCCACGCCGATGCCATAGCGCAGCGCGTGGCTGCGCCATTGCAGCGCGAAGAGGCCGAGGCGCGAGCGCGCTTCGAATTCGGTGTCGGTGAGGGCGATGTGGTTCTCGCCGCCGCCCGCCTCGCGCGTGATGTAGCGATGCGCGAACAGCACGCCGACGGCGGCGAGCCGCTCACGCGCAAAGCCGAGCAGCGAGTCCTTGCCCGCGCCCGAGGGACCCATCACGTAGATCAGGCGGGACGTCATGCGCGTTCCCCAGCCTGCCGAACGGGAACGGGAAAGGCAACGGAATCCGCGGGAAAATCCACGCGCCGCCACAACGCGAACGGCTCGCCCGGCTGCGGCTCGACGTAGAGCGCGACGCCCTCCACGGGCAGCGCGCCCGCGTCGCGCATCTGCGCATTCCAGGCGTGCGCGAGCGAAGTGCGCAGCGCTTCGTCGTCGAGCGAATCGGAGAGCGTCATGTGAAAGCGGAATTCGTCGAACACGTACGGGTAGCCCCATGCTTCGACATAGGCGCGCTGGCGCGGCGTGAGCGGCGCGTCAAGACGCTTCGCGAGCTCGTCGGCGGTTTGCGCGGCGCGCAGGTGGCCGAGCGTGCGCAGGGCGTCGGCGGCGAGTTCGCGCAGCGCGTGCGCGCCGCTTTCATCGGCGGCCCGCAGCGCGACGAAGCGCCCGAGCGTGGCCGCCTCCACGGCGAGCTCGAAGCGCGCGCGCCCCGCGGCCCAGGCCTGCGCGGCGGCAAGCAGCGTTTGCGGTTGCACGCCCGCGGCCAGCCGGAACGGCGGCACGAGCGTGCCGTGCCAGCCGTAGCGGCGCGGCGCGGCGGTGAGCGCATCGAGCGGCTGCGCGAGCCCGGCGGCCCGCGGCGGCGCGAGGGTCTCGCCGCTTTCCGGGTCGCGGCCGAGCCACGCGCAGCCGGCCCGCCACCATTGCGACGCGCGCGGCGGCGCGTAATAGAGCGCGAAGCGCGTGGCCTCGCTCCAGCTTTCGGGCGCCGCGCTCATACGTCGTGCTCCACCATCAACTGCACGCGGTCCGCCGCGAAATGCGTGATGCCGTATTTGATCGGCACGCCGTCGAGATCGACGTCGACGTTCTCGACCCACAGCACCGGCTGCTGACGGTTGATGTTCAGGCGCCGTGCCACTTCGGGCTCGGGCAGCACGCTGCCGATGCGGCTCCACTTGCGCAGGTAATCGGTCACGCCGAATTCGGCGAGCGCCTTCGAGGTGCTGTCCACGCGCTCCATGACCGCGGGCAGATCGGCGAAGCGCGCGGCCGGATACCAGCTGCGCGCATAGGTAAGCGGCACGCCTTCGGACTCGTGCAGCGTCTCCAGCCGATAGACCAGCGCGCCGGCGCGCAAGCCCAGCGCCTTCGCGACGCTCGGGTCGGCTTTCGCGCGCGACGAGGCGAGCAGCCGGCCCACCGCCGAGTGCTGATGGCGCTTCAGGTTCTCGGTGAAGCGCGTGCGCTTGCCGATGGTGTAGTCGATCGCACCGGGCTGCACGAAAGTGCCGCGGCCCTGCTCCACGCTCACGAGGCCGAGCGCGGCGAGTCCCAGCATGGCGCGGCGCACCGTGTGGCGGTTCACGTCGAAGCGCCGCGCGAGCTCGCCTTCGCTCGGCAGGCGGCCGTCCTCGCCGAAACCCTTTGCCGCGATCTCGGCCGCGAGGATCTGCTCGATCTGCCGCCACACCGCCACGCCTGCGCCGCGCTCGAGCGTGCTCTGCGGGGCGTCGTCGTTCAATGTCATGGTGCTGTCATTCCTCCGGGGTTCAATATGCGGTGTAGCTTGCGCATTGTAGTGCGCGAGGCGTGATGGAAATATGAAAACGTTCCCCTTGCGCCAGAGATCTTGATGTCACTCTAAACATCTAGACGTTTAGATGAGTAGATGCTTGAATATATGTCTTCGTTCACGACACAGGAACCCCGATGAACGCATCTCCCGTCCCGCCCACCGCGGCGTCCGACGCACGCCGCGCCTGGATGGCGGTTCTCGCGCGCACCCCGCGCGCCGAGCTGGAAGCGGCCTTCGCCGCGGCGCTCGGCAGCGAACGTGCGCCCGCTTTCGACTGGCTGCGCCCACCCCAGACCGGGCTCGCGATGGTGCGAGGGCGCGTCGGCGGCACCGGCAACGCCTTCAATCTCGGCGAAGCCACCGTTACGCGCGCCACGCTGCGGCTGCGTGCGCAGGCTGACACCGGCGGCAGCGGCGCCACCATCGGCGTGGCGTGCCATCTGGGCCGCGACAAGCGCCGCGCCGAACTGGCCGCGCTCGCCGACGCGCTCCTGCAACAGCCCGAGCGCCACGCCCGGCTCCACGCGCAATTGATCGAGCCGCTCGCGGCGCGCCTCGCGGCGCAACGCGCGGCGCGCCGCGACGCGACCGCCAGCACGAAGGTCGAGTTCTTCACGATGGTTCGAGGCGACGCATGAACGACCAATCCCGTATGTCCAACACGTCCGCCCTGCACGAGACGCTCGAAACGCTCGCGCCCGGTTTCACCAATCCCGTGCACGACACGCAGGCCGTCTTCCGCACGCTGCTCGGCGCGCTCTCGCGCCCCGGCACGATCGCCACGATCGAGACGCCGCTGCCCGCCGCGACGAGCGAGCCCCGGGCATCATCGGGCACGTCATCGGACGCCCCGCGCGCAGGCCTCGCGGTCTTTGCCGCGCTGCTCACGCTCTGCGACTACGCCACGCCCGTGTGGCTCGCGCAGCCCGACGCCGCGCTCGCATCCGCGCTGCGCTTTCACGCCGATGCCCCGCTCGTGGCCACGCCGCGCGAAGCCGCGTTCGCCTATGTGCACGACGCCGCCGCGCTGCCGCCGCTCGACGCCTTCGCATGCGGCACGCCCGAATCGCCCGAGCAATCGGCCACGGTATTCGTGCGCGTCGATTCGTTGACTGATGGCCCGTCGCTCACGCTGCGCGGTCCCGGCATCGAATCGACGCACACCGCCGCGCCCACCGGCCTGCCCGCACGCTTCTGGGAGGAGCGCGCGGCGCTCGCGCCGCTCTTTCCGTGCGGCATCGACTTCTACTTCGTCTGCGGCGCCCAAATCATGGGCCTGCCGCGCACAACCCGCGTGGAGGTGAACTGATGTACGTCGCCGTCAAAGGAGGAGAGCGCGCGATCGAAGCGTCGTGGCGCCTGCTCGACCAGGCTCGCCGCGGCGATACGCACGTGCCCGAACTCTCCGTCGCGCAGATCCGCGAACAGATGCGCCTCGCCGTGGCGCGCGTGATGGCCGAAGGCTCGGTCTACGACGAGGAGCTCGCCGCGCTCGCGATCAAGCAGGCCGCGGGCGATCTCGTGGAAGCGATCTTTCTGCTGCGCGCGTATCGGACGACGCTGCCGCGCTTCGGCTACACGCTGCCCGTGGAAACGGAGCAGATGGCCGTGCAGCGCCGCATCTCGGCCACCTTCAAGGACGTGCCCGGCGGCCAGGTGCTGGGGGCGACCTACGATTACACGCAACGTCTGCTCGATTTCGCCCTGCTGGCCGAAGGCGGCAATGATTCGGATATCGAATCATTTATGCTGGCGCACGCGCAACGCAGCGCATCGAACGAACCCGAGCCGATGCCGCGCGTGGTCACGCTGCTCGACAAGGAAGGCCTGATCGAGCAGGAAGCGCCGTCGAGCGACGCCCGCGAGCCCGGCGATCTCTCGCGCGACCCGCTCGCGTTCCCGGCCGACCGCTCCGTTCGCCTGCAGAACCTCGCGCGCGGCGACGAAGGCTTCCTGCTCGCGATGGGCTACGCCACGCAGCGCGGCTATGCGCATTCGCATCCGTTCGCGGGCGAGATCCGCTTTGGTTCGGTCTGCGTAGAAATGGTGCTCGACGAACTGGGCGAAGCGGTCGAGATCGGCGAGATCGAATTGACCGAGTGCCAGATGATCAACCAGTTCGCGGGCAGCAAGGACGTGCCGCCCGCCTTCACGCAAGGCTATGGTCTCGCATTCGGCCACGCGGAACGCAAGGCGATGGCGATGGCGCTCGTCGACCGCGCGCTGCGCGCCGAAGAGCTGGGCGAGACGCTGGCCTCGCCGACCCAGGACATCGAATTCATGCTCTCGCATAGCGACAACGTGGAGGCTTCGGGCTTCGTGCAGCACCTGAAGCTGCCGCATTACGTGGATTTCCAGGCCGAGCTCGAACTCGTGCGCCGCCTGCGCGCACAGCACGAAAACGGCGAACTGTCATCCGGGGAGGCCGCATGAACGCGCCCGATACCTTCGAGGCCACGCTCGCCTCGCACGAAACCCAGGCCGCCGAAGGCTACAACTTCGCGTATCTCGACGAGCAGACCAAGCGCATGATCCGCCGCGCGCTGCTCAAGGCGGTGGCCGTGCCCGGCTACCAGGTGCCGTTCGCCTCGCGCGAAATGCCGCTGCCGTATGGCTGGGGCACGGGCGGCATCCAGGTGACGGCGGCCATCATCGGCGCGAACGATACGCTCAAGGTGATCGACCAGGGCTCGGACGACACCACGAACGCCGTCAACATTCGCCGCTTCTTCGCGCGCACGACGGGCGTGGCCACCACGCGCCGCACGAGCGAGGCGACGATCGTGCAGACGCGTCACCGCATCCCGGAAACGCCGCTCACCGAGAAACAGATCCTCGTCTACCAGGTGCCGATGCCCGAGCCGCTATTCCGTCTGGAGCCGCGCGTGGCCGAGTGCAAGAAGCTCCACGCGCTCGCCGACTACGGGCTCATCAGCGTGAAGCTCTACGAGGACATCGTGCAGCACGGCAGCATTGCCACGACCTACGACTATCCCGTGACGGTAAACGGCCGCTATCTCACGTCGCCCTCGCCGATCCCGAAGTTCGACAACCCCAAGCTCCACATGAATGCCGCGCTGCAATTGTTCGGCGCGGGCCGCGAGCGCCGCATCTACGCGATCCCGCCTTATACGCCGGTGAAAAGCCTCGACTTCGACGATCATCCGTTCGACGTGCAGCGCTGGGACCACGCATGCGCGCTGTGCGGCTCGCGCGAGAGCTTCCTCGACGAAATGATCGTCGACGATGCGGGCAAGCGCATGTTCGTCTGCTCGGACAGCGACTATTGCCACGAGCGACGGAACACTGAGGATAACCAGGCAAGTGCGCAAGCGCTTGCATCGGGAGAACATGCATGACGCCGGGTTTCACGCCACTCCTTCGCGCCCGCCAGCTCACGAAGCAATACGGCGGCCGCAACGGCTGCCGCGACGTGAGCTTCGATCTCTATCCCGGCGAGGTGCTGTGCATCGTCGGCGAATCGGGCTCGGGCAAGACCACGCTGCTCAACACGCTCGCACTGCGCACCGGGGCCGATTCGGGCGCGCTCGAATACGTGAACGCGAACGGCGAAACGCTCGACCTGCTCACGCTTTCCGAGCCGCGCCGGCGCCTGCTCGCACGCACCGAATGGGGCTTCGTGCAGCAGAATCCGCGCGACGGGCTGCGTGCCGGCGTCTCGGCGGGCGCCAATATCGGCGAGCCGCTCATGGCCGTGGGCGCGCGCCACTACGGGCGCATCCGGCAGACCGCGCAGCAGTGGATGCAGCGCGTCGAGCTCGACGCCACGCGCATCGACGAATTGCCCGCCGCGTTCTCGGGCGGCATGCAGCAGCGCCTGCAGATCGCGCGCAATCTGGTCACGGGACCGCGCCTCGTGTTCATGGACGAGCCCACGGCCGGACTCGACGTTTCAGTGCAGGCGCGCCTGCTCGATCTGCTGCGCACGCTCACCACGACGCTGCACCTCTCGGTGCTGGTCGTCACGCACGACATCGGCGTCGCGCGCCTGCTCGCGCACCGGCTGATGGTGATGCAAGGCGGCACCGTGGTTGAAGCGGGCCTGACCGACCAGGTGCTCGACGATCCTCAGCATCCCTACACACAAACTCTGGTGGCCTCCGTGCTGCCGGTATAGGACGAGCCATGACACCGGATTCATCGATCGCGCGCGCGTTCGCCGAGCGCCCCGCACTCATGCTGCGCGCCGAAAACGTGCGCAAGACCTTCACGCTGCACGGCCAGGGCGGCATCGGCATCGAAGCGCTCGCGGGCGTCTCGCTCGACGTCGAGCGCGGCGAATGCGTCGTGCTGGTCGGGCCCTCGGGCGCGGGCAAAAGCACGTTCCTGCGCTGCCTCTACGGCAACTATCTCGCGAGCGGCGGCTCAATCGCGATTCGCGACGAAGCCGCGCCCGGGCAGCATCTGGAGATCGCCGGCGCCGAGCCCCACGACGTGCTGCGCCTGCGCCGCAACGTGGTGGGCTACGTGAGCCAGTTCCTGCGCGTGATTCCGCGCGTGAGCGCGCTCGATATCGTCGCCGCGCCGCTCGTCTCGCGCGGCGTGGAGCAAGACGAAGCGCGCGAACAAGCCGCCGCGCTGCTCGCGCGCCTGAACGTGCCGCGGCGCCTCTGGCCGCTCGCGCCCGCGACCTTCTCGGGCGGCGAGCAGCAGCGCGTGAACATCGCGCGCGGTCTGATCGCGCAGCATCGCGTGCTGCTGCTCGACGAGCCCACGGCCTCGCTCGACGCCGAAAACCGCGAAGTGGTCGCGGGCCTGATCGTGGAAGCGCGCGAGCGCGGCGCGGCGATCGTCGGCGTCTTTCACGACGAGGACACGCGCGTGCGCGTGGCCACGCGCGTGCTGGCGCTCGCTGCACCGCAGGCGCCCGCGCCCGCGCCCGCGACCGCGACGGAAATGGCCTGAAAGTGCCCTGAAAAACCACGGCCTGTCATTTGCGGCAGGCACAATCCCCTTTGAATCCGCGCCTGCACTGGCGCTCGAATGGCATCAAGAATGCGACCCGATTTCCGGAGCCCGACGATGTTGATCAAGAACGCTCGCATCGTGACGCGAGACGAAGTTTTCACCGGCACGCTACGTGTCGAAGACGGCACGATCCGTGAGATCTCGCGCGGCACGACGGCCGCGCCCGATGCGCAGGACTGGGAAGGCGACTTCCTGCTGCCGGGGCTCGTCGAGCTGCACACCGACAACCTCGAAAAGCACCTCGCGCCGCGCCCCGGCGTGCACTGGAACACCGACGCCGCGTTCGTGATCCACGACGCGCAGATCGCCGCCGCTGGCATCACCACGGTGTTCGATGCGCTCGCCATCGGCACGCGCGCCGCCGTGAGCGTGCGCGGCCGCGAGGTGCAGCTCGCGAGCGCCGCCGCGCTCACGCGCTTTTCGGAGCGCCAGTTGCTGCGCGCCGACCACTTTCTGCACCTGCGCTGCGAGATCGCGACCGAAGACGTGATCGAGCTATTCGACACGCTGAGCGAGCACCCGCTCTTGCGCCTCGCCTCGGTGATGGACCACACGCCGGGCCAGCGCCAGTGGCACGACCGCAGCCAATGGCGGCGCTTCCAGGAGCGCCACGGCAAATGGACCGACGAAGAGGCCGAGACCCTGCTCGCCGAGATGGCCACCGAGCAGGAGCGCTATGCCGAAGCCCATCGCCGCGAGATCGTCGAGCGCTGCCGCGCGCGCGGGATCCCGCTCGCGAGCCATGACGACACGCTCGTCGAGCACGTCGAGCAGGCGGCCGAGGAAGGCATCGTGCTCGCCGAATTTCCGACCACGCGCGTGGCCGCCGAGGAAGCCAGGAAGCGCGGCATCGCGACGATCATGGGCGCGCCCAATGTGGTGCGCGGCGGCTCGCATTCGGGCAACGTCTCGGCGCTCGAACTGGCGCAGGCGGGCCTGCTCGACATCCTCTCGTCGGACTACGTGCCCTCGAGCCTCCTGACCGCCGCGTTCGACCTCGTGACCAGGGCCGACTGGACGCTGCCGCGCGCGCTCGCCACGGTCTCGTGGAAGCCAGCGCACAAGGCTGGCCTTACCGACCGCGGCGCGATCGAGCCCGGCCTGCGCGCGGACTTCGTGCGCGTGACGATGCTCGACGCGCTGCCCGTGCCGCGCGCGACGTATCGCGCGGGCGTGCGCGTGGTCTGAGCGAAGCCGAAGCGCGCCTCCGTGCGCGCGCTTCATGCTGCATTCACACGCGCCTTCCGCGATGAATCACGGTGCTGCATCGCAACGAAAACAGGGCACGCCGACGGTCTGCCTGACACCGAAGCCAACGGCGCGCCATCGTTTTGTTTTCAACTCCCCTTCATATGCATGCCGCATTGTTCAGACTGTTGCGGCGGAGCATCGCAATTCCCCTCGCGGGCACCGCCCACGGCGCCCGGCCCGAACTCCGTGTGCCTTGTCCCACAAGGCTTTGCGCCCAGGCGCAGCGCTCTGCGAACGAACGTTCACGCACTTTTGATCCCGCCATCCGGTATTACACTAGCGACGCAGCAATTTTGACCAGGTAAGCTTTGCGCCGCCGCTCGCTCCCAAGCCAGCGAGCCCAACGAAAGTTCCGGCGCGAGCCGCGCCGGAACAATGCGCGGCGGCGGCACACCGCACGCTGCGCGCCCTGAACCATACCGAGGAGTACACATAGTGAAAAAACTGCTTGCCACCCTGTCGGTTGCCCTGCTCGCCGTCTCGGCCGGCGTCGCCCACGCGAAGGACTGGACCACCGTGCGCTTCGGCGTCGACGCGAGCTACGCGCCGTTCGAATCCAAGGCACCCGATGGCAAGCTCGTCGGCTTCGACATCGACCTCGGCAACGAGATCTGCAAGCGCCTGAACGCGAAGTGCGTCTGGGTCGAGCAGGACTTCGACGGCATGATCCCGGGCCTGAAGGCGAAGAAGTTCGACGGCGTGCTTTCCTCGATGACGATCACCCCGCAGCGCGAAGAGCAGATTGCCTTCTCGGCGAAGCTGTTCAACACGCCGACGCGTCTGGTCGCCAAGAAGGGCTCGAGCCTTCAGCCGACGGCCGACTCGCTCAAGGGCAAGTCGGTGGGCGTCGAGCAGGGCACGATCCAGGAAACCTATGCGAAGGAAAACTGGGCGCCCAAGGGCGTGAACGTGGTGCCTTACCAGAACCAGGACCAGGTCTATGCCGACTTGCTCTCGGGCCGTCTGGACGCTGCGCTGCAGGATGAAGTGCAGGCCGACCTCGGCTTCCTGAAGACGCCGCGCGGCGCGGGCTTCCAGTTCGCGGGCAAGGAAATCCCGACGGGCGCGGCGGCCATCGGCCTGCGCAAGGAAGACACCGACCTGAAGACGAAGATCGACAAGGCCATCGCCGACATGATCAAGGACGGCACGTACAAGAAGATCGAGTCGAAGTACTTCGACTTCGACGTGTACGGCAGCTAAGCATCGCCCGAGCACCGGCGCCGCGTGAAGACGCGGAGCCGGTTTGACGAGGGAAGAAAGCCCAGACCCATCCGGTCTGGGCTTTCTGCTTTCTGGCCGTGGAATGTTCCTGTTCGCGCCCCGGGGAAGCGGGCGCCCCGCTTTCGGCCCGCTGTCCATATCGGCTAAGATCATGTGCACCGGCCCGCCCGCGGGCCATCCCTACCCCTCACTCTGAACGCGCCGTGCGCCTGCGCGCGCCGCGCGAGCCCATCATGCAAACCCACCACCATCCGTTGATAGCGCCTGCACTCGGCACCGTGCGCCAGATCACGAGCTTCCATTACGGCCCAACCAGCGGTCAATCCGGCGGCAAGAAGGTGTACGTGCAATCGTCCCTGCACGCCGACGAGCTGCCCGGCATGCTCACCGCCTGGGCGCTGCGGCGCAAGCTTGCCGCGCTCGAAGCCGCGGGCCGCTTGCTCGGCGAGATCGTGATCGTGCCGGTGGCGAACCCCATCGGCCTGAACCAGCATTGGCTCGGCCATCTGATCGGCCGCTTCGAGTCGAACACCGCGCAGAACTTCAATCGCAACTTCTACGATCTCACGGCGCTCGTGCTGCCGCAGATCGAGGCGCGCCTCGGCCCCGACGCCGACGCGAACCGCCGCGCCATTCGCGCCGCGATGGGCGAGGCGCTCGCGGCGCAAAAGCCGAAGACCGAAATCGAGTCGCAGCGCCTCGCGCTGCAGCGCCTGTCCTATGACGCCGATATCGTGCTCGACCTGCATTGCGACTGGGAAGCCGCGCTGCACATCTACACGAATCCCGAGCTCTGGCCCGAGGTCGAACCGCTCGCGCGCTATCTGGACGCCAAGGCGTCGCTGCTCGCGCTCAATTCGATCGGCAATCCGTTCGACGAAATTCACAGCTTCTGCTGGTCGGAGCTGCGCGAGCGCTTCGGCCAGCGCTTCCCGATTCCGCACAGCTCGATTTCGGTGACCGTGGAGCTGCGCAGCCAGCGCGACGTCTCGCACGAATTCGCCGAGCACGATGCGCAAGCCATCGTCGATTATCTGATTGGCTATGGCGTGATCGAGGGCACGGCGGCCCCGCTGCCGCCGCTCGCGCATCCAGCCACGCCGCTCGCGGGCACGGAACCCATCACGGCGCCGGCAAGCGGCGTGATCGTGTTCCGCGCCGAATGCGGCGCGTGGATCGAAGCCGGCGCACCGGTCGCCGACATCGTGGACCCGCTCACCGACGAATTGACCACGCTGTATGCGAGTGTGAGCGGCGTGATGTACGCGCGGCATAGCGCGCGCTTCGCGACGGCCGGCATGGAGATCGCGCGCATTGCGGGCGACAGGCCGATCCGCACGGGTTCGCTGCTTTCGCTTTGATGTTTTGCTGATGCTTTCCCGGGCGCAGGGGCTCGTGTCCTGATACGAACGAGCCCGTGCGCCTCACCGGCAAAACTCCCCTTCCAGTTAATTCGGATTGCCAATCAAATCGGCGATCCATATACGAATCTGGATGATTTAAAGCAGAAAATTTTATAACCCGCATTTCTCTGCTTCCCGCGCCGCATTCGCCCCCTTCCCATTCCCGCCGACCCAATCCCGGCGCGGCTCGTGGCCAGCTTGCGCCACTCGCAAGCCCCTTGTGGCATCCGCACCACACCAGGGCGACATTCAGCCTGCATATCCTTACTGTCACATTGCTTTCGTGATCGACCCTTAAATTGCAGCGCGTCGCACCAACCGGCTCCCAAGAAGCCCGGCACAGACTTTCCTTCATCCGGAGAAACAGTTGAAAAACAAGATTTTGACCACCGCTATTCTGACCACGTTTGCGGGCGCCGCTCACGCGCAAAGCAGCGTGACCCTGTACGGCCTGATCGATGCGGGCGTGAACTACATCAACCACGTTCAGGACGCGTCCAAGGGCAGCTCGAAGGCCTTCACGTTCGGCGACGGCGTCGCGCAAGGCAGCCGTTGGGGCCTGCGCGGCTCGGAAGACCTGGGCGGCGGCCTGAAGGCGATCTTCGTGCTCGAAAACGGCTTCAACGTCGGTAACGGCACGGCCGGCCAGGGCGGCGCGATGTTCGGCCGTCAGGCCTATGTCGGCCTCACGAAGGACAACATCGGCTCGCTCACGTTCGGCCGTCAATACTCGTTCAGCACGGACGTGCTCGGCGGGCAGTACTCGACGGGCGGCAACACGGTCTCGGGCAACTGGGCCTACCACGTCAACGACGTCGACCAGCTCACGTCGAGCCGCATCAACAACGCCGTCAAGTTCCAGAGCGTGAACTTCTCGGGCTTCACATTCGGCGGCCTCTATGGCTTCTCGAACACGACCTCGTTCGCGGGCTCGCCGGCCGGCACCGCGACGGCCTCTTCGCGCGCGTACAGCTTCGGCGCGAACTACGCATACGGTCCGTTCAGCCTCGGCGGCGCGTACACGGACATCACCTATCCGGCCGCGGCATCGCCGACGACGTTCTCGACCTCGCTCGCCAACGTCAACACGACCGGCAGCAGCACGGGCGTGATCCGCGATCTGCGCTCGTTCGGTTTCGGCGGCCGCTACGTGTTCGGCCCGGCGACGATGTGGCTGCTCTGGACCAACACGCGCTTCGCGCCGGTCACGGGTTCGTCGACGCTCTACAACGCCTATGAAGCGGGCGCCAAGTACGCGTTCACGCCGGCCTTCACGGCCGCGGTGGGCTACACGTACTCGCGCGCTTCGGGCCTGTTCACGGCGCACTGGAACCAGGTCAACGCGTCGGCCGACTATGCGCTCAGCAAGCGCACGGACGTCTACGCGCTCGTGGCTTACGAAGACGCATCGGGCACCTACAAGGGCGCGCCGGTCCAGGCGCAGATCGGCGATTCGTCATCGAGCATCTTCGCCCCGTCGGGCAGCGGCTCGCAGAACCAGGTCGCGCTGCGCGTGGGCATCCGCCACAAGTTCTAAGCTTGTGCCACACGGCGCCGCTGGCTGCGGCGCCGTGCGAGCTGCCGCTTCGCGCGCGCTTCTGGTACGCTGCGCCCTTTCCCCTCGCAGCGATCGAATCGATGGAACTCCCTTTCAACGAAGCCGGCGTCTCGGTCACGCGCACCGCGCTCTCCGCCGCGGGCCAGGTCTTCCCGTTGCGCGACATCGACGACTTGCGCATCGTCGCCGGGCAGCGCAAGCGCACGGTGCCCATCGCGCTCTCGCTGATCGGCGTGGCGCTCGCCGCGGCAGGCGGCGCATACGGCTCGGGCGCCGGACTCGCATGCGGCGTGATGATGGTGGTCGTGGGCTGGCTCGCGTGGATCTGGCAGGAAGCCCGGCACCAGCTCTTCGTCGTGACGGGCGGCGAATCGCGCGAAGCGGTCTGGAGCGCCGACCTTGCCTTCCTCGAGCGCGTCGAGCAGGCCGTGCGCGCGGCCAAGGCCGCCAGCACCGAGGCGAGCGCGGCGCGCCCCGCCGCGCAGTAAGTCCGCGAGCGACCACAGTACGGACGTCAACTCGACCTCAACCCGCCGCGCATCACTAGCAATCACTACCGGCGCGCATCAGCGCGCCGTATCGATCGGCAAGGTATGCCAGATCTCGCGCGCGTACTCCGCAATCGCGCGGTCCGACGAGAACATGCCCATGCCCGCCACGTTCTCGATCGCGCTCGCGGTCCAGCCAGGCACGTCGACGAAGCGCCGGTCCGCCGCCTCCTGCGCCTGCACGAACGCGGCGTAGTCGGCGAGCACCATGTAGTGATCGCCCCAGTCCACGAGCGTGTGGAAGATTTCCGCGTAACGCGCCGGATCTTCAGGCGAGAAAAAGCCCTTGCGAATCTGGTCGAGCACCATGCGCAGCTCGGCATTCTCTTCGTAGATCTGACGCGGCCGGTAGCCCGCGCAACGCAGCGCATCGACCTGGTCGGACGTATTGCCGAAGATGAAGATGTTGTCCGCGCCCACGGCCTCGCCGATCTCGATGTTCGCGCCGTCCAGCGTGCCCATCGTCAGCGCGCCGTTGAGCGCGAGCTTCATGTTGCCGGTGCCCGACGCCTCGGTGCCCGCCGTCGAGATCTGCTCGGAAAGGTCGGCTGCGGGAATCAGCACTTCGGCCACGCTCACGCCGTAGTTCGGCACGAACACCACCTTGAGGCGGTCGCCCACGACGGGGTCCTGATTCACCTTGTCGGCCACGTCGTTGATGAGGCGAATGATGGTCTTGGCCATGCGGTAAGCCGAGGCCGCCTTGCCCGCGAACAGCACCACGCGCGGCACCCAGTCTCGTTCGGGCTCCTGCACGATGCGGTTGTAGCGCGTGATCACGTGCAGCACGTTGAGCAGTTGCCGCTTGTATTCGTGGATGCGCTTGACCTGCATGTCGAACAGCGCGTCGGGATTGAACGCGAGGCCGGTTCGCGCGGTCATCTTGCGGATGAGGCGCACCTTGTTCTCGCGCTTGGCCGCGCGGAACGCCTCTTCGAACGCCGCGTCGCCGGCGAGCTTGCGCAGCGCGCCGAGCTCGAACAGATCGGTGCGCCAATGCGTGCCGATGGTCTCGTCCACGAGCCGCGCGAGCGGCGGGCTCGCCTGGGCGAGCCAGCGCCGCGGCGTGATGCCGTTGGTCACATTGGTGAAGCGCTCGGGAAACAGCCGCGCGAAGTCGGCGAAGATATCGCGCGTCATCAGTTGCGAGTGCAGCTTCGAGACGCCATTGACCTTGTGGCTCGCGACGATCGCGAGATAGGCCATGCGCACGCGCCGCTGGCCGTATTCGTCCACGAGCGAAATGCGGCGGATGAAGTCGAGATCGTGCGTGCCCTTCTCGCTCGCCTCGCGCAGGAACGCGGCGTTGATGTCGAAGATAATCTCGAGATGGCGCGGCAGCAGGCGCGCCAATAGTTCGACGTCCCAGGTTTCCAGCGCTTCGGGCATCAGCGTGTGATTCGTGTACGAGAATACGCGCTTGACGTGGCCCATCGCCTCGTTCCAGGGCATGTGATGGACGTCCACGAGCAGGCGGATCAGCTCGGGGATCGCCAGCACCGGGTGCGTATCGTTCAGATGTACCGCGACCTTGTCGGAGAAGCGGCCGAACGTGCTGTGCGTGCGCAGGTGGCGGCGGATCAGATCCTGCATCGTCGCCGAGACGAAGAAGTATTCCTGGCGCAGGCGCAATTCGCGGCCCGCCATGGTCGAATCGTCGGGATAGAGCAGGCGCGAGACGTTCTCGGATATGTTGCGCGCTTCCACCGCGCGCTGATACTCGCCCTGATTGAACGCCAGGAGATTGAGCTCCTCGGCGGCGCGCGCGGACCACAGGCGCAGCGTGTTGGTCGCGCTCGTCGCGTAGCCGGGAATGATGGTGTCGTAGGCCATCGCGTTCACGTGCTGCGTCTCGATCCACTCGACGGCGCCGTTGCGCTGCACGGTGCGTCCGCCGAAATGCACCGGATACTGGACCTCGGGGCGCGGAAATTCCCATGGGTTGCCCGAGCTCAGCCAGTAGTCGGGCTCCTCCACCTGCTCGCCGTTAATGATCTGCTGGCGAAACATGCCGTAGTCGTAGCGGATGCCGTAGCCGAAGCCCGGAATGCCGAGCGTGGCCATCGAGTCGAGAAAGCACGCGGCGAGGCGCCCGAGGCCGCCGTTGCCGAGCGCGGCGTCGGGCTCGAGGTCGATCAGCGCTTCCATGTCGACGCCGAGGCCCGCGAGCGCCTCTTTCATCGGCTCGTAGATGCCGAGCGCGAGCAGCGCATTGGAGAAGGTGCGGCCGATGAGGAATTCCATCGACAGGTAATAGACGCGCTTGGCGTCCTGGTCGTACTGGCGGCGCGTGGTCACCATCCAGCGCTCGACGAGACGGTCGCGCACGGCAAGCGCGGCGGCGTGCAGCCAGTCCTGCGGACGCGCCGTCACGGCGTCCTTGCCGACGCCATACATCATGCGGTTCGACACGGAACGGCGCAGGGCGTCGGCACTGCTCTTCAACTGGTCGAATTCAAGACCCACTGCTGTCATCGAATGTCTCCCGAAAAAACGGCGCGCTGCGGACAGCGGACGCGGCAAATGCGGCCGCCGGGCAGCGCGGATCAGTTTGCAGAGTAGGACATTTTCGGGTGGCGTGCGGCGCCGCGCCATGCCCGTGGCGCATGGCTTTCCGCGTGGATGCGCGGCGCACTGGCGGCTCGCGGGAATTGGGCGCTCTTGGCGGTTAGTTGCGTTTGAAGCGCATTGGCGAACGGTTTTTCCGCGCTCGTGCCTGCGTTTGTGGCCCACGCCCGCGCCACCTTACAGGCGGCTCACGCTTTGAAACGGCCGCTGCAGAATCGGGCCGCCTCTGCAACAATCGCGAGATGCGCGCCCGCGCCTGCCGGGTTCGCGCGTAAGCGCCCCCCGCTTCGAATCAGCCGAGATCCGCCGTGTCCGAAACCCGCACCGCGCAAAGCGTCACCGAGCGCGCCGACGCGCCCATGTCGCCCAAAAACCGCCGCGCGATGGCCGCGATCATGCTCGCCGTCGCGCTGGCGACGCTCGACACGGCCATCGCCAACACCGCCCTGCCCGCCATCGCCGCCGATCTGCACGCGGCGCCCGCCGCCTCGGTCTGGATCATCAACGCGTACCAGCTCGCGATGGTGGCGACGCTGCTGCCGCTCGCCGCGCTAGGCGACATCGTCGGGCACCGGCGCATCTATATCAGCGGGCTCGCGATCTTCACGGTGGCGTCGCTGGCCTGCTCGCTCGCGCCCACGCTCACGGCGCTCGCCGGCGCGCGCGTGCTGCAGGGACTCGGCGCGAGCGCGATCATGAGCGTCAACACGGCGCTGATCCGTTTTCTCTACCCGCCGCACCGGCTCGGACGCGGGCTGGGCATGAACGCGCTGATCGTGGGCGTCTCGTTCGCCGTGGGGCCGACCATCGCCTCGATCATTCTCTCGGCGGGCACCTGGCCCTGGCTCTTCGGGATCAACGTGCCGCTCGGGCTGGTCGCGCTCGTGTTCGCGCTGCCCGCGCTGCCGCACACGGAGCGCGGCAAGCACGCCTTCGACCCGCTCGCCGCGCTGCTCAACCTCGTGACCTTCGCCGCGCTGATCTTCGCGCTCGGCGAGGCGGCGCAGCGCGCGCCGGGCAAGGAAGTGGCCGTGGCCGCGGTCACGGCGCTCGTGTTCGGCGCGCTGCTGATCCGCCGCGAGGCTGGGCATCCCGCGCCGATGCTGCCCGTCGACCTGTTCAAGCGGCCCGTATTCGCGCTCTCTTCATTGACGGCCATGTGCTCGTTCGCGGCCCAGGGTCTCGCGTTCGTCTCGCTGCCGTTCTATTTCGAAACCGTGCTGATGCGCAGCCAGGTGGAAACGGGCTTCCTGATGACGCCTTGGTCCGTGGTCGTGGCCGCCGCCGCGCCCATTGCGGGACGGCTCTCCGACCGCTATCCGCCGGGCCTGCTCGGCGGGATCGGCCTTGCGATCCTCGCGGCCGGCATGGCGTCGCTCGCACTGCTGCCCGCGCATCCGGGCCTGCCCGATATCGTGATCCGCATGTCGATCTGCGGCGCGGGCTTCGGCTTCTTCCAGTCGCCGAACCTGAAGGCGATCATGTCGTCGGCGCCGCCCGAGCGCAGTGGCGGCGCGAGCGGCACCATCGCGGTCTCGCGCCTGCTCGGACAGACCACGGGCGCGGCGCTCGTGGCGCTGTGCTTCGGGATTGCGGGCGCGCATGGGCCCACGCTGGCGCTGGGTCTGGGCGCCGCCTTTGCGGCGGCGGCGAGCGTGGCGAGCGGCTTGCGGCTGTTCGCGCCGTCGCATCGCGCCGTAAAGAAGTGAGCGATGGGTGCGCCGCCAGGCCGGCGCGCACCACAACCCGCATCGCCGATTAACGCTTGAAGTACCCCTTCACCGCCGCGACGAAAGTATCGATATCGGCGGCGCTCACGTCGAGGTGCGTCACGAAGCGCGACGCATAGAGCATCTGCGTGAGGATGCCGCGCTCCTTGAGCCACGCCTCCAGCGGCGCGCAATCGGCCTGCGGGAACTGCGCGAACACCATGTTGGTGGCCAGCGACGCCACCTTCACCTCGTCGATCTGCGCGAGCCCGGCGGCGAGACGTTCCGCATTCGCGTGATCGTCGGCGAGACGCGTGACGTTGTGATCGAGCGCGTAGAGGCAAGCCGCCGCGAGCACGCCCGACTGGCGCATGCCGCCGCCGAGCACCTTGCGCCAGCGGTGCGCCACGTCGATCAGCGCCTTGCTGCCCACGAGCACCGAGCCGACCGGCGCGCCCAGGCCCTTCGAGAAGCAGATCGACACGGAGTCGAAGCCCTCGGCCAGGGCCTTGAGCGGCTGGTTCGACGCAACGACCGCATTGAATACGCGTGCGCCGTCGAGATGGGTGGCGAGACCGCGGCCATGCGCGAACTGCGTGGCCTCGGCGACATAGGCGGCCGGCAGCACCTTCCCGCCGATGGTGTTCTCGAGCGCGAACAGGCGCGTGCGCGCGAAGTGGTCGTCGATCGGCTTGATCGCGGCGGCGACGCGTTCGAGCGCGATCGTGCCGTCCTCGGCGTTTTCGAGCGGCTGCGGCTGGATGCTGCCGAGCACCGCCGCACCGCCGCCTTCGTATTTGTACGTGTGGGCCGCCTGGCCGACGAGGTATTCGTCGCCGCGGCCGCAATGCGCCATCAATGCGGCGAGGTTGCTCTGGGTGCCGCTCGGGAAAAACAGCCCCGCCTCCTTGCCGGCCTCCTCGGCCACGCGCGCCTGCAGGCGCAGCACGGTGGGATCGTCGCCCCAGACGTCGTCGCCGGTTTCGGCCTGGGTCATGGCGGCGAGCATGGCGAGGCTCGGACGGGTAACGGTGTCGCTGCGCAGATCGATCATGCGGATGGCATCCTCGTAATGGCCGTGCGCGCACGGCGCGTTCCGCCGCGTGGCGCGGCGTGGAAACCATCGAGTGTATTTTCAAACGGCCTGGAAAGGGAAGCCTGGGCTAGTGCGCCAACCGCCTGGACACGCTGGAGGCGGGGGCGCCCGGCGCGTGACGGGTACAAGAACAGTGCATGACCGGCGCATGACCGGCACATGCAGCGCGCGCACGTAGCGCCGGTGGCACCGATAGCGCCGCGGCGTACGTGCCCGGTGCTCAACGCGGAAGCAGTTGCAGCGGATCGACCGGCTTGCCGTCGCTGCGCACTTCGAACACCACGCCGGGGATGCCGTTGTTGTCGACGCCCATTTCGGCGATCGGCTGGCCTTGCGAGACGGCGTCGTCTTCCTTCACGAGCAGCTTGCTGTTGTGCCCATAGGCGGTCACGGTCTGGTCGTCGTGCTTGATGATGACGAGCGGCCCGTAGGCCTCGATGCCGGTGCCCGCATAGACCACGCGGCCCGCGGCGGCGGCCTTGACCGGCTCACCCTGGGTGCCGCCGATCACGATGCCGTTGGACTTGCCCGGCGCGAAGCGCTGCAGGATCGGGCCGCGCACGGGCCACGCGAGCGTGACGCCGACCGGCGCGGGCGCGGAGACGCCGGCGGCCGCGGGCGCCGCGTTGGTATAGGCGGGCGGCTGCGGCGCCGGATTGGCGTTACTCGTCGCGTAGTTCGGCGGCGGCGCCACGCGCAGCACCTGGCCGGGCAGCACCTGCGCGTTCGGCGGCAACTGGTTCCAGCTCGCGAGGTCCTGCGGGCGCTGGCCATAGGCGCCGGCGATGCGCGAAAGCGTGTCGCCTGGATTGACGCGGTAGTAGCCGGCGGGCACGCCGTTGGACGTCGGGGCGGGCGCCGAAATCGTACCGCCCTCCCAAGGTGGCATGAGCGTGCTGCAGGCGCTGCAGGCGAGCGTGAGTGCGGCCAATGCCGCGTATGCGCCCGGGTTTCGCCGTTGTCGATTCATCTTGCTGTACCTCGCTGGTTCCTCGCTACGTACGACGGGGATACGTATTGTGATGCGCGTGGGGCCGCTGGCGTTCGCCTGCGATACCCTGATTAAGCCGGAATTGGCGAACGGCCCCCATTATATCGTCCCATGCGTGACGAGCTTTTTTCGCGCGCCGCTTCGGTCGCCACTCCGGGCGCCGCGATCGCTCGCCCCGGAGCCCGCGGATCGCCCGCCAGCGTCCTGCGCACGCCGGGCCCACCCGCCTGTGCGCTCGCCTATACTGGGTCCTGCGGCTCTCATCAGATAATCAGACGAAATCCAGACGAAAGGCCTCTCGCTGTGGTGCAACGTCCGTGAGGAATCCGAGGATGAACAAAGCCACTTTCCTTTCCGTGCAGCTCAACGTCGAAGATGTCGCGGCATCGCCTGGCCTCGTCGAACTGCTGAACAACCATCTCGTGTTTGCCGCCGACGTCGCGGAAGCCGCCGACGAACTGGTCCAGCACGCCAGTATCGCGCGGTTGACCGGAGGCCTGGAAGCGACGGTCGAAATCCCGGCCATCGTGCTCGAGCGCCTGCGCGACGCGCTCGACACCCTGAGCGGCTATGACGAAACCTGGTGGTTCGCGCTCGAGCCCGGCCACGCGCTGTTCGACGATATTGCCCGCCGTCGGCGCCTGCTGCACTGAGCATCGGCACGCCACAAGCCATGCAGGCGCGGACGGCTGCGTCTACCCGCAGCGCCCCACCTCGACCGCATGCCAGCCGCCTGCGCCCGCCGCCTTCAGGCCCGGGCCATCGCGACTTCCGGCATGACATTTTGGGGGAACCGCCGTGAAATCGTTCCTGAATCGCCGTAGCGCCGTGCTTTCCAACGGCGCGTCGCACCTCGTCGCCGTCAAGCACGAGGCGCCGCATGAAACAACGCCCACCGAAGCAAGCGCAATCGAGCGCGATGAACCCGTCGCACGACCCGCCAGCGGCGGTGCCAGTGCGCCCGGCAGCGCCGAGGCGCTCGGCCCGAACATGCCCGATGCCGCCACCGCGCCGCGCCCGGTCTCCACGCTGCACGCGGTGCCGGCCATGCCCTCGCATCTGAGCAACCGGCCCGTGCAGCTCGCTGATGGCGCCTCGTTCGAAGCGCTCGTTGCCGCGAACGAGCTCACGACCTTCCGCGTATTCCGCAGCTTCGACTACACCGTGACGCTGCTGTTCCATGGCCAGACGCTCTCCTATTTCGTGACGCTGCATCAGGACAACACGCTCTGGCACGCCTTGCGGGCCACCGATCCCGATTCGGCCGGCGCGGCGTTTCATCATCTCGAAGAGCAAGCAATGCGCCTCGCCGAAGGCGAAACGCGGCTCGCCCAGTTGGCCGCGCAAAACGCGATGCTCACGAAGCAGATCGAACAGTCGGAGGCGCAGGCCGAGCGTCTGCGCGTCGACCTGCAGCGCCACGCCGAGCAGGAACACCGCGTGAGCGCGCACCAGCATCAAGTGCGCAAGGACGTGGCGCAGCTCGAAGCGCAGCGCATCGCCGCGCAGGCGCAGTTGAACAAGGCGCATCGGACGATCCATCAACTGAGCGTGACGAGCAACGAGGGCGTACCGCATTTGCCGGGTCGCTGATGAGCCGCGCACCGTTGCGGCATCTGGAGTTCTGTTAAGCGTTGCTATGGCATGGAGCGTTGCGTCGAACGCCCATAAAAGAAAAGCGCGGGCCGGTTTGTACCGGGCCGCGCCAGACTGCATGCTGCTACTGCGTACTGCAACTTCAACTGCTTACCGCCATTGCTTGCTACGTACTGCAACTGCTAATGCAACCTCTTTGCTTACTTCGGTATGCTACTGATTACTCCACTTCTACTGCGGACTGCATAAAACCACTTCTACTACGACATCTACTGCAAACTGCCAACTACACCTCTTTGCTTGACTGCACCTTCTACTACTGACTGCGCACTACTACTGCCTACTGCGTAAAGTAACTTCCACTGCTACATCTACCGCGAACTGCTTGCTCCAACTACACCTCTTTGCTAACTGCACCTTCAACTGCTTGCTGCGACTTCTGCTAAAGCCTATTACGTGAAGCAACAACCACAACAACCACCAGCCGCCTCAACCGCGAAGTCCCTCAACGCGACTTCGCATCAACCCGCGGCTACTGCACAACTTAGTGGCCGAAATAAACCGATTGCGACGGAGCCACATGCTGCGGCTGCACCACCGGAGCGCCCGACTGCGACGTACCGACAGCCGGTGCGCCATAACCGCTCGTATCGCCGCTCGCCAGCTTTTCCTGGGTCACGCGGGCCTGTGCGGCCTGGATGTTCTGCGGGTAATTCACCTGATCGCCCGCCGGCTTGTAGCCCGCCTGCTCAAGCTGGACAAGCTCGGCGCGTACTTGAGCGCGGGTCAAACCTTGCTCGCTCGACTGGGCGAACGAAACAGCCGGAATAGCAAGGGCTGCGGCCACGATAACTGCGGGGAAAAGCTTCTTCATGATTCAACCTCCATCTGTTTTGTATTCGCTTCGAACTCGGTGTTCGTTAGCGCTTGATGAAAGTCTAGGCGTTTACCCCGACCAGGGAAAACCCTGATTACGCAATATATCGTTGCAGTTCTGGTAATAAAAAAGGGGAACGCAGCGGTTCCCCTTGAGATTCGGTCTCGATCTGCAACTACAATGCGGTCGAGCGCCGCAGTAAGCACTAACTTCGTACGTCCCTCTTTAGGCGCTGGCTACCTTCTTACGCCCACTCGGCGTGGAAGCTGCCCGGCTTGTCGATGCGCTCGAAGGTATGTGCGCCGAAGAAGTCGCGCTGGGCCTGTACGAGATTCGCGGGCACGCGCTCCGAGCGATAGCCGTCGAAGTACGCGATCGCCGACGAGAACGCCGGCACCGGCACGCCCGCGTTCACGGCCTGGACCACCACTTCGCGCAAGGCCGCCTGATAGTTCGCGGCGATGTCGCGGAAGTAGGGATCGAGCAGCAGGTTGTCGATCTGCGGGTTCTTCGCATAGGCATCGGTGATCTTCTGCAGGAAGCGCGCGCGGATGATGCAGCCCGCGCGGAAGATCTTGGCGATCGTCCCGTATTGCAGATCCCATTTGTACTCGTCCGAGGCCGCACGCAGTTGCGCGAAGCCCTGCGCGTACGAGATCACCTTCGAGAAGTACAGCGCGCGGCGCACCGCTTCGATGAACGCCTTGCGATCGCCCGCGAACGGCTTGGCGTCGGGGCCCGCGAGCACCTTGCTGGCCGCCACGCGCTGCGTCTTGAGCGACGAGAGCACGCGCGCGAACACCGCTTCGGTGATGAGCGGCAGCGGCGCGCCCAGGTCGAGCGCGTTCTGGCTCGTCCATTTGCCGGTGCCCTTTTGCGCGGCGCGGTCGAGAATCACGTCGACGAGATACTTGCCCGTCTCCTCGTCCTTCTTGCGGAAGATCTTCGAGGTGATTTCGATCAGGTAGCTGTCGAGCTCGCCCTGGTTCCATTCGGTGTAGACCTGGCCCAGCTCGTCGTTCGAGAGCCCGAGCACCTGCTTGAGCACCGCGTAGCTTTCGGCGATCAGCTGCATGTCGCCGTATTCGATGCCGTTGTGGACCATCTTCACGTAGTGGCCCGCGCCGTCCGGACCCATGTACGCGACGCACGGCTCGCCATCGGGCGCCTTCGCGGCGATCTCGGTGAGGATCGGCGCAACCAGATCGTAAGCATCGCGCGGGCCGCCCGGCATGATCGAGGGGCCCTTGAGCGCACCTTCCTCGCCGCCCGAGACACCCGTGCCGATGAAGTGCAGGCCCGCCTTCGCGAGCTCCTGATTGCGGCGGATGGTGTCGGTAAAATGCGTGTTGCCCCCGTCGATCAGGATGTCGCCCTGGTCCAGCAGCGGCTTGAGCGCCGCGATGGTGGCGTCGGTGGGCTCGCCCGCCTTGACCATCATCAGGATGCGGCGCGGCTTCTCGAGCGACGCGACGAACTCTTCGAGCGTGTACGTCGGCACGAGCTTGCGTTCGGGGAACTCAGCGATCAGCTCATCGGTTTTCTCGCGGCTGCGGTTGAACACCGACACCGCATGGCCGCGGCTCTCGATGTTGAGCGCGAGATTGCGCCCCATCACGGCGAGACCCACCACGCCGATTGCCTGTTTGCTCATGTTGAATCTCCACTTCAATCGATTGGGGCGACGCCGAGCGGTTTCGCGCGCGGCATCGATCGTGCAAGGATAAGGGAAACCTCCACGCGGCGTGCCGCAGCGTACATTCTGCGCGCACGGCCTGGCGGGCTACGGCGGCAACCGGCGCTCGCCCGCGTGTTCGTCTCCCTGCGCGTTATTGCGCACTGGTGTCTTCCGACTTCGTCTCCCGCTTTTGCCTCCCCCTGCCTGCTCCCGTTTATTCGCCGGCCGCCGCCGGCTGCTTGCGAAACACCACGCTGAAATTGTTGGCCGGCATCGGCACGACCGCCTCGCAGACGAGGCCTTCGGCTTGCGCGAGCGCCTCGACCGCCTCCAGATCGCGCACGCCCCACGACGGGTCGCGCGCGCGCAAATCGGCGTCGAAGGCTTCGTTCGACGGCGCCGTGTGCGCGCCGCCGCGCCGGTACGGCCCGTAGAGCACCAGTGCGTTGCCTGCCGCAATGCGCGCGCCCGCGCCTTTCATCAACGCAACAGCGGCCTCCCAGGGCGCGATGTGAATCATGTTGATGCAGACGATGGCGTCCACGGCATCCACGGGCCAGGGCTCGCGGCGCACGTCGAGATCGAGCGGCTCGCGCAGGTTCGCGAGACCCGTGTGCGCACGCCACGCGGCAATGGAGGCGCGGGCGCGCGGGTCGGCGTCGCTCGGCTGCCATTCGATGCCGGGCAGCGCCGCCGCGAAATGCGCGGCATGCTGGCCGGTGCCGCTCGCGATCTCCAGCACCGTGCCGCGCGCGGGCAGCGCGCCACGCAGCACTTCGAGAATCGGCGCCGCATTGCGCGCGGCCGCGGGCGCCGTGAGGCGGTGAATGTCCTGATCCTGGGGTTCGTTCATCGTGTCGTCGGTGAAGATGGGGGATGGCAGCGGCCGGTCAGTACAGGCTCGTCTTTATGCGCTCGGCAAGACCGGCTTCGTAACCTTGGACGTCGAACGCCTCGCCGTATTGCTCCGCGCTCACGCGCCGCAGCATCTCGCCCGCGCTCGGCAACTGCGAGCGCTCGACGTGGCGCGCCGGGTCCCAGAGGTTCGAGCGCACGATCGCCTTCGAGCAATGGAAGTACACGCTTTGCACCTCGACCAGCAGCACCGAGCGCGGCGGCTTGCCGTCGACGGCAAAGCTCGCGAGCAGTTCGGGATCGACGCTCACGCGCGCGCGGCCGTTCACGCGCAGTGTCTCGCCGACGCCGGGCACCATGAACAACAGGCCGATCTGCGGCGCGGCCACCACGTTGTGCAGGCTGTCGACGCGGTTGTTGCCGGGGCGGTCGGGCAACGCGAGCGTGCGCGAGTCGAGGATGCGCACGAAGCCCGGCGCGTCGCCGCGCGGCGAGCAATCGAGCCCTTCGGGGCCGCCCGTCGCGAGCACCACGAACGGCGAAAGCTCGATGAAGCGGCGGTAGTCCGCGTTCACGTGATCGATTTCCTTGCGCAGCGAGCGCTCGTTCGGCACGCCGTAGTGCGCTTCGAGCTCGGCGGTCGTGTTCGGCATCAGCTTTCCTTGTGGCTACGTTATTGCGTAGTTGTCGTTGCGTTACTGCTTCGTTATTGCGTTGTTCTCGATGACCAAGTGGGTTGCCCGAAAGGGTTGCCCGAAATCGTGGCACCTGCGCAGCATCATGCCGAAAGGCGCGTGGCCAGTGCTTCGAGCGTGGCCGCACATGGCGCCGCTACTTTGAGCGCGAGCAGCGGATCGGCGCGCGTCTTGCCGAGATTGATCGCCGCCACAGGCTTGCCGCGCTGCTGCGCCCAGGCGCAGAAGCGATAGCCCGAGTACACCATCAGCGACGAGCCGACTACCAGCACCGCATCCGCTTCGTCGAGCGCCGCCGAGGCCGCGGCCACGCGCTCGCGCGGCACGTTCTCGCCGAAGAACACCACCGACGGCTTGAGCGTGCCGCCGCACGCCTCGCAGGCTGGAATCTCGAAGGCCTGCTCGCCGTCGAAGTCGAGGTGCGCGTCGCCGTCGGCGGCAGGCTCGGCGTTCGCGCCCGCGAGTGCAGGATTGCCCGCTTCGAGACGCGGCTGCAGCGACGCGCGGGTGTATTGCGCGCCGCAGTCGAGGCAGTGCACGTGGCCGATGCTGCCGTGCAGCTCGATGACATCGGGGCTGCCGGCACGCTGATGCAGACCGTCCACGTTTTGCGTGACGAGCGCGCCCACGCGCTGCGCGGCGCCGAGCTGCGCGAGCGCGCGATGCGCGCCGTTGGGCTGCGCGAGGCCGACCGTCGGCCAGCCGATCATGCTGCGCGCCCAGTAGCGCCGCCGCGCGCTTTCGGATCCGAGGAATTCCTGCAGCGTGATGGGCGGCGAACGCTTCCAGGCGCCGTTTTCGTCGCGGTAGCCGGGAATGCCCGAGTCCGTGCTGATGCCTGCGCCGGTCAGCACGAACAGGCGTGGATGCCGTTCGGCGAATGCGTGCAGCGCGTCGAGTGCGGCGGAATCGGGCGGGCTGGCCGCGAGGGGCAAAACGGGATCGGACATGACGGTCTGGTGGGAATCCGGGGTAGATGACGATGATGGGGTTCGTCGGTGCCGGCGATATCCACGATATCGCACGACAGCGCACGATATTGCGCGCTATCCGGGCGATTCAGGCGCACGCTTCGAGGAAGCTCCACCGTGCGCTTTCGCCTTCGCGGAACCAGCCGATCCGTGCGCCTTCGTCTTCACTTTTGCGGGTGCGCTCGCCGCGGCCAGACGCGCGGCTTCGCGCGCCTCCCACGCCGCCAGTGCGGCGCGCCAGCGGCCCACCTCTTCGTCGTAGAGATCGAAGATGCAGGGACTGCAGCCGCTCTGGCAGCAGTCGTCGTTACTGGGCCGCTCGGGCGGCAAGGGACGCGGATCGTCCTCGGAATGCGGGGGCAAAGGCATGGGGCGCGCACGGCGTGGCGGTTCGGCACGCCCAGTATACGGGAGCATGCGAACGTGCGTGCGGCGCCTCGCGCCGGAGCAAGCGGAGACCAGGCCCGGGTCAGCCGCGCCCCACGAACGGCATCTTGGTCGCCATGATCGTCATGAACTGCACGTTCGCGGCGAGCGGCAATTGCGCCATGTGCAGCACCGCATCGGCGACGAGCTCGACGTCCATCAGCGGCTCCACGGCCATCTCGCCGTTCGCCTGCGGCACGCCGTGCGCCATGCGCTCGGCCATCTCGGTGGCCGCGTTGCCGATGTCGATCTGACCGCACGCGATGTCGTAGCGCCGCCCGTCGAGCGACACCGACTTCGTGAGGCCCGTGATGGCGTGCTTGGTGGCCGTGTACGCGATGCTGAACGGCCTCGGCGCGTGCGCCGAGATCGAGCCGTTGTTGATGATGCGGCCGCCGCGCGGGCTCTGGCGCTTCATCAGCGCGAACGCCGCGCGCGTGCACAGGAACACGCCGGTGAGGTTGGTCTCGACCACGGCGCGCCAGTCGTCGACGGAAAGCTCGTCGATGTCGACCGCCTTCGCGTTGCGCCCCGCGTTGTTGAACAGCAGGTCCAGACGCCCATAGTGCGTGCGCACGCGCTCGAAGAGCGCCTCCACGGCGGCAGCATCGGTCACGTCGCACGGCACGGCCAGCGCCTCCTGACCGGCCGCGCACGCCTCGGCCGCCAGCGTTTCGAGCGGCTCGGCGCGGCGGCCCGTGAGCACGACGGCATAGCCGTTCGCGAGCAGCTTGCGCGCGCAGGCGCGCCCGATGCCGCTACCCGCGCCGGTAACGAGCGCCACTTTGCGCGCGGGACGCGCGGCCGGATCCGTCACGGCATCCGTTGCTGCACCCGTCGCCGCGCCTTCGTTTCGATTCGCTTCAGTCATGGTCCTTGCCTCTATCGTTTCAATCGTTGCCGCTGCACTGAGCGGTAAAGCCCGCTCAACGCGCCGCGAGCATCCCGCGCAACACGTCCACGAACGCGTTGCCCGCCTGCGAATCCATGCCGCCGTCGCGCCACACCGCGAACACGCCCACGCTGAATTCCGGCTCCACGCGGCGGATCGCGACCGGCTCGCCCGCGCTCTTCGCCGTGATCTCGTCGAGCAGCACGCGGCCGATGCCGCGCGCCGCCAGCGAGCGCGCCACATACCAGGTCTGCGCCTCGACGGCGGCGAGCCGCCCGTCCACGCCCTGAGTCTCGAGCAGATGGCCGATGGTCTCGCCAAGCGGATCGACGTTGCCGATGCTGATCCAGTCGCCGTCGACGAATTCCTGCAGCGCGAGCGGCACGCCGGGCGGCGTGGGATCGTCGGGCGGCGCCACGCATACCACGGCCGTGCGGCCGAGTTCGAGCGCTTCGATGCCGGGCCGCGCGGGCGGATTGAGCGCGACGCCCACGTCCAGCTCGCGCGTGAGCAAGGCGTTGAGCAGCTCGGCGGTATGACGCGTCTGGACCTTGAGCGACACGGCGGGATAGCTCGCGCGAAACGCCTGGAGCGCCTGCGGAATGAGGCTCAGCCCGAGGCTCGGCAGGCAGCCGATGCGCAGCAGTCCTTGCGGATGCAGCGCGAGATTGCGCGCGAGGTCGCGAATGCTGTCAAGGCTCGACTGGAGCTTCTGCGTTTCGGCGAACAGCAATTCGGCTTCGCGCGTGGGCTGCAGGCGGCCGTGCGCGCGTGCGAACAGCTTCAGGCCCGCGCTGCGCTCGGCATGCGCGAGCACCTTGCTCACGGCGGGCTGCGAGACGCACAGGAGCTCGGCGGCCTTCGAGAGCGAGCCCGTGCGCATGATCGCGTGGAAGACTTCGATGTGACGTAGACGCATGAGACGCGAACCGCACGGCGCGGCGCGCGTGCGGCGGAGCAAAAGCGCAAGGATAGCGCGTTCGCGCGAGTGGCAGCCGCGCGCGCCGCATGCCTGAACGCGCGGGCGGCGAAGCGCGCCCCGCAACGCACGCCTCAATGCCGATGCCGATACGACCGCAATCGCCGAAGCAAGCGCAACAATCAGATGCGGAAGTCGGCGGCCATGTCCTCGTCGCTGCGCGCCACGATCGCGCCACTGCGCGCGGCCTTGATGAACGCTTCGTAATCGCGCTCCACCTGGTCCGCGTAGCTGGCCGCATAGCCCACGAGCGCTTCGGCGAACTGGTCGCCGCGCCCGATATACGAGGCGATCTCGATGGCCGCGTTGCCCGACTTCGCATGCGCGCGCGCCATCGCCCAGCCGCACAGGCGCGCATAGCCCGTGAGCAACGTGCTGTCGAGCATGTCGATGTCGACCGAGAGCTTCATGTCGCGCAACTGGCGGAAGTAGAAGTGACGCCCCGAGGGCCCGGTGGACCAGCCGAGGAAGAGATCGCTCGCCGCCTGCAGCAGGCGCTGCCCCTGCACCACACGCGCGCCCTCGTGCTTGAACGCGGGCGCCTTGAAATACTGGGAAATGACCGATTGGCGCGCCTCCTTCACCTGGAGGAAGAGCGGCTTGCCATGATGGTCGACGAGCAGCAGCACGAGGCAGCGCGTGCCCACGCTGCCCACGCCCACCACCTTGAAGACGAGATCCTGGATCTCGAAGTGCTCGAGCAATTCGCGGCGATCGGGGACCAGCGTCTTCAGGTAAGCCTCGTAGGTCGGCTTGATCAGCGTGCGCCAGTCGCCTTGCGTCAGCCAGTTGTCCTCGGACTCGTAAAGCGAGTTCGGGCCGTGAACGTGAAAGAGCACGGGCGGGGCGTCGCGGATCGTCCAGTATGTGCCGGCCTGACCGTCGCGATTGTCCCGGTTGTCCCGCCCGTCATGCACTTCGCGCCCGTCACGATCGCTGCGATAAGCGAGCTTTTCCAGCATGCTTTCGTGCGTACGGCCCGCGGCCTTTTCCATGCCGCGGCGAATGAGGCGGCGGCCCTCGGGCGTGAGCGCGGTCTCCACCATGCGGTCGAACGTGATCTTGTCGTACCAGAGCTCCAGCGCGCCGAAATCCGCGTACTCGCGCATGCGGTCGCGATAGGTGGTCACGGCCGCCATCACGAGTTCTTCGGCCACGCCGCGCGAATAGCGCATGTGGCGCGCGGCCACCACGAGGCTCGCGACGAGCCGCTTGAGGTCCCACTCCCAGGGGCCCGGCGCCACTTCGTCGAAGTCGTTGAGATCGAACACGAGCTGGCGCTCGGGTGTGGCGAAGCCGCCGAAATTGAGCAGATGGCCGTCGCCGCAGATCTGCATGACCATGCCCGTGTTCGGCACCCGGGCGAGATCGTGCGCCTGCAGGATCGCGCTGCCGCGAAAGAACGTGAACGGCGAGACGATCATGCGCCCGTAGCGCAGCGGCACGAGGCTGGGCACGCGCCCCTCGCTGCTCTTTTCGAGCAGCGCGACCGGATCGCGGTGCAGCTCGCCCACCTGCCTGTGGCTCGAACGTTTCGCGTGCTCGCGCGCGGCGCGGCCGGCCGCCTCGCGTTCAGCAACGGTCTTTCCATTCATGAACGACTCCCTTTCCCGAGGATGTTCGTGGATGCCCGTGATGCACTCCGCATCGGCCTGTCAGTAAGCCAGGACGCGTCCGTCCTATTTAAGCGTGCGGCCCTTTTTTGTGCAAGCGGACTCACGCGTTTGCGGCGAGCGTTCGTAAGCGGGCAGCCGGCAGCGATTCTTCGCGCTAGAATCGCCCGGTGCGCCGCCGGCCGCATCAGCACTCTCAGCACCATCGGCACACCTTGCTGGCCCATTGCGTCAAGCTTCGCTCATGTCCCTTACCGCCTGGCTCTTTTTCCTGCCCGCCTGCTTCGCGCTGAATATGGCGCCGGGTCCGAACAACCTGCTGTCGATCAACGTGGCCGCGCGCCACGGCTTCCTGCGCGCGCTGCTCGGCGGCACGGGCCGGCTGCTCGCCTTCGCGGCAATGATCGCGCTCGCGGCCACCGGCCTCGCCTTCGTGCTGCGCGCCTCGGAGGCCGTGTTCTTCGCCATCAAGCTCGCGGGCGCGGCCTATCTCGTGTGGCTTGCCGTGCAGCTCTGGCGCAGCGACGCCGCGCCGATCGGCATGATCGACCACGACGCAACCCTCGCGCGCATCGCGCGGCGCGAATGCCTCGTGGCGGCGGGCAACCCGAAAGCGATTCTCGTGTTCACCGCGTTCCTGCCGCAATTCGTCAACGTCGCCAAGCCGATGCTCCCGCAATTCGCCGTGCTCGGCGCGAGCTTCCTCGTGCTCGAATGCGTGGCCATCGCGCTCTATTCGCTCGCGGGCATGTATCTGGGCCGCTGGCTCACGCGCGAGAACGTGCGCCGCCGCTTCAACCGCCTGTGCGGCGCGTTTCTGGGTGCCATCGGCGTGAGCTTTCTGCTCGTGCGCCGCGCCTGATCCAGGCTCTCCGCCGTTTCGCACGACATCGGGAAAACGCGCAGTTCATAACGTATTCCTGATGATTGCGCCGAGAAACTTTAACTGTCGTTAATCGACGGCAGCCCCTATGCTCGAACCATCGTCTGCGCGTGCAGCGAGTGGCCGGATTGACGCCCGCCGCTCGCATGGCGCTCGCGGACACGCGGTTTTCAACGTCATTGGGGAATCCATATGAAGATCTGCATCTTTGGAGCGGGCGCCATCGGCGGCATGATGGGCGTGCAACTCGCGCGCGCGGGCGCCGACGTGAGCTTCATCGCACGCGGCCCGCATCTGGCCGCCATGCGCGAGCGCGGCGCGCGCCTCTTGATGGACGGCGAGGAATATGTCGCTAAAGTCCGTTGTACGAACGATCCGCGTGAGCTCGGCGTGCAGGACGTGGTCATCATCACGCTCAAGGCGCATTCGGTGGCGGGCGTGATCGATTCGATGCAGCCGCTGATCGGCAAGCACACCGCCATCGTGACGGGCACCAACGGCATTCCCTACTGGTACTTCTATCGCCACGGCGGCAAGTTCGAGGGCTCGCGGCTCGAAAGCATCGACCCGGACGGCTCGCAATGGACGCGTCTCGGGCCCGAGCGCGCGATCGGCTGCGTTCTGTACCCCGCCGCCGAGATCGACGAACCGGGCGTGATCCGCCACGTGTACGGCAAGAAGTTCCCCATCGGCGAGCCCTCGGGCGAGCGCACTCCGCGCATCGTTCAGCTGCACGAAGCAATGACGGCAGCCGGCTTCGATGCGCCGATCCGCGAGAACATCCGCGACGAAATCTGGCTCAAGCTCTGGGGCAATCTCTGCTTCAATCCGATCAGCGCGCTCACGCACGGCACGCTCGACGTCATCACGCAGGACCCGGCCACGCGCGCCGTCGCGCGCACGATGATGCTTGAGGCACAGCGCATTGCCGAGCAGTTCGGCGTGCATTTCCGCGTGGACGTGGAGCGGCGCATCGACGGCGCGGGCGCGGTGGGCGCGCACAAGACCTCGATGCTCGTCGATCTGGAGCAGCGCAGGCCGATGGAGATCGATCCGCTCCTGACCGTCGTGCAGGAGATGGGGCAGTTCGTGGGCGAGGCTACGCCCACCATCGACGCCGTGCTCGCGCTCGTGAAGCAGCGCGAACGTATGGCGCAACTGGCCGCCTGACAATATCCTGCAAGAGTTTGAACGGGCCGCGCCAAAAGCGCGGCCCGTTTTGCGTTTACCGCTGGAAGTGAACTCTGGAGTGAAAAACGCTTAGCCGATGCGCGCGAGCGCGGCGGCAGCGCGTTCGAAGTGGTCTGCGGCGTGCGCGTCGTGGTTCGCCGAACCATCGTCTATCGGAGTCCTGACGATGCTGTGGTCGTCCGCGGTGAACTGGGACCACGCCGCCTGAACGCAAGGACGCAACGAGCGATTGCGCCGCCGCACGAGCATCGTGCTCACCATCACGACGGGATGCAGCATGCGCGCGACGAGCGGCCCCGCCGGCACGGGCCAATGACAGGCCGCGCCCGCCGCATCGCCATGCGTCGCGCGCGCGCCATCGCTGCTGATAGGCAGGATGCCGATGCCCATGCCCAACTGCGCCATGCGCGCGACGCCCTCGATGTGCGCGAGCTCCTGCACGGGACGCCCTTCGGGCCGCAGCCCCTGGAGCGCGCGCATCACCACGCCACGGCAGCCCGACTCGCGATTGAGCGTGACGAGCGGCTCGTGCGCGAGCTCGTCCCAGCGCAGCGCGCCCTGCAGTGCAAGCGGATGATGCGAGGGCAGCACGGCGCACAAGGGCGCGGCGGCAAGCGGCTGCACTTCGAGGTTGGCGCTCGCGAACGGCATGGCTTCCGCGATCACGCCGAAATCGGCTTCGCCCTGCTCGACGGCCTGCAAGACCGCCGCTTGCGGTAAGTCGCGCAATTGCAGCGCGAGCGAAGGAAACGCCGCGGCACAGCGTGCGAACGCGGCGGGAATCCAGCCTGACGAAAGCGCCGGATTGCTCGCCACGACCACGACGCCGCTGTGCTCCTGATGCGCGTCGCGGCCTTCGTTCAGCGCCATGTCGATTTCGTCAAGGAGGCGCCCGATGCGCCGCTCGAAGCCGCTGCCCGCGAGCGTGAGCTCGACCTGGCGCGTTGTGCGATCGAAGAGCTTCAGATCGATGGCCTCTTCGAGATCGCGTACACAGCGGCTGACCGCCGACTGCGTGAGCCCGAATTCGCGCGCGGCGCGCGTGAAGCTGCGCTCGCGCGCCACCGCGACGAACACCTTGAGTTGCTGGAGCGAAACGTTCATCGACAGGGTCCGCCCTCGAGCGCCGCTCATTCGCCCGTCTGGTTGGGCCAGTGCTGCAGGCCGGCCGGATTCGCCGCGAGCGTGGTGGAATGCTCGTCGCTGCGCTCGATCAGCCGGTGGCGCATGGGCGCGAGGATGAACTTGGCGCTCACGCCCGCCGCGATCGTGATGACCGCCGCCGCGATGAACACGGCGCTCCAGCCGCCCGTGGCCGAGAGCACCGAGGCCACCGGCACGAGCAGCGCGGCCGTGCCCTTCGCGGTATAGAGCGTGCCCGCGTTGGCGGCCGCGTACTTGCTGCCGAAGGTGTCGGCGCAGATCGCGGGGAAGATCGAGAAGATCTCGCCCCAGAAGAGGAAGATGAGCGCGGCGAACGTGATGAACGCATAGGGGTTCGTGCCGTACTGCATCATGCCGAGCAGCGCGAGGCCTTCACCCACGAAGATGAAGAACATGGCGTTCTCGCGGCCGATCTTGTCGGAGATGAAGCCGCACAGCGGCCGCGTGAAGCCGTTGCAAATGTTGTCGATCGAAAGCGTGAGCGTGAGCAGCGGCAGCGTGGCGCCGAACACCGTCATCGGCAGGCGCGCGAGGCCCCAGTCCTTCGCGATCGGGCCGATCTGCGCGGTCGCCATCAGACCGCCCGCCGCAACGGCGACGAACGCCACATAGATGACCCAGAACACCGGCTGCTTGACCATCTGCCCCGGCGTGTAGTCGATACGCGTGACGAGACGGCGGCCCGCCCCCATCGCGGCGCGCGGCACAGGCTTCACGAGCAGCAGCGCGAGCAGGAGAATCGCCACGCCCTGGAGGATGCCGAAGAAAAAGAACGTATGCTCGTAGCCCGTGCGCGTGATCATGTTCGCAATCGGAATCACAGTGACGGCGGCGCCCGCGCCAAAGCCCGCTGCCGTGAGACCCGCAGCAAGGCCGCGACGGTCCGGGAACCACTTGAGCGCGTTGCCCACGCAGGTGCCATACACGCCGCCCGCACCCACGCCCGCGAGCACCGACCCCGCGTAGAGCATCGGCAGTGTCGTGGCATACGAGTAGAGCACCCATGCGAGCCCCGCACATACGGCGCCGCCCATGACGACCGGGCGCGGGCCGAACTTGTCGACGAGCCAGCCCTCGATCGGCACGAGCCAGGTTTCAGTCAGGATGAAGATCGAGAAGGCCAGCTGGATGGAGGCTTCGCCCCAGTGATGGCGTGCGTTCATGGGCGCGACGAACAGCGTCCACGCGTACTGCAGATTGGCAACGAGCGCCATGCATAGCATGCCCACCACCAGTTGACCCCAGCGATTCGTCCAGAACGGACCGCCCTCGCTCCTCTGACTGACTGAATTCATCTCGGTTGTCTCCACTATCTATTCACGGATTGCAGCCGCTTTGCCGGCTTGCATAGATATCGACTTATGGTATTGAGTCCGCCCTCTTTTACTGCTCATTCTTATTCGAAACGGCACATGAAAATTCGAATGGAAATTCGTAATTCCCCTTTCACCCGATCAATTCTTGAAGTGCCTGAGGAGCCTTTTTAAAGCCTTCCAGTACGGGTTTTCCCGCTGAAAGGTGCCTTTCCTGGCGTTAACCCGCACACCAATGCATGGCATTCGGACTCCTTTCAACTCATGCTAGGGGGATTACTCGATTACGAATAATTAAAGTTTGTTATTATGTTGATTCAGTATCCTTTATGGATCGGCCATGACCATGCGGAACGCCACGCTGCGCCAGCTAAAAGTCTTCGAGACCGTGGCGCGTCACCTCAGTTTTTCGCGTGCTGCCGAGGAGCTTCATCTCACGCAGCCGGCCGTCTCCACTCAGGTCCGGCAGCTCGAAGATCACGCCGGGCTCCCCCTCTTCGAACAACTCGGCAAGAAGATCTATCTCACGCCAGCCGGCACGGAGATGCTGCACTACAGCCGCGCGATCATTCAGCAGTTCCATGAAGTCGACGAGGCCATGAGCCAGCTAAAGGGCGTCTCCGGCGGCAAGCTCAACGTGGCCGTGATCAGCGCCGGCGACTACTTCTTTCCGCGCCTGCTCGCCGAATTCACGCGCCGCTACAAGGGCGTGCAGCTCAATCTCTCCGTGCACAACCGCGAACAATTGCTGCAGCAGCTCGCGACCAACCAGACCGATCTCGCGGTCATGGTGCGTCCGCCTCACGCGACCGACGCCATCAACGAAGCCTTCGCCCCCCACCCCTACGTGATCGTGGCGGCGCCCTCGCACCCGCTTGCGCACAAGCGCGGTATCAAGCTCAGCACGCTCGCGAACGAAGCGTTCATCGTGCGCGAGCGCGGCTCGGACACGTGGAATTCGATGGAGGAAGGGTTCGCAGGCAAGATCACGAACCTGAAGATCGCCATGGAGATCCAGAGCACCGAGACCATCAAGCAGGCCGTGATCGCGGGCATGGGCATCGCGTTTCTCTCGGCGCACACGATCAGCCTCGAATTGCAGGTCGGGCACCTCACCGTGCTCGATGTCGAAGGCTTTCCGGTCATGCTCAACTGGTATCTCGTGCACCGCAAGAACAAGCGCCTGCCGCCCGTTGCGCTCGCGTTCAAGCGCTTCCTGCTCGAAGAAGGCGAGCAGCTCATCGAAAACATTACACGTGTCTCACAGGCCTCGTTCCATAAGTAAGGTTTAATGGAGCGACGCAAAATCATCAGGCGTGATGGATCATTCGCGCCCTTCGGCGGCAAACGCCGACGCGAAGGGGTACGAATCGATGCAGCGTCCTTCCCCGAATCGTTGAATGCGTCGTTACCTCAATGCGGCCCCTGGCGCTGCCTGAGCGCGCCATGGCGGCTGCGATTGCGTTTTCGGCGCGGCAGATCCTGCGAGACATGATGCGATGCGCGCGGCGCTTCGCCGGGCGGCTCGCAATCCGCCAGCCATGCGTCGAAGGCCGCCGGCTCGAGCGCGCGGCTGCCGCACGGCGCGAAGAGCCAGTCGCGCGGGACGCCCGCGAAATGCGTTTGCGCGGGCGGTTTTGCTGTGGCGATTAGTGAAGGCGCGTTGGCCTGTGTATCGGCCAACGCGCGCACGACGGAGCCCGGACGCGGCGCGGCAGGGCGGCGCGCGCCGCCCATGAGACGCACGCCGAGCGCGGCGGCAAGCACGCAAGCGGCCACGAGCACCGAGAGCCCGAATTCGGCCGACGCCAGGATGCGCACCGCCGCAAAGCCATAGCCCAGTATCGCGAACAGCGCGAACGCAATGGCCTGGACCACACAATCGCTCTGCCGCAACGGCAAGCGGCGACGCTCGTTCATGCGTGCTCCGCATAAGAGCGCGTTCGCAGCGGCTCCGGTGAGCACCGCGCCGAGCGTCGCCGCCACGTAGAGCGCCGCACGCCCGGATGCGGGCAGTGCGGGCAGCAACAGAAAACTGGTGACAGTGACGCAGATGGACGCCACGCCCACCATACAACCCGCAGCGGCCGTCGCGCGCGCGTGCTTCGCGAGATCGTGCCGCGTGCCCAGCCATAAGCCGGCGAGCGCGCCGCATTCCGCAGCGCCAGCCGCCTCCGGCAGATGGACGACGAGCACCGCCAGCAAGCCCGGCGGCACAGTCAATAGCAGTGCGAACGAGATGGCGAGCGCGGTGCGCGCTCGTGGCGTCACCTCGCGCGCATGCTTGCAGCGCGGCTTCGCTCGCGCCGGCGCAAGGCGCGCCCACGCAGGCGCGAGCGCCGACACTTGTGCAAGTGCACAGACGAGCCACGCGAACAGCAGGCCGCCACCGAGCCACGCCACGTCGCCAGCCAGTTGCTCCGGCATCTCTCCTCCCCTCGCACGCGGCGTTCATGCCGCGCACGTCTATCAGTTCGAGCTTCGAATGCCTGCCGCGGCGCATTTCGCATTTGCGCCTTCGATCGTCTCGGGGCGCGATGCACGCTGTACGTATGCCGTGCATCGCGCCCCGTCTTCCTGCTGTTTTCCTGCTGCTTTCCTGCTATGCAACCGTGGCCGACTGGCGCTCGCTGCCCGCGTCTTCCGCGCCCCGCGTATCGACGCCCAGCGTATTCACCAGCGTGCCGATGCCTTCGATGGTGACCTCGACCGTCGCGCCCTCGCCAATCGAGCCCACACCGAGCGACGTCCCGCACGCGATCACGTCACCGGGCTCGAGCGTGAGGTCCTGCGAAATCAGGCTCACTTGCTGCGCCGGCGTGAACACCATGTCGTCGAGCGGATAGTTCTGCCGCTCCACGCCATCGAGCCGCGTCACCACGCGCGCGCTGCGCCAGTCGAAGCCCGAAACGATGGCCGGCCCCAGACAACAGAAGGTATCGAAACCTTTGGCGCGGCACCATTGCGGGAAGTGCGGATTTTCGGCGAGCAGGCCCGCAGCAGTCACGTCGTTGACGATCGTGTAGCCGAAGATCGCGTCCTCGGCCTCGGCAAGACTCGCGTTGCGGCAACGCTTGCCGATCACGATGCCCAGTTCCCCTTCGAAGACGATTTTTCCCGCATAGTGGGCAGGACGCCGAATCGGCACGCCCGAACCGATCACCGACTCCGCCGGCTTGATCAGAAAGAGCGGATGCTCGGGCACCGGCTTTTCGAGCTTTAACGCGAGCGCGTGGAAGTTATTCCAGAGCGCGACGACTTTTCCCGGCGCGCACGGCGCAAGCGGCGAGAGCGCGCGCAGCGAAAGCACCGCGCCCGTAGGCACCGGTTGATCGAGCCCTTCGTATTCGTGCAGATAGCCGTTTTCCGCGCGGCCGAACACGATACTGCCGTCGTTCGCCATCAGGCGCATCCATGTGTCCATGCTTCGCTCCATCGTTGCGTGGCGCGCGGCACGCCTGTGCCGCGCGGTCCATCGGTTCAAAGATTCAGTCGTTCATGGGCACGGGCGCTTCGTTGCGCCCGCATCGAACTTCGCCGGCCGATTTGCATAGCACTTTGCATAGTCATGCGCGACGACCCGCGGCTCCGTTCAGATCGCGCCCGAGGCACGCAGCGAATGGATATCCATGGCGCTATAGCCGAATTCGGCGAGCACTTCGTCGGTGTGCTCGCCCAGCAGCGGCGAGCGCGTGACCTCGGTGGGACTGTCCGAGAGCTTGATCGGATTGCCGACCGTGAGGTACTTGCCGCGCACGGGATGATCGACCTCGACGATGGTGCCGGTCGCGCGCAGCGATTCGTCGGCGGCAATCTCCTTCATCGAGAGAATCGGACCGCATGGAATGTGCTGGCGATTGAGCACGGCCATCACCTCGAACTTGGTGCGATGCATGGTCCAGTGCTCGATCTCGGCGAAGATCTCCTTGAGGTGCGGCAAGCGTGCATTGGGCGTGGCGTAGAGCGGATCGTCGATCCATTCCTCGCGGCCGATCAGCTTGCAGATGCGATCCCACACGGGCGCCTGGGCGATGAAATAGATGTAGGCGTTGGGATCGGTCTCCCAGCCCTTGCACTTGAGAATCCAGCCCGGCTGGCCGCCGCCCGACGCGTTGCCCGCGCGCGGCACGGCATCGCCGAAACCGTCGTTCGGGTATTGCGGATATTCCTTCATGACGCCGGTGCGATCGAGCCGCTGCTGGTCGCGCAACTTCACGCGGCACAGGTTGAGCACGCCGTCCTGCATGGCGGCCAGCACCTTCTGGCCGCGCCCCGTGTGGGTGCGCTGATACAGCGCCGTGACGATGCCGAGCGCGAGATGCAGGCCCGTACCGCTGTCGCCGATCTGCGCACCGGAGACGACCGGCGGACCATCGTCGAAGCCCGTGGTGGAGGCCGCGCCGCCCACGCATTGCGCAACGTTCTCGTAGACCTTGCAGTCCTCGTAGGGCCCGGGGCCGAAGCCCTTCACCGAAGCGACGATCATGCGCGGATTGAGCGCCTGGATGTGCTCCCAACTAAAGCCCATGCGTTCCAGCGCGCCGGGCGCGAAGTTCTCGACCAGCACATCGCAGTCGCGAATCATGCGCTCGAGCACGCGCTTGCCCTGCGGATTCTTCGTATCGAGCGTGAGCGAGCGCTTGTTGCCGTTGAGCATCGTGAAGTACAGGCTGTCCGCGTCGGGGACGTCACGCAGCTGCTCGCGCGTGATGTCCCCGGCGCCGGCGCGCTCCACCTTGATGACGTCGGCGCCAAACCATGCAAGCAACTGCGTGCAGGTCGGACCCGACTGCACATGCGTGAAATCGAGAATGCGCACCCCATCCAGTGCCTTGCCCATGTCATGTCTCCCTTGGTTAGTCGTGGCCGGGCGAGTTTCGAAAATCGGTGGACTGCGGGAGCGCCGGGGGCGTCCGCGGGTTACTGCGTTGCTGCGTCCTTGTTCAATACAGTATGTGATATATCACAATGAAGCAAGAGGGGATTTACCGCGTCCAAGTGCGGGCCCAGCGGGCTGAAAGCCTTATCGGATATAGCTTTGAGGGAATTTATGTGTTTCTGCTGCACCAGCGGGAAGGGAAAACCCCGAGTCGCCGAGGAGAAGATATTTCAGATTCGGTGTGCGGGATGCCGCCGTCAGACTTGATGCGCATAAAGTTGCGCCGGGCCTCGCGATTGCCGCGGCCGCCGATTTTGCCAGGCTCAAAGATCATCGAGCCCGAAATGAAAAAGGCGGAAGACCCAAAGGTTCCCGCCTGTCTCAACAGCGTGACTGCCCTGCCGCGCTCAGTCGAGGAAGTCGCAATGCTTCTCGACGTACGCGGCGAGATCGAGCGAATGCTGACGCACGAGCCGCTCGGCGAGTTCGGTATCGCGCTTTTCAAGCGCTTCGATAATGCGCAGGTGATCGACGATCGAGCGCGAGGCGCGGTCGCTCTGCGAGATCGTCATGCGACGGATCGCACGCACGTGCACGAAGATGTTCTTGATCGTATCGAGGATCAGCTGCGACTTCGAAAGCTCGACGATCGCCTGATGAAACGCGATATTGGCGTCCGAATATTCGGCGATATGCTCGGCCGGCGTGCTGTCGCGAAAGTCGTCGAACATGTGGCGCAGCTTCGCGATTTCCTCGTCCGTTGCGTGGATCGTCGCGAGGCGCGCGGCCATGCTTTCGAGCGCGGCCCACATCTGGATCATCTCGACGATCTCGCGCTTGCTCTTACGCACGATATAGATGCCACGGCGCGGCACCATGCGCAGGAAGCCTTCCTGCTCCAGCAGCGTCATGGCCTCGCGCACCGGCGTGCGGCTCACGCCGAGCGTTTCGCTCAGCACGCGCTCGTCCAGCCGGATTTCTTCGCGTGTCTGATAGATATCGGCGTCGGCGATAGCCTGGCGCAACATCGCATAAGCCTGATCTCGCAGGCTCAGGGTGGCGTTGATGGGCTGCAGCGCCAGCTTGAGCGGCGCGGCGTCCCGGGTGGCGACTGCTTCAGTGTGTTCTGACGACATTCATTGCCTCTTTAACAACCTGCACGCCGACTTGCGGGCGGCGCTGCATGGCCGGCTTCGCGCGGGGCGCCTCGCCGAGACCGACATAGCGGCCGTGTTCCGCCGCCTGTTCGATGGCCGACTGCGGCAGCCATCTGGCGATCATAACCGTAGCCGCGGCGCCCAAGCCGACAACTGCCAAACCGAAGAGTGCGAGAGAGACCAAATCCATTTTGAAGCTCCGCAAAATTGAATCATCGAATGACTCAATCATATGCTGCGTCGCGACAAAAATCAATATTCTGTATGTGATATATCAGATACAGATGGTCGTATCGTTGCATTCTTGCGACACATGGGCTTCGAGCCGGGATTCGAAAGCCGGGGCAGCGGGCGAACGCATCTCGCACTACGCGCCCGGCTGCAGGAACCTGAAGCCGGCCAAAATCGTACCGCATGGGAAAGAATCCTGGAGGAAACAGGCGCGCGCGGCAAGGGACGGGATGGCCGCCAAGAGGTAAACGACCCGGGACGGTAAGGCGGTCGCCACCGTACGTGTCCCGCCGTCGCCGCGACTCGTCCTGCAAATCTTGTTGACAGCGCACACCGCGGGC
>NZ_CAJMZF010000051.1:0-52426 GCF_905220245.1 Paraburkholderia sp. J63 | reverse complement strand
GCCAATGTTTCGATGGGCTCCTGGAATCATGGCAGTTACTTCAATGGTTCGATGCCGTTCCCGAACCAGAACGGTTTCAATAGTTCGATATCCTTACCGAATATGGGCGGCGGCGCCAATGTTTCGATGGGCTCCTGGAATCAGGGCAATTACTTCAATGGTTCGATGCCGTTCCCGAACCAGAGTGGCGGCGGCGGCAGTTCAATCGCATTGCCGGATCAGGGCAGCAGCGGCGGATCCTCTTCCAGCGCCGAGCAGCGCAACGCATGGTCCGACACCGGCGTCAACGACAACAAGTCGTCCATCAATCTCGGCGACTACACGATGGACCTGAACAAATCGGACTCGTCGCTGACGCTCACCGACCCCACGACGGGAAACCAGACCAAGGTCTGGGGCGACCCGCACATCGACTTCGACGCCAACACGTCCGACCCGGCAAGCACCATGGTCGACGGTCCGCTCCACTTCACGTTGCCCGGCAACAAGCAGGTCTTCGTCAACACGCAGCCCTCGGACACGCCGGGCGCCTCGTACGCCAGTGACGTGTACGTCGTCCAGGGCAATCGTGCTTACGAGGTCCACGGGCTCAGCGAGAAGGACAATACGCCGCTGTCCGTGAATTACAGTCCTTATGGCGGCGCCGCGCTCGAACAGAAGGCGCAGCAGGGTTTGAAGAACTACATTGCTAACCCCAACGGCATGATCGACGCCGATACTGGCCGTCCGGCCCGGGAAAGTGTCTCCGCCTAAGCATTCCCACCGCTCCTCATGAGGGCGGTTTCGCGCCGACCGTAGCGCACTGCTATGGTCGGCAAGGCATCGTTATCGATCGCCCGGTCCCCTCTTTGCCAGCCGCGCAAGCGCCTTTCGCACACGTCCCGCCAGCCGCGCCCCGATAGCCTGCAATTCGAACCAGGCGGCGAAGCATTGCGCACCGTTCAGGCACGCTGGATTTCACGACAACAGCACCCGCCCCTCTTCGGCGCAGCTCGTCCACGCCACGCCGGGGCATCGAACGGACGCGGGAGTGCATGACATACGACTCCGTCATGCACTCCCGCGTTACTCAACGCTGCGATAGCGATCAATCGCCTCCACCGCCGTCACCGCCGCCGCCATCGCCGCCATCGGCCGCCGCGGCAGCGTCGCCTCCGCCATCCGCTGCGGCCGCGCCATCGGCCGGCGCACCATCGCCTGCGTTCACGCCAGCCTCGGAAGCGCCACCGGGCATCCCTGTGCTCCCGGAGGACGGATCGTCGCCGGGTTGGCCGCCGTTCGGCTGACTGCCATCAGGCTGACTACCGTTCGGTTGGCTGCCGTTCGGTTGACTGCCGTTCGGCTGACTACCATTCGGCTGACTACCATTCGGCTGGCTGCCATGAGACTGACTGCCGTTGGGCTGACTGCCATTAGGCTGCGTACCGTGGCTGCCGTTGGACGTATTGCCGCCCCCTCCGCCACCGCCTCCCAAACGCGGCAACCCTTTCAGGAGCGAGCCGAGCAGGCCGCCGAGATCGCCGAGCCCACCGCTACCGCCAGCTGCCGAGGCTTTTGGAGCGGGTTGCTTCCCAGCCGCCCCGGTTTGCTGAGACGCTTGCGGCTTGCCCGCGCCAGCCTGTTGGCCCGATTGCTTTTCAAGCAACGCCCCGAGCTTGTCCACGGCAGCCTTCAGTTCGGCGATGCGATCGGTACCGCCGCCACCGCCACCGCCCTGCAACTGGGCGAGCGTCGGCATGTGCGCGCCGGTTGCGGGCGTACCGCCCATCTCCGATCCACCTCCGGGATCCCCTGCCGCTTGGGGTGGTGGCACGAGAGCCATGGAAGGCCCCGCCGCAGCGGCGCCGTAATCGTTCGGTCCGGCAAGCAACCGGTCAACTGGAACTGCGCCGGACATTGAAGCAGGATTGATTCTACTCATGACTTGTTTCGATTCCTCTTAATTTGAATTTACGCAAATTACGCATACATTCATTCAGAATTGAAAATCGTGATTTTTCATGTATCTCTAAATAACCATGACCCCCTCCTTTCGCCAGACAGAGATAAACCGGATATCTTCTCGCATGGCTAATGACGACATTTTCGAACTCCCTCCAACTCTTCCGGGCTAATCCTCCCCATTCGCCGAACCAGCTGAACAACACAGACCACTCTGATATATCCGGTGAAATTCTTGACGACATCGCATGCCAGATCCATTTCAAGCGCCCATCTCGAGAGCAACCTTCCAACCGTCACGGATTCCTGACGAGCAAGGATTTCGATGATGGTCCAATAGACCTCTTCGAGCCGGATGCAGGTCGCAAACCCGTTGATACGTATAGATCGCTGACGCGGCGTAACAAGCTCGATGCTGAAGTCGCAATACCGTTGTGTGGCCATAAACAGGTACTCATAAAACCAGAGGTGGCACGCCGGTACACAATTTTTCGTCGCCGCAGATCGCACCTCCTTCACCAACGCTTTTCACCGTCGTACGGAATTTTCTTTGCATGGCTATCCTCGATAATTCAGATTAATTGATGGGTCAATCGATGCACCTCGAAATGAGATATTGATGTAGTTGAAAGCTATTTGTGTGGTACTCCTATACGACCTCATATCGTCTCCGCGCCGTTAAAGTCATTCCGATACCTGCCGCAAAAAATTCGGCACGAAACAAGGAATGCCCATGAAATGGCGTAGAGAGAAGAGCCAGCTTTTGATTCGCAGCAAAAGATCGAGCGCCATTGCGCGCGGTCTGTTATTCACTTATCTGGCGTTGCAGGCGCACGCGGCAGAACCGGCGGAGCCGGCGTGGCGCGCCGAGCCCATGCATTACGTCGCGCGCAATTCGCGCCTCGTCGACGTTCTGAACGATGTCGCCGCGGCCGGCGGGCTGCGCCTCGATGTCACACGCACTGTGCGCGGCACCGTCAACGGCGTCTTCGATCAGTCGCCGGCTGCGGTGTTTCGCTCGCTGATCGAGGCGTGGAGCCTCGCGTGGTATTTCGACGGGCAGACCATTCATGTATCAACCGCAACCGACGTGCGTTCCCGCACGATTGCGTTCGCCCCGTTGACGAGCGATGAAGTGTCGGCATTGCTGCATAGCCTCGATCTCGACGATGCGCATTTGCCGCTGCGCTATTCGAGCGACAGCGTGAAGGCCGTGGGTCCGTCGCGCTACATCGATGCGATTGCCGATGCGATCGCCCAGGCGCAAGGACAGAAAGCGCCTCCGGAGCCCACTGCCGAGCAGACCCAGATCCGCGTCTTTCCGCTGCGCTACGCGCAGGCCCAGGACATTACGTATCGCTCGGGCAATAACCAGCAGACCATACCCGGCGTGGCCTCGCTGCTGCGCAAGCTCATGGAGAACACCGGCGTGCCGCAGGCCACGGCTGCGCACACGAACTCGCGCGCCAAGGCCCCGCACGCGCCGCGCGGCGTCCCTCCGCTGCCGAGCCTGCCCGGCCTCGGCGAAGCGGCCGACAGTGCGCCCACGGATATCGACAGCCCGCCGGTCCTGCCGCAATCCGCGTTCACGCCGGCGCGTCGCAACATCATTGCGGACGCCCGCACGAACGCCGTCGTGGTCTACGACGTGCCGGAGATGATGCCGGTCTATCAACGTGCGATCGCCATGCTGGACCGGCCGCAGGATCTCGTCGAAATCTCGGCCGTCGTGATGGACGTCTCGAGCGACGCGGCGCGCGAGCTGGGCATCCGCTGGGGTGCGGGCGCATCGTCGGGCCGCCGTTCGGCGCCCCCTTATGGCAGCGGATTACCCAACGTGGTCACCGCGGCGGCGGCCATCGACGCCGGCATCACCTTGACCACGTTGATCGGCAATTCCGCGCACTATCTGTACGAGCAGATCCATGCGCTCGAACAGGGCGGCCGCGCGCGCATCCTCTCGCGCCCGCGCGTGCTCACGCTCAACAACGCCGAGGCGGTGCTCTCGTCGCGCAACTCCGTCTATGTGCGCGTGGCCGGTAATCAGGACGCCAATCTTTTCAATGTCGATACCGGCCTCACGCTCAAGGTCACGCCGACCGTCGAGCAGGGGGGCGAGCACGGCAACATCTTGCTGAGCGTGCAGATCGAAGACGGCTCGTTCGACGGCACGTCGTCCGTCGACGGCATCCCGCGCGTCAACAGCAATTCGATCATCACGCAGGCCGTGGTGGGCGACGGCGAAAGCCTGCTGATCGGCGGATACGAGTACGAGCACAGTCAGACCAGCGACTCGAAGGTTCCCGTGCTCGGCGACATTCCGATCATCGGCGCACTGTTCAGCGACAACCGCACCGCCGTCGACCGCACCGAGCGGCTCGTGCTCATCACGCCGCAAATCAAGCGGCTTTCGCCGGGCCGGGCCGTCCCGCGAACGGACGTTGCCGCAGCGGCGGCCTCGGCACCGGCTTCGGACGCGATCGCCATACCGGCCGCACTGTCGTCCGCGAGTCCGGCCACGATACCGGCCACCATGCCGGCGACAAAGCCCGCGGTTGCACAGCCACCCGAACGCGACGTGTCCGCCATGCCGCCCATATTTCCGCCGTCCGCGCCTGCGAACGCCGTGCCCCTGCCCACCGGCTTGCCCCCGGCATCGCCCGCCTCGCCCAGGAGCGCGCGATGAACGACTCCCCGCGCCTTCTCGTCGCGAGCGGCCTGCACGCGGGCGCGAGCATCGCGCTCCCGGAAGGCCACGCGCTCAAGATCGGCAACGGCAGCGGTGTCGACCTGATCCTCGCCGACGCGGGCGTCGCACCCCATCACGCCACGGTGAGCCTGAGCGGCAAGCGCCTCCTCGTGCACGCCGTGAGCGACGGCGTGACGGTGTTCGGGCGCATATTGAAGAGCGGCACAAACACGCTGCTTCATCACGGCGCGAGCTTCGGCCTCGGCGAGGCCCGTCTGCAGTTCAATCACGGCGAGCCGTTCAAAGAAGGGACATCGCTGCGAGCCGAACGCGCCTGGCTGTTGCGGCACGCCCCGCTCGCCTGGCTGCTCAAGCGCTTTGCGACCCTGCCGCGCCTCGTCTGGTTCGCGCTGGCCGCGACTGCGCTCGCGCTCGCTGTGGCCTATGGGCTGAAGCTGTACGCCCCGCGGCCGCCGCGCCCGCATGCGCCGCTGCTCGAACAGCCGGCCTATCGCCAGGTGCATGTGCGCACCGAGAAGGAAACCGGCCGGCGCGTCTATGAAGGCTACGTGCAGAGTGTGGGCGAGTTGGGCGCGCTGTCGCTCGACGCGCGCGCCCAGGGTGGCGCGCCGGTGCTGCGCGTCGCCGTCATCGACGTCATGCAGGAGCAAGTGAACGACTTTCTCGACAAGTACTACCGCGGCGCCCAACTGCGTGCTGCCGGGCCCGGCGTCTTCGTCGCCACGCCGCCGGCCGCCGATGCCTACCTGGCGCCGGAGTCCTGGGATTACGCGCGCCTCGATCGACTGGCGCGCGCACAGATCGAAGGACTGAAGGCGCTCCGGTTCGCCGGCCACGAAAACGACAGCGGGCCCGTACGCATTCCGCTCGAAGCGCTCGGCCTCAATCTGCTCAGCACCTCGCACACCGCCTGGCTCGCGGATGCACAAGGCACGCGCTATTTCGCGGGCGCGCGCCTGCCGCTCGGCAAGATCACAGGCATTGCCGGTTGCGGCGCAACAGTGACTCGCGACGACGGAAGTGTCTACCTGCTGACGGTGAATCGGGCCGCGAAAGCCAGCCCCTGCTGAGCGGTATGTCAACCAGGTCAACCAGGTCAACGAATCCATGGCTTCGGGCGCAGGCGCGCTGCCCGGGGAATTCAAAAGCACGTCATGTGCTTCGAAGCGCGCCAATTTTTAATAAGGATACCTTCACATGTTTCCAGATGCAGTGGCAGGCGGCTATTTCTATTCGATGCCCATCACCCCCCGGCTCGGCAGCACGAGCACCTCCAGCCTCGCGTCCTTGCTCGCTCCGGACGGGACGCTATCCGATGCAGCCCTCGCCGACTATTGCTCCGGCGAACTGCGACGCATGGCGCGCGACATCAATCAGAACGCGCAGGCAAGCACCAACGATACGCCAACGAACGACGGCGATGGCAGCGGTGGCAGCGGCAGTGCCGGTGATGGCAGTGGCGGCGGCGCAGGTAACGGCGGCGGCGACGCAACGAACCTGAAGCTGCAAACGCTAGTCAGCAATTACCAGGCAACGGTGACCCGCTTCAGCACCATGCTCGCAAGTCACGGCGAAACCAAAAAGAGCGTCGCCAACAACACCAAGTAAGCGCGCATTTCCGCTTTCCGGGGACCCCGTCGCGGGCCCCGGGAAGTCGGACGCGCGTATGTGCAGCACGTCATTTTTCAATCGAACCCGAAAGCTACACCCATGCTCACTCAAGTCTTAACGAACCCCATGCTTCAGGACGAGGCGCGCATGCCAGCCGCCTCGCTGCCTGCCTTGCCGCAGCCCGGCGAAAGCACCGCCGGGCTGGACAACTTTGTCGAAGGCGCTCAGGAACTGGTCAAAGGCCCGGCCCTGCGGATCGAGGAAATGTTCCAGGCGGCGCGCCAGCACCCGCTTTCCACGGCGGAAACGCTCAGGCTGCAGGTCTATTTCAGCGACTATCAGGCCGGCATCACCGCGCTGCACAGTTGCGCGCGCTCCTGCGCCGACACCATTCAATCTCTCACGCAAAGAAACTGATGCGTCCCCTGCTCTATCTTCTGCCGCTCGTCCTGCTCGCCGCGTGCAAGACTTCGCTGTTCGAAGGGCTCGACGAAGACCAGGCCAACCGTATCATCGCCGTGCTCAGCCATCACGGCATCAACGGCTCCAAGGAGCGCGGCGCCGACAAGACGTGGAGCGTGTCCGTCGACGACAGCAATGCCGTCGTCGCCACGGAGCTCACGGGCGCCTACGCGCTGCCGCGCGGCGGCCATGCCAACCTCGGTGAACTCTTCAAGCGCGAAGGATTGATTTCCAGTCCTGATGAAGATCACGTGCGCTACGTGTACGGGATCACCGAGGAGCTCTCGGAAACGCTCGAAAAGATCGACGGTGTGCTCATCGCGCGCGTGCACGTTGTCGATCCTCCGCGCGACCCGTTGAGCGGCCCCGTCTCGTCGCCCAGCGCCTCGGTGCTGTTGCGCTATCGCAGCGATTTCAACGTGGAGGGCATGCGCGAAAAGATCCGCTCGCTCGTCGCCGGCGCCGTCGAAGGACTGACGGCCGATCGCGTGTACGTCACGCTCGTTCCCGTCACGCCCGTGCTCACGCCGGCCGAGATCTGCGCGCAAACAGGCCGATGCCCATCGACCACCGACATCGCGCGCGAGAACACGACGCTCACGCTCATCGGGCTCACCCTCATGGGGATGCTGCTGATCGTCTCGGTCTGGGTATGGGATTCGGGGCTGCGCACCGTCCCCCGATTACGCGGCATCACGTTGTTCCGGCGCCGCGGCAAACGCGGCCGTCAATCGCAGGCGGAACCGTCCGGTGCGGCCACGCCCTCCGCCGGTATGCCCGCCGCCGGTACGCCAGCCCGCAAGCCAGCCAAACCCACATCCTCAGGAGAGCGCTCTTGAATCGTCATTCGATACTGGCCGTCGCCGACTGGGCTCACCCCAGCTGGATCGACAGAAGCCGGCCCTTGCGCTGCGAACGCGCGCGCGCCGAGGCGTCCGCGCAACTGCTCGGCCGCTACCCGCAGCTCGCCGAGGCCGGCACGGCATTGCTTCCGTGGTTTGCCGCGCCGCTCTCGCGTCCCGCCTGCGCGCGTCTCATGCGCGTGTGCGCGGCGCTGGCCAACGCCCACGCGCTACGGCTCGTGGTTGCCGCGACCGCCCGCGAACGGTTCTCGCGCGCAACGGGTCTCTTTTCGCTCGCGCAATTTCAGCGGCACCCGCGCGGCAACCTGGCCGATCTGCGCTTCGACGCGCCCATCGACTGCTTCAACCGGCAGGCCCTGACCGCGGCGGGCCTCGCAGTCGCGTTGCGCGCGACTGCCACTGCGCCCGAACGTCTATGGCTGCAGTTGCGGCTGCCGCGCCAGTATGGCCACACCGCCGCGCAATGGCAGATGCCCAAAGTCGCGCCGCAGGAAGCAATCGAACTGGTCCAGGACGCACTCGATCTGCTGGGTGCGAGGAGGGCGTCATGCTGATCTGGCGTCTGGCGGACTGGCGCGTCGAATCGGATGGCTATATCGGCGGCCAGCAGGTCACCGAACTCGAAGACCTGCGCGCATTGCGCCGCGCCAGCGTGCAACTGGCGGCGGCGGAAACCACGCGGCTCGCCGAGCGCGCGCGCCACGCGAGGCGCCGCGCCATCACGCGCGGCTATGCCGCCGGCCGCGCGGCCGCGCTGCACGACCTCGTGATTCCGCGCGCGGCAGCCGCGTTCGTGCTCGCTCACATCAAGGAGCGCCTCGTCCAGATCGTCATGAAGGCCATAGCCGAGATCGTCGATGAGCTGCCGCCCGGCGCCATTCTGCCGAACCAGTTGCGCCGCAGCCTGCTGGCCGCATCGGGGCATCGCCTGCTTTCCGTGCGGGTTGCCGCGTGCGATCTGGACGACGTGCAACGCGCCATCGGCAAGGTCGAACAGGAACTGGGGCTTTCGCTCGTGAGCGTGCTCGCCGACGCCGATCTGCCGGCGCGCTCGTGCATCGTCGAAACCGACGGCGGCGTGATCGACGGCGGCCTGCGCCACCAGCTTGCGGCGCTCGAGCGCGGCATGCGCGACGCCATCGGCGCCGTGCTCGAGGAATACACGCGCATGGACGACGCGCTGCTGCGCCAGCTCGACATCGTCACGGACGGATTGCGCGACGCGCTCGACGTCCTGTCGCGCGAAATCGTGCCTCCCGAGGCCCCCGCCCGACCCCGGCGAGCCGCGAAACGCAAGCCCGCGCGCCGCCCAGCGGCTACACCGGCCACACCCACCCCTGGCGAGGGTAGCGCATGAATCCCTTCATCGGACTCCCAAGCTTCACGCGCGATCAGGCCGAGCGGCTGAACATCGCGGCGCTGCAATTCGGCGTGCCGTGGCCCGTCAATGTGGGCCCGCGCCGCTTCACGCTTGCGTTCGAGCCGTGCCGCCCGCGCTATCCGTTGCGCCTGCACGGCACGGCCTCGGGCGCACCGCTCGAGCTCGATCTCGACGCCAGCGCGCTGATTCCCGCGCTTGCGGTGCAGAGCATTGCGCAGGCCGGCCCGCTCGCCCACCGGCTCATCGCCGATGCCTGCGAGGACTGGCTTTGCGCGCTCGAAGGGGCGTTTGGCTTTGCCCTGGAAATCAGCGCGGTGTCTTACGACGCCACGCCCCATCCCGATGCTTACGGCCTTGCGCTCACGCATCTGCGCAGCGGCCGGATGGCGAGTCTCTCGTTCCGCTGCGAGGCGGTCGACTTGTGGTTGCGCGCCCGTCCGCCGATGCGCGCGGACCTGCAATCGCTCGCGCGCCAGATCGTCGTGGACGTGCCGGTCTGCATTGCCGGACCGACGCTCTCGTTCTCGCGCGTGCGCCGCATCCGCGCCGGCGACGCGCTGGTGCTCGAGCGCCGCACCCACTATCTGCGCGTGCCGCTACGCGACGGCGCGCAACGCATCCTTTTGAAAATATCCGGAGATCAAGCCGTGGTTGACCGTCCTCTGATGGAAGAAGAAAGCAAGACGCCCGAACTGAGCAGCGAATTCATCCCGATCGACGCCCTGACCTTCACGTTCGACGCCATGATCGGGTCCTTGCGTCTTTCGCTCTACGAACTAAGTCGGCTGCGCAGCGGCTCGCTGGTGTCGCTGCAGCTCTCGCTGCGCGAGCGGGCCGTGACGCTGCTTTGCCAGGGCGTGCCGTTCGCGCGCGGCGAGCTCGTCGACATCGACGACGTGCTCGCGGTGCGCATCACGAGCACCGTCCAGCCCGCTCAAGTGGAAAGCGCATCATGATGGCGGGGCAGCCGGGACAGTTGCAGATCGTCACGCTGTTCTTTTTCCTGAGCCTCGTGCCGCTCGCGGTGGTGATGACCACCTCGTTCACCAAGTTCAGCATCGTGCTCACGCTGCTGCGCTCGGCGCTCGGGGTTCAGCAAGCGCCCGGAAACATGGTGATTTCGGGGCTCGCGCTCGCCGCCACGCTCGTTGTCATGGCGCCGACCCTGCACAAGATCGGCGCCGGCCTCTCGGTGGACGAGCGCCTCGAAAGCGGCGCGCTGCCGCCGGTCTCGCAGATGGTCGATGCCGTGCGCGAGCCGTTGAGCGAGTTCATGCTCGCGCATTCGCGGCCCGCCGAACGCGCCTTTCTCGTCGAGGCCGCGAGGCGCATCGATCCCGAGCGCGAGGCCCAGGAAACCGACTTCTCGCTGCTCGTGCCCGCCTTTCTCATCAGCGAAATCTCCAGCGGCTTCGAGGCCGGCTTCCTGCTCTACATCGCGTTTCTCGTCGTCGACCTCATCGTCGCGAACGTGCTGACCGCCATGGGCATGATGATGCTCTCGCCCAGCACGGTGTCCATTCCGCTCAAGCTGTTCGTGCTCGTGGCCGCTTCGGGCATTCCCAAGCTCATGCACGCCCTCATCCTGAGTTACGCCAAGTGAATACGCTTCCTTCCCTCGCCTCGCTCGCCGGCAACGCGCTGCTGCTCGTGTTCTGGCTTTCGCTGCCCATGCTCGCCGTCGCGACCGCGGTCGGCCTGCTGCTCGGCCTGCTGCAGTCCGTCACGCAGATTCAGGACCAGAGCCTGCCCTACGGCGCCAAGATCATCGGCGTCGGGCTCGTGCTGATGGTGGCGGCGCCGTGGGCCAACCGCGAAGTCGCGCGCCTGCTCGGGCAGATATTTTCGATGATCGCCGTGGGGCGCACGCACTAGCCATGAACTTCTTCGATCAACTGGCGGGCTTCGCGTTCTGCATGATCCGCCCCAGCGTCGCGCTGAGCCTCATCCCGTTCGGCAACGACGGCGCACTGGGCGTGGCGCTGCGCGTGCCGCTCGTCCTGATGTTCGCCTCGTTTCCGGCGCTCTCCGCGTGGCCGCCGGATCTGCTGCGCGCCGGCGCGACGGAGGCGCTGATCGGCCTCGCGCTCGGGCTGCTGCTCGGCATCGTCTTTCACACGGCGGCGGCGGCCGGCGCCATCCTCGATCAGCAGGGCGGCTACACCATCGGCGCGGTCTACGACCCGAACTTCCAGCAGGAATCGTCGCTCTTCGAAACGCTGTTCACGCAGTTTGCCGCGCTCACGTTCTTCACCGGGCACGGGCTCGTCGCGCTCAGCGGCTTTTTCGTGGATGCCTGGGTGCTCTGGCCGCCGGGCGGCGGCGGCCCTCAGAGCGGACTCGAGCGGATGTTCGGCGCGCTCGCCGAAACCCGCGTGCCGGCGGCGTTCGTCGATGGCCTGCAACTCGCCGCACCGCTGCTCGGCCTCATGCTGATCGCCGATATCTCGCTCGGGCTCGCCTCGCGCCACGCCCGGCGGCTCAATCCGTTCTCGACCGCGCGCTCGGTCAAAGCGATGTTGCTCTCGTTCGCCGCGATGGCATGCGTGCCGGCCTTGCTCGCGCGTCTCGAACGCACGGTCGCTTCCGCACTACATCTGGGCTGGCACCCATGAGCGAGAAGACCGAAAAGGCCACACCGCGGCGCCTGCAGCGCGCGAGGCGCGACGGCGACATCGCCAGGAGCGCGCATTTGAGCACCGCGATCAGCAGCCTGCTCTGGTGGCTTCTGTTCGCATTCGAGGCGCCCGTGCTGTTTGCCGCCTGCGTGCGCGCAACCGGCGCGATTCTGAGCCTCGATGCGACGCGGCCGTTCGAATGGCAACTCATGAGCGCGCTGGAAGCGTTGACCGAGCCGGGGCGCACGGTGCTCGTGATGAGCGGGCTCGGCGCAATGGCCGTCATCGTGCCGGAGCTGGCGCAAACGCGCGGCCTGATCGCGTTCAAGCGCATCGCACCGGACTTCAAGCGCCTGAACCCGGTCGAGGGCTTCAAGAACCTCTTCGGGCTGAAGCTCGTGTTCGATACCGGCATCGTTCTGGCTCAGTTCGTAATCCTGATTTTCATCGCATGGCGAGTGATCGAGAACTGGATCGGTCTCGCCGTGCCCGCTCACGCACTCGCGCCGCTCGCGCAGCTCACGCTCATCGCCGATGCGCATATGCACCTGCTCGGACTCGTGGCGCTTTCGCAACTCGCGCCCGCAGCCGGCGATTACGCGTTGCAGCAGGTGTTGCGCAACCGGCGTCTGCGCATGAACAAGGACGAGCTCAAGCGCGAATACCGCGACGAAAACGGCGACGCCCACGTGAAGAGCCGCCGTCGCGCACTCCATCGACAACTGAACCAGTAAACATGACTCCACGTCCCTTAGCGGTACTGACCGGCCTGCCCGCGCTGCTGCAGCGCCACGCCGACGTCACCGTCGGCCTGGGCCTGATCGGCATTCTGGCGCTGCTGATCCTGCCGGTCCCGCCGTTCCTGCTCGACTTCTTCATTTGCGTGAGCTTTTGCGCGAGCTTTGTGATGCTGTGCGCCACGACCTACGTCTCGCGCGCCGCGGATCTGCCGGGGTTTCCCTCGCTGCTGCTGATGACCACGCTGCTGCGTCTCGCTCTGGCCATTGCGTCGACGAAGATGATCCTGCTGCATGCGCACGCCGGCCAGATCATCGACACCTTCGGCAGTCTCGTGGCGGGCGGCAACGTCGCGGTCGGCGTAGTGGTCTTTCTCGTGCTCTGCGCCATTCAGTTCATCGTCGTGGCCAAGGGCGGCGACCGCATCGCGGAAGTCGCGGCGCGCTTCACACTGGACGGCATTCCCGGCAGGCAGATGAGTATCGACGCCGACCTGCGCAGCGGCGTGATCGGCGCGGAGCGCGCCGCGCAGCTGCGCGCCGAGATCGAGCGCGAAACCTATTTCTACGGTTCGCTCGACGGCGCCATGAAGTTCGTCAAGGGCGACACCATCGCGGGCTTCGTGGTGGCGATCGTCAACATCGTGGGCGGACTCGCGATCGGTGTCGTCCAGCGCGGCATGCCGTTCGGCGACGCGCTGCATGTCTATACGATCCTCACCATTGGCGACGGACTCGTCTCGCAGATCCCCTCGCTCATCGTCTCGATCGCGGCGGGCCTGCTCGTCACGCGCGTGTCACCGGCGGGCGGAGCAAGCGATCTCGGTTCCGACCTGTACCGGCAGCTCACGCTGCAACCCAAGGCGCTGCTCATGGCCGCCGCGTGCTGCGCGGCGCTCGCGCTCGTGCCCGGGTTTGCGCATCTGCAGTTCGCACTGATCGCCACGGCGCTCGGCGCGGTCGCGCTGCTGCTCATGCACGGCAGACAGCGCGCGCAGAGCGAAGCGGGCGTGCCCATGCCTGCGCTCGCCCGCGACGGCAGCCATCATGTGCCGCGCATGCTCGAAGACGCGGAGCTGGGCACGAGCGCGGCCATGCGCCTGAGAATCGGCAGGACGGCCTTCGACGCCATTCAGCCCGGGCCGCTCAATCGCGTGCTCGCCGGCTTGCGGCACGACCTGAACCTGCGTCTTGGCTTGCCGTTTCCGGGCCTGGCCTTGCTGCTCGATGCGAAGCTCGAACCCGAGCGCTACATCGTCGACGTGGATAATGTGCCGTTTGCGAGCGGGACGCTGATCGCCCAGCACGTGCTGGTGAGCGGCCGGGCCGCCCACGTCACGATGGAAGGCGCGCCGGGCTACCGGCCCGGCTTCGAGAAGTCGGTCTGGGTTCCGGCGAGCGCGGCTGCCACGCTGGACGCCGCCCGATTCGCCATGTCCTCCGCTGAGGACGTGCTCGCGTTCCATCTCGGCGAGGTGTTCGAGCGCTCGGTCGCGCGCCTGATGGGCGCTCAGGAAGCGCGCTTCCTGCTGACCCGCATTGCCGGCGAATTCCGCGAACTGGTCGTGCAGATCGAGCAACGCGTTACGACAGTGCAGCTCGCCTCGATTCTGCGGCAGTTGCTCATGCAACGCGTCTCGATCCGCAACCTGCGCGGCATCCTCGAAGCCATTTTGCGCATCCCCGACAAGGAGCGCACGATGGACCGCATGATCCGCGAATGCCGTATCGAGCTCGGGCCTCAACTGGTGCGCGCCTATGCCGACCTGAACACCTGGGAGATCCGCGCGGGCGTGATCGAGCCGGCGTGGGAGAACGAGCTAGAAGCGCTCATTCAGCGCGGCCCCGACGGCGAGCCTCACTGCGCGCTCGATTACAGCCAGCTGGACGCGTTACGGCGCGCGCTGACCGACACGGCGCAACCCGCGCGGCTGCTCGTGACGAGCGCCGTCCTGCGTCCGCATCTCGCGCGTGTCATCGGTGCGCTTGGCATCCGCACGGAGGTGCTCGCCGTAGAAGAAATTCCGCGTGATGTCTATCGCGTTCAAACCATCGCCATATTCACCAAACCATGAGCAGGATACCTAAGGAAGTCTGTGCAGCATCGGAGCGCACGCTGCCGCTGCTGGGCGCGCCCGCCGTGCTTGGCGGCCGCGTGGTGGAGGCGCGAGGCGTACTCGTGCGCGCCGTGGGCGCCTCGCTGCGCATCGGCGAACGAGTCCGGCTCGTGCGTCCCGATACGCTCGAAGAACAGAGCGGAGAAGTGGTCGGCTTTGCGCAGGACGGTGCGCTCATCATGCCGCTCTCGGGCCTGGCCGGGCTTTCCGACATCACGCGCGTGGAGGGTTGCGGGCTCGACTGGCGGCGGCTCGACCTGAGCGCGCTGCCGGGGAGAATCCTCGACGGCCTCGGCAATCCGCTGGACGGCCTGCCGCCGCCCGCCGACGATCCTCGCGCCTATGCACCGCCTGCGCCGATCAATCCGCTCGCGAGACCGTTGATTGCACAACCTTTCGTGACGGGCGTGCGCGCCATCGACGGGCTGCTCACGTGCGGCGTCGGCCAGCGCGTCGGCATCTTCGCGACGGCGGGCGGCGGCAAGAGCACGCTGATGGGCATGATCGCCAACGGCGCGCAGGCCGACACGGTCGTGGTCGCGCTGATCGGCGAGCGCGGACGCGAAGTGGCCGAGTTCGTTCACGATCATCTGCAGGCGCGCCGCCAGCGCGCGATCGTGATCGCCTCGACCTCCGACCGGCCCGCGGCCGAACGCATTCGCGCGTCGCGGCTCGCCTGCGAAATCGCCTCGGGGCTGCGCGCCGCCGGACAGCACGTCGTGCTGCTCTTCGATTCGCTGACACGGTACGCGCGGGCGCTGCGCGAGGTGGGGCTCGCCGTGGGCGAGCCGCCGGTGCGCCGGGGCTATCCGCCGCGCGTGTTTGCCGAGCTGCCGCAGCTGATCGAGATGGGCGGACTCACTCGCGAAGGCAGCGTGACCGCGTTTTTCACGGTACTCGCGGAAGACGAGGATCTCTCGGACCCCATCGTGGAAGAGGCCCGCTCGCTGCTCGACGGCCATATCCAGCTCTCGTCGCGTCTTGGCGGCGCGGGTCACTATCCCGCCATCGATATCCTGGGCAGCAAGAGCCGCCTCATGCCGCGTGTCGCCCACCCCGAGCATCAGGCGCACGCGCGGCAGATACGCGAATGGCTCGCGCGGTATCAGGATCTGGAACTGCTGCTGCAGATCGGCGAGTACCGCCGCGGCAACGACGCCATGAGCGATCGCGCGATCGACATGCACCCCGCCATCGCGGCGTTCCTGCGTCAGCGTGCGAACGCCTATGTCCCCTACGACGAAACGCTCGCCGCGCTGCAGGCCCTGTGCGGGGCCCCTCTTCACGCGAAATGAGGGCGCTCGCGGCCGAAGCGCGGCGCTGGTCGGTGATCGCCCGCGTGCGCGAACTGCGTGTCAGGCGCCGGCAGACCGCGCTGGCCGAGGCCAGGCGCGTGGCCGATGCGGCGCGCGCCGAGCGCGAGGCCTGCGAGGCCCGGCACGCGCGCCACGCCGCGCAGCGTGCCGACCTGCTCGCACGCTGCACGCATGGTTTCGCCGATTCCGGGCTCTGGCGTAGCGCACTCGTGCAACACCGGCTGCGAGACGGGCAACTGGTGGCGGCGGTCGGAACGGCGCAGTCCGCGCTCGCGCACGCGCTGGTCGAATGTGGCCGCACGAGAACGCTGCTGCAACGGGAGACCCTGGCGCGCGACGACGCGAAAAAGCGCTTGAGGGAGCTTGCGGCGAGGTTGCGAGAAGAACCGTGACGATGGACGGCCCCTCGCGTATCGCGCGACCTGTTTTTCCCTGCTGATGCTCGATTCGGCTAGCGCCGCACGTTCTCCGCCGCCTCACTCGTCGACAACCCCGCCGCATCCGCATCGCGCCGCAACAGGCGCCCCGCATTGGCGATCACGACGAGCGTGCCCACGTTATGCAGAATCGCGCTCGCCACAGCGCTGAGCACGCCGAGCGCCGCGAGCGCGATCACGGCCACGGTCCACGCAAGGCCGATGGCCGCGTTGGCCGTGGCGATCCTTCTGCAGTGCCTGCCGAGGCGAATACAGTCGGGCAAGCGGCGCAGGTCGTCGGCGAGCAGCACGACGTCGGCCGAGGCCACCGCAATGTCGATGCCGCGCTCGCCCATCGCCACGCTCGTGGAGCCCGCCTTGATGGCGAGCACGTCGTTCAGGCCGTCGCCGACCACGAGCGGATGATGTCCCGCATCGATCTCGCGCAGCACGTAGTCAAGCTTGTCGTGCGGCAGCGCCTGCGCGACCACCGTTTCGATACCCACCTCGCGCGCGAGCCGTTGCGCGACGCTCTCGCGGTCGCCCGTCACGAGCGCCTCGCGTGCGATGCCCAGCGCGCGCAGGTCGTCGAGCGCCTCGCGCGCTTCGGGGCGCAACGTGTCCGCGAAGGCGAACCACGCGAGCAGGCGGCCATTGAGCGCGAGCCCCGCGCAGGTGCCGTCGAAATCGGCGGGCGCGGGCGGCAGTTCATGCACGTGCTGCGCGAGCAGATCGTGGCGGCCCAGCACGGCCTCGCCGGCGTCGGTCTGCGCACGCACGCCGAGTCCGCGCAACTCGCGCGCATCGGCAAACGGCACGCCCGCGTGCTCGGCGCCCGATGTTGCGCTCCCCTCGCCTTCGCGCACCAGCGCGCGGCACACCGGATGCGCGCTGCTCAACGCGAGCCGCAGCGCCAGCGCGCGCGCCTGGGCCTCGTCCACGCCGGGCTGCCACGCCACGCGCGTGACGCGCAGCTCGCCGTGCGTAAGCGTGCCAGTCTTGTCGATCACGAGCGTATCGATCTCGGCGATCTTGTCGAGAAACGCAGCATTCCTGAACAAAATGCCACGCCGCGCGCCCGCCGCAATGCCCGCGATGGCGGTCGAGGGCGCCGCGAGCACGAGCGCGCACGGGCACGAGGCGACGATCACCGCGAGCATCGCCTGCGCGTTCGCGCTCACGAACCAGACGATGGCCGCGATCAGCAGCACGAGCGCGAGGTACGCGTCCATGTAGCGTTCGAGCGCCTGGGTGATGGGCGGCTTGGCGGCTTCGGCGCGCTGCATGAGCTCGATGACCTTGCCGAGCGTCGAGGCCTCGCCCACCTGCGTGATCTCCACGCGCAGCGCGCCGTCGAGGTTGATCGAGCCGCCGTACACGTTCGCGCCTTCGGCGGCGTCCTGCGGCAGCGATTCGCCCGTGATCGGTCCGTTGTCGATGCTCGAACGGCCGTGCCGCACGACACCGTCGGCGGGAATGCGCGCGCCCGGCAGCACGTCGACGAGATCGCCGGGTCGGATCGCGTCGTATGGCACTTCCTCGATAGCGCCCTGCGCATTCACGCGCCGCACGTTGCCCGAGGTCAGCCGCCCGAGCGCGCGGATGGCTTCTTGCGAGCCGAGCACGCTGCGCTCTTCGAGCGCGTGCCCGAAGGTCATCACGATGGGCAGCAGCGCGGCCGTCGTCATGTCGCCCACGGCCCAGGCGCCCAGCATCGCGAGCGCGATCAGGCGATCGGTCACGCCGTGCAGGCTCGGCGACTTGAGGCTGTGCCATGCGCCCGCGAACACCGGCGGCGCGACCACGAGCGAAGCCGCCGCCGCGAGCAGTTGTGCGAGCGTCGCGCCGCCGCGCGCAGCCGTGGGCCAGAGCCATGACCATGCGAGCGAGAGCAGGAGCAGGCCGCCCGCGATCAGCGCGAGCAAGGTATGGCGCGTGATGGCGCGGCGCTCGGCGGCGGACATCGCGAGCGCGTGGACTTCGTGTTCGCTGGGGTTGTCGTGGCCGTGCGGGTCTTCGCGCGCTTCGTGAGCCGCGTGAGCTTCGTGCACCTCATGCACCTCATGGGCTTCACGCGCCGCGTGAGCCCCGCCGCGCGTCCCCGCCGATGGCCGGCGCCCTACCGGTTCATACGGTGTCGTCATGGCGCGTGCCCCGGCAAGACCAGGCTCGATGCGTCGTTCGGGTCGATGGTCGTCACGCGCGCGGCCCTCGCGAGCACGGCCTGCACGCGGTCCCGGTACGCGCGCGCGACGAGCCCCGGATCGTGGTCCTGCGCGAGCGCCGCTTCGAGCTGCACGATGGTGGAGGTCTCCGACTGCGCCGTGGCCACGCGCTCGGCGGCGTTGGCCTGGGCGTCCTGCACGATGCGGTCGGCGTTCTGCTGCGCGCCCTGGCGCGTCTTCTCGGCAATGGTGCGCGCCTGCGCGATGTCGCGCTCGGCGTTCTGCATCGAGCTCAGCACGGCGTTGAACGCGTCGATGGCCGAAGCGGGAAACGACGCCTGCATGTCCACCCGCGTCACCTCGATGCCGAGCCCCGCGTGCGCGGCGGCGAGCGCGTCGAGGTGACGCTGGACCGCGCGCGCGAGGTCGCCGCGCAGCGCTTCGCGGCGCGCGGCCATCTGCTGGTCGGCGGCCACCATCTCCGGGCGCGCCACGAGGATCGCGTCGAGGTCGCGCTGCGCGAGCGTCTCGCCCACCGCGGCGGGGACGATGCGTTCGAGCGCCGCGTCGAGATGATCGAGCTGCAGCGCATAGGCATAGGGATCGGCCACGCGGTAGAACAGCGTCGCGCTCACCTGCACGACACCGTTGTCGCCGGTGAGCACGTAGCCGGACCCGGCAAGCGCGTCGGAGGCCGTGCTCAGTTGCGAGCCCGCGCGCGGATCGCGCATCAGCGAAACGATGCGGCGTTCGAGCACGCGCTCGCTGCCGGGCACGAGCTGCACCGTTTCGAACGGACGCGGCCACGCCACCAGCAAACCCGCGCCCTGCCAGCGCACGTAGGCGCCGAAGCGCGTAACCACGGCGCTGCTGTCGGCGGGAATGCGGCGTACGTTCGAGGTGGCCCACGCGAGCGCGGCCAGCACCGCCAGCGCTGCGACGAAGCGGAACGAGAGCCGTACCGCCTGCGCGCCGGGGCCGAGCGCGGGAAGGTTTTCGCGCGTGCTCATCGGCTGTGCCCGTGGGGGCGCGCAGTGGACGCACTGGCATTCGCAGCCGCGCCCGAAGAACTACCGCCCATCCCCGGCGGCCCCTGCACGAGCGCGCGGAACGGCGCCGCGTCGGTGCGCAGGATCAGGTTCGTGTTCTGGTTGACGACCGAGCTCAGCGTGTCGAGCGAGCGCAGCATCGTGTAGAGCTGCGGATCGGCCGCGTAGCTCTTGCCGTAGATCGCCGCCGCGTCCTTGCGCGACTGCGCCTCGATGTCGGCCGCTTTCACGTTGGCGTCGGCGATCATCACGCGCGCGTCGCGGTCGGCGTCCGAGCGGATCTGCGCCGCTTCGCGCAGGCCCTCGGCCGTGCGTTGCGCGGCCACGGTCTCGCGCTCGGCGCGCATGCGCTCGACCGTCGCCGAGAGCGTCACGGCGGGCAGCGTGAGCCGCTCGAGCCCCACCTGCACGACGTGCACGCCATACGCGGCATAGGCCTGCGCGTCGATCTGGCGGCGCAGCGCCTCTTCGAATGCGCCGATGCGCACCTGCGAAGGATCGGTGTTGACGAGCGAGGCGAGATCGAAACCCGCCGAGGTGGTCTGCAGCGCGGAGCCCACGAGCGAGCGGATCTGCCGCGCGGCTTCGTCGGGTTCGTTGCGCACCGCGCGCACGAAGCGGCCGATATCGTTGGCATTGGCGGGCACGCGCCACGCCACATAGGCCTGCACGATGATGCGCAGACCGTCGCGCGTGCCCACGTCCTGCAGGCCGCTAGATGTCGTGTGCAGCCGCAGGTCCACGGGCACCGCCGCTTCGACGGGCGCGGGCAGACGCCACGCGAGGCCCGGCGCGAGCAGCACGCGCACCGGGTCGCCGAAGCGCGTGACCACGGCCGCCTCGCCCTCGCGCACCTGCACGAAGCTCGCGACCACGAGCGCGACGATCACGCACGCGATCGCCAGCGCCGCGCGCAGCGCGAAGCGCGGGCGGTTCGCGGGGGCGTTCCCGCCTGGCTCGCCGCCGTGTCCGTGACCATGATGATGATGAGAGTGCGCATCGCCATGCGCGTGAAAGAGGCCCACTTCAGATCACCTTGCTCAATGTCGATGCCGATGTTGTCGTCGCTGTCGACGCCGTTATCGATGCGTCCGCGCGGGACTCCACGCGCGTCACCATGCCTGCCTCACGCCGGCCGCCGTCGCGGGCGTCAACGTGCGCAGGTCGATGGTCGCGCGATTGCCGCTCGCGAGACGGTCGTCGATCACGGTCACGTTCGCGTTCTGCAGCCCTTTTTGCAGGCTATGCAGGTAATACTCGAAGGCGAACGCGGGACCGCCCAGGCCTTGCGCGATCACGTCGGCGTCGAAGCCCGCCTGCTGCACGCGCGCGGCGGCCAGCGTGTCCGCCGCGTTCGCGCGGCCCTCGGCGACGGCTTCGATCGCCTGCTGCTGCGCACCGCCGATCGTCTGCGCAGCGAAGCCGCGCGCCTGCACCACGCTCGCCTGCGCGCGGATCTGCGCCGCCTGCACGCCGTGATACGCGGCCGCCGCGCCTGCGGGCGGATGCACGCTTTCGATCACGACCGCCACGACTTCGATGCCGCTCGCGAGCCCATCGAGCTGGCGCTGCACGGCCGCGCGCAGCGTCGCGGCCATCGCTGTCTGCGGCGTGTCGAGCAGCGACTGCAGCGTGCGCGACGCGAGATAGCGCACGACCTCGCGGTTCGCGATCGAGCGCACGGTCGCGTCCAGATCGACGGTGCGATAGAGCGCGGCGCGCGCGGCCGCATCGGAGAGGCCGATGCGGTAGTCGAGGCGCACATCGGCGCTCACGATCTGGAAGGCTTGCTGGTCGCCGCTCGTGCCCGCGATCACCTGGGTGGTCTCCCACGGATGCGCGACGTCCCAGAGACGGTTGAGCTGCCCCGGCGGCGGCGCATCGGCGGCGACGGACGGCGCGGCGCGGCTATCGTCGTTGGCGCTGCCCGAGACGATCAGCTGATGGACGGCGCCGTTGTCGATCACGCGCGCGCGGCCGAAGGGCCAGGGCAGCCCTATATGCAGCCCCGGCTGCCATACGGCGATGGGCGCGCCGAAGCGCTCGTAGACAGCGCGCTGATCGGGCCCGAGGATCGTCACGCCGCCCAGCAGCCAGCCCGCGACGACCATAGCCGCGAGCGTGCCCGGCAAGAGGCGCACGAAACTTTGCAGCGCCCAGTTCTGCCGCAAGTCGATGCCGTAGCGCGAGCGCAAACGCGCATCGAGCGCGGCGAGCGGATGCGCATGCGGGCGCAACGCGTTCGCGAGGGCGCTGCGCAGGAACCAGATATCTTCTGTGCCCTCGGCATTGGATGCGAACGACGCCGTTGCTGCCGATGCCACCGGTGCCGCCAGCCACGCCCATGCCGAACGCATCGCCAGTTCGATCGCGACCGCGCCGCTCAGCACGGCGAGCACGCGCGGCAGCCAGTTCATCGCGTAGCCCCCATGCGCGGACCAGGCCGCCGCTGCCGCCGCGCCCAGCGCCGCGACGATCAGCACGCGCAGCAACCCCACGAGCGCAGCGGATGCGCGCGAATCCGCGCTGCGTTGCGCATGAACGCGTTCCGCGACGAGCGCGCCGAATGCGAGCACCAGCGTGAGCGCAACCGCCACGAGCAACGAGGGCGGCATACCGGCTGCATACGATACGGATGCACGCGCGGGTGCGGGCCTGGCCCAGGCGAGCACCGCGAGCGCGAGCGAAGCGAGCGCGATGAGCGGCGCAACCCACGGCTGCCAGGGCAACGCCCGCAGCAGGTTGGCGAGATCGGGGCGTTCGATCTCGCGGGCTTCGTGAGTCTCGCTCGCCTCGTGGGCGGCCTCCGCGTATTCACCGGCACGCGTGGCCTCGCGCCTGAGCGCGAGCCGCGCGAGGCCCAGCAGCGTCTTCCACAGCGGCACGCGAGTGGCCGGCGCCACCGGCTCGCGCGAAACGATGAGCCGCGTCCCGATCACGGCGACGCCGATATTGAGGCATGCGCTCGCCATGACCGCGCATGCGCGCGCGTCGAGCGGCAGGCGCGGCATGCATGCGAGCACCCCGAGCACGACGCCAAGCCCCAGCGCGAGCACGCCGAGCCGGCTCTGGCCCGCGCGGCCGGCGAACCACCCCCAGGCTGCGTGGTTGTCGCGCGCTGCGCGATGCACCATCAGGTATCCTTACATAATAATTACGAAAAACAGGCCAGCGCTGCAACGCATCTCAGCCGGCCCGAAGCGCGCGCCCAATGTAGCGCGCTCGATAAGGAAACTCAACCGCAACGCTCGCGCGCGCCAGGCGCGGCAAGCCCCGCTTTTCGGTTCATTCGGCCGCCATCGGCAAACGAATCGGCGCAAAATAGCGGCGCAACGGGACGCGCAAACATTTCTTCTTTCAGCGACACACTCGCGGCCTGCGCGCCGACACTCATAATCAATAAACGAACCGCTCTCCACGCAACGGGACGCCATGTACGGCTTGCTGATCGGACCCGCAACACGCAGGCAGGCGATCTTCGCCGGTCTTTGCGCGTTCGCGATATTGCTGACGCTCGCGCTCGCCGCGCCACGCGCGCACGACGCGCTGCCCGCCATCGGACCATTCATGCCGATGTGCGCGCTAACCGTGTTCACGACGTCGGGCATCGCGGCATTCCTGCTCGGCGCGCGCTTCGCGGCCACGCGTCTGCCGATGCTCGGCGCGCTCGGGGGCGCCTACGCGTTCACGGCGATCGCCGTCGCGCTGCAGTTACTGATGTTTCCTGGCGTGTTCACGCGCACGGGCCTCCTGGGCGCGGGCCCGCACAGCGCCGCGTGGATGTGGGTCTTCTGGCACGCGGGCTTTCCCTTGCTCGTGATGCTGGCCGAGCTGATCCGCAGCCGCGCGCCCGACGATGCGCCCGCGCATTCGCGCCTCGCGGGATTCGCGGGACTGCGCGCACGCGCCTGGCTCCTGCTCGCGGGCCCCGCCGTGCTCGCCGCGGCGCTTGGCGTGCTCGTCGTTCGTGTCGATCTTGCCGCGCCGTGGCATGCGTCCTCCGCAATGGCCGCCGCGCAGATGCCGCCGGCAGGCATCGCCGCCAACGCCACGGGGCTCGTCATCTGCGCGCTCAATCTCGTGGCAATCACCATCGTCCTGTTCAAGGGACGGCTGCGTCTCCTGCTCGACTGGTGGATCGCCGTGGCGCTGCTGGCCTCGCTCGTCGACGCCGCGCTCAATACGCTGAGCATCGAGCGCTTCACGCTGGGCTGGTACGTCGCGCGTCTGTTCAGCATGCTCGCGCCCGGCGTGCTCGTGTGCGTGCTGGTCTGGGAGGTCACGGCGCTCTACCGGCAGTTGTCGGAGGAGCATGCCTCGCTGATCCAGACATCGGCGCACGATGCGCTCACGCGCGTGTATAACCGCAGCTATTTCGACGAGCAGTTCCGCCGGGCATTCGAGCGCGCGGCGCTCGGTGCGCAGCCGCTTTCGCTCGTGATGATCGACGTCGATCACTTCAAGCACTATAACGACGCCTATGGCCATCTGCACGGCGACGCGTGCCTCTGCGCCGTGGCCGAAGCGCTCGCGCTCACGCTGCGGCCCGGCGACTTCGTCGCGCGCTACGGCGGCGAAGAATTCGCGCTGGTGCTGCCCGGCGCCAACGCCGACGAAGCCTGCGCCGCCGCAGAACGCGCACGCGCGGCGGTCGCGCAGCTTGCCATTCCCGCGCCCGTGGCGGCGGGCCGGGTCACCGTGAGCGCCGGCTACGCCACGAGCGCGCCGGGCGGCCTGGGCACGGCGGGCCACGGAGGCAATGCGGGTGCCCCGGCCGCGAGCACGGCCCCGCATGCGCTGATCGCCGCCGCCGACGCGGCGCTCTACGCGGCCAAGCGCGCGGGCCGCAACCGCGTCGCTCGCGCCGGCGCGAGCGTGGCGTGAAGTCGGGCCGCGAACCCCGAACACACGGAGACAACCTATGGCCGACATCGCGCACGTGTTCGTCCTGATGATGGAGAACCGCTCGTTCGATCACCTGCTCGGCCTGGCCGGCCTCGAAGGCGTGACACCGCCGCCCGGCTCATGGCGCTTCGCGCCAGGCGCCCTCGACCGGCTCGCGAGCGACCCGCCTCACGAATTCGACGACGTCGCCGCGCAGCTCGGCGACACGCCGCCCGTGAGCGGCTTCGGCACGGGCGAGTATGCGTCGCTCGCGATGTGCGGATTCGGACCCGGCGCGCTGCCGGTGATCGGCGAGCTCGCACGCGAGTTCGTGCTGTTCGACAACTGGTATTCGTCGATGCCGGGGCCCACCTGGCCGAACCGCTTTTTCGCGCATGCGGCCTCCTCGGGCGGACTCGACAACAGTCCGGACGACTTGACGAGCGCGGCCTCGGAAACGATCCACAGCCTGGGCTTCTCGTTCGGGAACGGCACACTGTTCGACCGCCTGGCCGCGGCCGGCAAGAAGTGGCGCGTCTATCACGCCGACGCCTTCCCGCAGGTGCTCGCGATCCGCGGTCTCGTGGGCAGCTTCTTCAATGGCGACACGTTCCGCACGATCTCGCCGAAGCACGCCAACGACGCCTTCGCGCAAGACCTGCACGACGACTACGACATCGACTACACCTTCATCGAGCCCGATTACGGCCTGCTGAGCGGCAATTTCGCGGCGGGCAATTCGCAGCATCCAGTTGGCTCGATGTTGGCGGGCGAGCAGTTCATCCAGTACGTGTACGAGACGATCCGCAATGCGCCGGTCTGGCCGCGCTGCGTGCTGCTCCTCACGTGGGACGAGCATGGCGGCTTCTTCGATCACCGCGTGCAGCCCGCCGCCGTGCCGCCCGGCGACGCCAACACCAACGGCGCGCGCGCTGCCAAACCGCGCAATTTCGCGTTCGACCGGCTGGGCGTACGCGTGCCCGCGCTGCTGATCTCGCCGTGGGCGTGCGCTCGGTGCGCGAGATTTTCGGCATCGACAAGCCGCTTACGCAGCGCGATGCGAGTTCGCCCGCGTGGACGGGGGCATTTCTCGATATCTGTAGAACGGGCGGGAATGACGGGCCGCTGAGCTTGGGTGCGACGCTGTCGCCCGCTGTGGCCGCGGCGGGTGCTGCGGCTGGCGCTGGCGCGGCGACGGCTGCAGAGGCGAGCGCGCCGCAGCCCTCGGCGGCAATCGGCCCGACGGCCACGCAGGTCAATGGATTCGCCACGATCGCGCACGCGCTGGATCTGCAAATGGCGCAGGATCTGGGCAGCATGCCGGCTATTCGGGATCAGGCGTTGTTCGGGGGGCGGCTTAAGGCGGCGGTTGGGCCTGACCACCCTACTCCACAACCGGCCCCGAATCCGCCGGCAAATGCGCGAGCGGATCCACCGCATGATTGCCTTCGCGCATCTCGAACTGAAGCCGCGCCTCGCCGTCGCTTTGCGTGCCCATTTCGGCGATAGCCGCGCCGCGCTGCACCGCGTCGCCCTCGTGGACGAGCATCCGGCGGTTATTGCCGTAAGCCGTCACGAAGCCGTCTTCATGCTTGATGATGACCATGAGGCCATAGGTCTTGATGCCGTTACCCGCATAGACGACGCGGCCCGCGGCGGCGGCCTTCACGGGCGTCCCCGCGTGTCCCGCGATCTCGATGCCGCGCGAGCCGCCCTCGCCGAACTCGCGGACGATCATGCCGTTGACCGGCCACGCGAATTGCACTGGAGCCGTTGCGGGCACAGCGCTCGCCGTTGCGGCAGCGTCGGGGCCCGCCTGGTGCGCAAGGCTTGCATGGCGGGACGGCGCATCCGGCGGCGTCAGGCGCAGCAACTGGCCCACGCGCAGCGGCGCGCCGGGCGAGACGCCATTCCAGTACGCGACATCCTGCGGCTTGCGTCCAAAACCCTGTGCGACGCTGTCGAGCGTATCGCCGGGCTGCACGCAGTATTCCCCCGCGCTCACCGCGCGACAGGGCGGCGAGATTGCCGATGTTGGCCAGATCGCCGATATGTCCGGGCCCGTATCGAAGGTGCACCCGGAAAGGACGCCGCCAGCAGCCAGCATGGCGATCCCTATCGCGCCATGCCGCCGCAACTTCAAGCTCGATCTCATTAATTCGTCATCCTGCATTTAACGGGTGAGCCGAGCATTATCGAAGACACCAGGCGCGGCCCATCTCAGTTTTACAGGTGCGTCGCAGCGACCTGCGCGCTGGCGCCTCGCACGATCCGCATCAGGGCTTGAAATCGGGCGCCGAATCGAGCGGCTCGGCGCGATCGCCAACCGACTCGTCATGGTGGCCGCTGCGATGCTGAGAATGCTTCTGGTGGTGCTTGTGATGTTTGCCGCTGTTGTGGTGGACCGGTGCGGACGGCGTCTGCGCAAAGGCGGCAGCGGACGCGACAAGGGCAAGACTGGCGATGAACATGCGCTTCATGGCGGGATCGACTCCGTTTCGAAGTTGAGGATCGACGGGCCGGATGGCCGTCTCCCGCATAACGCCCGCATGATGCGCACGTTGACGACCGCGCGCGAACCTGACAATCCTTTACAACGCCGCGCGAACATCATGCAAACGCCGCGCAAAAGCCGCATGAGCCAGTGAGCATACCCGCCTCAAAAAACCCCCAGCGCGAGCCCCGCCGCCAGTCCCGCGCCCAGTTCCGCGCAGCGTTCGAGATCGTCGGCGCCGATGGTCTTGGGCGCGAGAATGCGCTCGGGCGTTTGCGCATGCGTGCAGACGATCACGCCCTGCGCCACCGCCTTGAGCCGCCAGCCCGTCGCGATCCGGTCGATCTGGCGCAGCGCGTTCTGCCCGTCGCTGCCCGCGCAGATCATGGCCGCGTAGGGGCGGCCGTTCACGCGGTCGAGCGCCGCGTAGTAGCTGCGGTCGAAGAAGTCCTTCATGAGCCCCGAGATGGCCGCGAGATTCTCCGGCGTCGCGAACAGATAGCCGTCGGCGGCCAGCACGTCTTCGGGTTGCGTCGCGTCCGCGCGCTGCAGCTTCACTGCCACGCCCGCTTGCTCGCGCGCGGCAGCGGCCGCCGCCTCGGCCATTTGCTGCGTTCCTCCGGTCATCGTGTGGTAGACGATCAGCAGCGTCTTCATGCGTATTCGCTCGTGGGTGCGCCGACGCGCCGGAATGGCGCGTCCCGTCGCGTCGATGATACCGCCACGCTCACGCAGCGCCCCACGCGAACCGCAGTATCATGCGCCCATGCCTACCTATATCGCTCTGCTGCGCGCCGTGAACGTCGGCGGCACCGGCAAGCTCCCCATGACCGAACTGCGTGCGATGTGCGAGACGCTCGGCTTTGCCGGCGTGCGCACCTATATCGCGAGCGGAAACGTCGTGTTCCAGAGCCGGCTCGCGGCCGTGAGCGTCAAGAAGCAGCTCGAGCGCAGTCTCGAGGACTACGCAGGTCAACCCGTGGGCGTGCTGTTGCGCACCGCCGACGAGATGGCCGCCGTGCTTGCGGCGAATCCGTTCGCCGACGCGCCGCCCGAGCGCACGCTCGCACTCTTTCTCGACAGCGCCCCGAGCGCCGATGCGCTCTCGACCATCAGCGGCCAGGGCACCGAAGCTCTCGCGCTCGGCAAACGCGAAATCTACGTGTACTACAAAGACGGCGTCGGGCGCTCGAAGCTCAAGATTCCCGCGGCGAAGAACGGCACGGCGCGCAACATGAACACGGTGGCCACGCTCGCGCAATGGGCCATGCAAGCGCATTGACCGAAGCCCGCGCCGCTGCCCTCACGAGCCGCCGCGCAGCACAACTGTCACGCCGCCGGCCTATGATGGACGGCCCCGCTGCCAGCGATTCCAGGAGATGCCAGAGATGACGCTTCCCTACGGCTACGCTAAAGGCAAGATCGTAACGACGCCGCAACTGAAGCCCACGCAACGCCCGCACGAAGTGCAGTATCACCTGCACTTCGGGCTCTCGGTCGCGGGCGCGCAATGGGACATCGCGGTGAACGTCGGCACCACCGACGCCGACGACTTGCTCAAGTACAAGCTGCCGTTCGACTTCAGCCACCCCGTGCTCGCGACGCTCCAGAGCGCCGCGCCCGGCTCGCACGATCTGACCGGACAGGACGCGCTGCCCGCGATCGACTTCCAGCGCAGCGACTTCCTCGCCAACACGGGCGCCTGGCTCAACAGCGACGTCATGAACGGCTCGGACACCCTCGAGCCCATCGCCACGCTTCAGAGTCTGCTGGTGCGTGCGATGCAATCGGACTTCGACGTCTACGTGTTCGGGCGCTTCTATAGCGAAGGCAACGGCATGCACGACGTGCATATGAACCAGGGGTCGAAGGGCGAGTTCATTCATCGCCCCGGCAACGACAGCAACGATCACAACGACATCTGGCAGGACGGCGCCGTGCTCGTGGACCTGGGCGCGCCGCAGGGTGCTCCCCAATGGGCGCTCTACGTGGCCGCGTTCGATCAGCAATGGCTGCCGACCGACGATCTCGGCAATCCCACGAAAAATTCGAAGCCGATTTCGTAGGTTGCGCTAGCGCGCGTGGCTGGGCAACGCAAGGTCCGCTTCGATTGAAACAACCCCGCGCGCCGTTGCCCGTCGTCACGCTACGCGCGCACAGGCCGCCGCGGGCGCGCATTGCGCCACGACCGCGCGAATGCACGCGATCGCACGGTCGACGTCTTCCGCCGTCGTATAGCGGCCAATGCTGAAACGCAGCGTGCGGCTGGCCGCTTCGGCATCGAGCCCGAGCGCGCTCAGCACATGCGAGGGCGCGCCCGAGGCCGAGTTGCACGCCGAGGTGGACGACACGGCCAGATCCGCCGCCAGCATGAACGGAAAGAAGCCGGGCAGGCCGATGGTGAGACTCAGCGTGTGCACGATCCGGCGCGCGGCGCACGCGTTCTGCGTCACGCCTTCGAGACCGCGCACGCCATCAAGCAGACGCTCGGCGAGGCCCGCGATGCGCTGCGTGTCCGCGTCCATCTCGGCGGCGGCGAGCGCGCAAGCCGTGCCCATGCCCACGATCTGGTGGGTGGCGAGCGTGCCCGAGCGCAGCCCGCGTTCGTGACCGCCGCCGTGCATCTGCGGCGCGATGCGCGCGGCCACCTCGCGGCGCACGTAGAGCGCGCCAATCCCCTTGGGCCCATAGACCTTGTGCGCCGACATCGACAGCAAGTCGATGCCCATCGCCTTCACGTCGATGGGCGTCTTGCCGAGCGCCTGGGCCGCATCCACGTGCAGCAGCGCGCCCGCTTCGTGCACGAGCGGCGCAATCGCGGCGATGTCGGTGAGCGTGCCGATCTCGTTGTTCACGAGCATCAGCGAGACGAGGCCGGTGTCGCTGCGCAAGGCCGCCTTGACGGCCTCCACGCCGATGCTGCCGTCCGCGGACGGGCGCACGTAGGTCACGGTCATGCCGCGCGCTTCGAGGCTCGCCATGGTGTCCAGAATCGCCTTGTGCTCGAGGCAGCTCGTAACCAGATGACGCGCGCCCGTGGCCGCGTCGGCAAAGCCCTTCAGGGCGAGGTTGTTCGATTCGGTGGCGCCCGAGGTCCAGACGATCTCGTCGGGCGCCGCGCCGATCAGCGCCGCCACCTGCGCGCGCGCCTCTTCCACGAGGCCGCGCGCCTTCGTGCCCGCCGCGTGCGAGCTGGAGGCCGGATTGCCGAATGCGCCCTCGATGCCGAGGCAGGCGCACATCGACGCGATCACGCGCGGGTCGGCCGGCGTCGTGGCCGCGTAATCGAAATAGTGCAGTTTCTCGCCCATTATTCGTCGTTCTGTCGCTGATTGAATGGGTCATCATGCTACGCGGCAGCCCGTAGAAAGTGCTTCCATAATCCTGGGCGGCGTGCTTGGGGCGAAGAATTATTTTCTCTTGTGCGTATTGCCAGGCGAATTTCCCAGACAGTGTCTGAGATTTTCCAGAAGCGCTTCCCCCATCGGCAAGCCGCAAGCCACGGCCTTTCCCCCCGCCCCCGATTTTCTTTTTCAATCCTCTTACGATTCACCGGTAATTCCCGCCAGATAAGCGTTTTCCCGCATGACCGGGCCTTGCGATTTATTTTCAATTTCTTTCGAGTTTTGATCCTTTACCGTCATGCCAGCCGAATGGCGTTCGCAATGCGAACCTTTTCCACATCCCTAAAGAACAAGGGGTAGGCCCATGACGATAAAAACCAAAGTCTCGATCTGTCTGCCCACGTACAAGCGCCCGGATCTGTTGATCGGCTGCATCGAATCGTGTTTCGCGCAGACGCACACGAATATCGAAATCGTGATCGGCGACGATTCGCCGGACGAGCGCACCGAGCGCTGGATCGCCGAGCGCTATGGCAACGACGAGCGCATCGCCTATCGGCGCAATACGCCCGCACTGGGCCAGGCGCGCAACGTCGCGAGCCTGTTTGCGCGCGCAACGGGCGACAAGATCCTGCTGATCCACGACGACGACTACCTCGCCGCGCGGTGCATCGAGCGCCTGCTCGCACAGTGGGAGCGCCACCCCGGCATTCAGGCGGCGTTCGGCAATCAATACGAAGTCGATCACGACGGGAGCGTCGATTACGCGTCGAGCCAACGCATGAATCACGCGTATCACCGCACACCCGCGGCGGCGGGCCTGCAGGCGCTGCCGGGGCGCACCGGCATCGTGCAGATGTTCCCGAATAACGGCTGGCTCGCCGACGCCGCGCTCGTCAAGCAGATCAGCTACGACGAGCAGCATGCCGTGTGCTGCGATTACGTTTTTGGCGTGCGCCTGTGCCTCGCTGCGCGCGGGGTCTGCTATATCGACGAGCATGTTTCCTATTACCGGAAAACCGATGTCTCGGTTTCGCAGTCGACGCGCAATACGACCAGCGCGTCGTCGATCGCCGCGTGGCGCTTCCTGCAGGGGCTCGCGCTGCCGCCCGCGCTCGAGCCCGCGCGCAAGCTCGCGATGCGCCGATTCGTGCCCATCGTGGTGTCGCTCCATGCGCGCAATCACGAGGCGCGCGCCGGCTTGCATCTCGCGCTCGGCAATCTGCACGCGTACCGGTACGGATTGAGCTTGCGGCTCTACTATCACCTGCTGATGATCTGGAAGAGCGCGCGGCGCACGCGTGGCCAAGTGCCCACGCTCGCATTCGATGCCGACGATGCGGGCGTGGAGGTCACGCCGATCGTGGACGTGGCGCCGATGGTCGACGTCACGCGCACGCGCGTTCCCTGATCAGCTTGCGCCTTCCTCCACCATATAGCTGCTCACCTCGCGGCGCTCCAGCAAGGGAATGATCGTCCCCACGCCAATGCGCTGGAAATGCGGCGTCTCGCGATGCTCGGCGAGACCATCGGCGTCGCTGTACTGCTCGAGAATCACGAAGTGCTCCGGCTCCTCCAGCGAGCGGAAGTACCCGTAATAGCGGTTCTTCGGCTCGGTGCGCGTGGCCGCCGCCAGTTCGGCGAGCCGTGCCGCCACCGTGTCGCCGTGGCCCGCCTGCGCGTAGTAATGCGCGATCACCTGCAAATAACGCTTAGCCATTCATCGCTCCCGCCATGCCAAGGGTTCGACCTTCGAGGTCGAGATTCCAGAGTTCGGTGTCGCTCGTCGACACCGCCACGGCGCCGCCGCCGAGTATCGCGAGCACGTCCGCTTCATTGCACACGAAGCCCGACGCGACGATGGGCGGCAACGCCTTGCGGTCCTGCGCCGAGAGCCGCGCGAGCATCGGCGCGGGCATCAGCTGCACGAGATTCGGGTCGCTTTGCTCTAGCGCCTTCACGCTGCGCGGCCAGGTCGAGCGGTCCGTCACGAACACCTTCTGCATCGTGACGAGACCGGCCCGGTTGCCGCGCTGGATCGTGGCCACCCGCGTGGAAACGAGGCTCGTCACGCCAATGTCCGCCAGATACTCGACGCCGCCCTTGTCCTGCGAGAGCCCGTCGCAACTGTCGATATTGACGATGACGTATTTGTCCGCCTTCGTGAGCGCCGCCACGACCCGATGCAGCTTGCGCAGATCGACGTTCGCGACGATGGCGACTTCCGCCGCGCCTTGCACGAAGCAATCGATTTCGTCCGGGCCGTAGAGCGTCGCGATGACCGGATGGCGCGTGAGGCGCCCGCCAAGTGACCTGTCCATGGGAATCGCTATTTCGTTTCGTGGAGCAGCTCGTCAGTCAAGCCGAGCTTTCCGGGGTTGAGGATGTTCTGCGGATCGAGCGTGCGCTTAACGGCCTGCAACACCGCAAACGCCGAGCCGAGCGAATCGCTCATATACGGCGAGCGTAAAAGGCCCACGCCGTGATGATGGCTCAGCGTCGCATTGTATTGGATGATGACCGCGTTCGCGGCGTCCCACGCGGCGCGATACCACAGCGCGCGCTCAGCCACCTCCACCTCGCCGCGCAGCGAGAAATAGAGGCACGCGCCGTCCACATACGCATGCGACTGGTGCGCCGATCCCGCGAGCGTGCCCGGCACCGCATTGATGGCCGCCACCACGTCGCGATAGATCGCCGCGAGATGCTTCCACGGGCCGATCATTTCGAGCGTATCGGCGACGAAGCCGGGGCTGCGCTTGAAGCCTTCGGCGCTCTTGCCCGTGAGGTAGCGCGTATCGAGCCACTTCTCGAAGATGGCCTCGTGATCGAGCCGCTCGCCGAGTTCCGCGCACACGCGCTCGCTGATCGTCAGCACGGCCTCCACCATTTCGCGCGGCCCTTCGTCGGCGACCAGCAGCACGTGGGTATTTTGCAGACCGAACTGAACGCCGCTTTCGAGCTCGTCGTAGAGGCGCAGCGCCGCCGGATTCGCACCGCGCTGCAGGATCTCGCGGCACGCGTCGAGCCCCTTGGCGAACGAGCCGAAGCCGTAGGCAATCGCGCGTCCATAGTCAGGCAGTCGATGCAGCTTCAGGCGCACGCGCACGATCACGCCGAGCGTACCCTCCGAGCCGATGAAAAGCTGCTGCAGATCGGGGCCCACGGCCGCGCGCGCGTATCCGCCCACGGTAATTAGCCGGCCGTCGGCGAGCACGACGTCCATGCCCGCTACCATGTCCTCGATCTTGCCGTAGCGCGTGGAAAGCTGCCCCGCGCCGCGGCACGCAACCCAGCCGCCCACCGTGCTGATCGCGAACGACGAAGGCCAATGCCCCATCGTCATGCGGTATTCGCGCTGGATGGTCTCCTCGAAGATGTCGCCGAACATGCCCGCCTCGACTTCGACGATCTGGCTCTCGCGATCGAAGCCGATGAATCGATTCAGCGCGCACACGTCGAGCACGATGCCGCCGCGCAGGGGCAGCGCCGCGCCGGTCACGTTGCTGCGGCCCGCCGAGGGCGTCACCGGTATCGCGCCGGCGTGCGCGATGCGCATCACGGCCTGCACCTGCGCCACCGTCGAAACGCGCACGATGACCGCATGCGGCGTGGCCGGCTTGCCGGCCGTCTCGGTGACCATCGAGCGCGCCCACCAGTCGCGAGTGAAGGCAACCACGTCGGCGCTCTGCGTGAGCACTTCGTCGGCGGCTGCGTGCAAGGCGTCGATCTGCGCCTGCGTGAGCGCGACCGGGTCGCGCTGCAGGCCCGTCTCGGTGCCGGGCTTTTCGAGGCCCGCCGCCCAGGGCGGCGGCGTATGCGCGCCCACGACGTAGTTGCCGCGGTTGTAGCCGCGCTTGATGGCTTCCTTGCTGATCATGCGGTATCTCCCATAAGGACGGATTTGTCGTGCTCGACAGCGGCGACGTAGTCGCGCACCTGGCTCGCAACGGTGCTCGAAGGCAGGCCCAGTTCGGCCTGCAGAATGTCGCCCACGCGCGCGGCGGCCCGCACGGAGGCATCGCGCGCCATCAGGCGCGCGCGCATGCGCCGCGACAGCACGTCGTCGACGGTGCACGCGAGTTCGTGGCGCGCGGCGTACAGCACTTCGGCTTCGGTGTAAGGCAGATCATCGACGATGGGGCGCAGCAGGCGCGGATCGGCCTGCGCCAGGTCAGTGACAAAGCGCGCCTCGGTGCCGTAGCGCTCGCCGAAGTGCGCGCTCAGGCCGCCCGAGGCGACGATCGCCTGGGCGTCGTAGCCCGCCGCGCCCAGCAAATAAGCCGACTTCGTCGAGCATCGGGCGCGCTTGCCGATGACTTTCTGCGCGGCGTCGATGGTCTGCTCCGCCATGTGCCGCGAGGTGGTCAGCTTGCCGCCGACGATCGTCACGAGGCCATCGGGCGCGACGTGAATCTCGTGATTGCGCTTCATTTCCAGCGTCTTCCCCCCCGGCGGCCCGACGAGCGGCCGGCATCCCGCGATGCTGCCCACCACGTCTTCGGCGCACAGATCGGTCTTCAGCGCCGAGCACGCGCCTTCCAGAAGGAAGTCCAGTTCCTTGCGCGTGCAACAAACGTCGTCGAGATCGCCGCGGTAATCCTCGTCGGTGGTGCCCAGATAGGAGACGTTGCCCCAGCGCGTGATGGTCGCGCGGCGGCTGCGGCCCGGCACCGGAATCGTCACCGTGCAGTCGTTGCGGATCTTCAGCCACGGAATGGCCACGTGCACGCCCTTCGCGGGACGAATCTGCAGCGCGGGATCGTCGCCTTTTTTGCGGCCGCTCCAGTCGCGCAACCAGACGCCCGTCGCCATGATGACCGCGCGCGCCTTCACGCGCAGCTCGCGCGCGTCCGCGTGCACGATCAGGCCGTCCACGCGCCCTTGCTCGTTGCGCGTCACTTCCATCGCCTGCGCATGATTGATCACGGCCGCGCCATGAAAGGCCGCCGTGCGCGCAAGGTTCAGCGTGAGGCGCGCGTCGTCCACGCGCGCGTCGAAGTACATGAAGCCGCCGGTCAGATGCGTTTCGTTGAAGGTCGGGCAGTGCGAAAGCACTTCGGCCTTGCTGAGCTTCTGATGCAGAATGCCTTCGCGCCAGCCGCCCGCGAGGTCATAGGTCCACAAGAGGCTTTCGAAGGCCTTGGCAAGGCGCTTGTCGAAGACGCCGTCCTGCTCCATCACCGGAAACAGGAACGGCAGGCGCTGCACGAGATGGCGCGCGTTGCGGCGCAGACGCTGGCGCTCGAGCAGCGAATGCCGCACGAGGCCGAGATTGCCCTGCTCGATATAGCGCAGGCCGCCGTGCACCATCTTCGACGACTTCGACGAAGTGCCCGAGGCGAAGTCGCTTTTCTCCACCAGCGCGACGCGGTAGCCGCGCAAGCTCGCGTCGAGCGCCGCATAGGCGCCGGTCACGCCGCCCCCCACGATGGCGATGTCGAACGTCTCGCTCGCGAGCCGGTCGAGCTGCTCGGCGCGCACGAGACGCAGCGGCTCCGTGCCCGTCATGCTCGCGCGCTCGCGATTGGCCTTTCTCGATGGAATCCACACCATGTAGTTCGTTCTCCTGCTTTATCGTGCTTCGAATGCGTTCGCGTGGGCGAGCTCGTGCTCCACGCGCGTGCGCCACGAGGCGCGGCGCTGCCCGCGCGCGTCTGCTGAAACGCGCGGCTCGAACACCGCGTCGGTCGCCAGCGTCGCGCGCGCGTCGTCGAGCGAGTCCCACAGCAGACCGGACGAGCCGGCCAGGAAGGCCGCCCCGCGCAGGCTCGCGCGATCGCTCCCGCGCATGCGCCGCACCGGCACTCCGCCCAGGTCGGCCTGGACCTGCAGCAGCGTGTCGCTCGCCGACAAGCCGCCGCCCACGATCAGCTCGTCGGCCGCCACCTGCGCAACCGCCGCGTTCGCATCGCTGCACAGCGCCACCGACTGCGCGATGCCTTCGAGAATCGCGTAGGCCACTTCGGCCCGCGTGGTCGCCATCGACAATCCCGCGAGCGAGGCGCGCGCACCGGGCTGCAATTGCGGCACGCGCATGCCGGTCAGCGCGGGCAGAAACGTCACGCCGCCCGCGCCCTGCACCGTGGCCGCGAGCGCGCTGATCTGCTTCGGGTCGTCGAACCACTGGAGCTTTTCGCAGATCCAGTTCAGCGCGGAGCCCGTGGTGGGCACGAAGGTCTCGAGCGAGAAATGCGAGACCTTGTCGTGGCGGCGCGCGGTCATCGTCAAGGTGCCTTCGTGGCCGCCCCCCTCGTGCGGCAAGGCCGTGCCGATCAACAAGTCGACGAAGCTGCCCGTGCCGTGCACGCACAGCGACTGGCCGCGGTCGAGACAGCCGAGGCCCACCGCGCCCGCGAGCTGGTCGCCGGCGCAGGCGAGAATGGGCACCTCGATGCCGAGCACGTCGGCGCGCGTATGGCCGAACGCGTCGGCGTCTTCGCGCAATTGCGGCAGCAGCGCGTGCGGAAAGCCGAGCGCGTCGAGCCAGTCCGCGCAATAGCGGTGCTCGGCGAGCACATAGGCGCTCGCGGAGGTCGCATTGGTGGGCGTGGTCACGCAAACGCCGGCGTTCGACAAATGCCAGAGCAGCCACGTGTCGACGGTGCCGAACGCGAGCCGCCCCGCGCGCCGCGCGTCGATCACGGCGGGCGTTTCGCGCAGCTGATGAGCGGCCCACAGATACGGCGAGCGCACGCCCGCAGGACGCCCCACCCGCTCGATCAGCGTGCGGTCCCAGCGCCCGGCGAGGCCCGCGAGCTCGCCCGCGTGGCGCGTGTCCTGCCAGACCATCGCCGGCACGAGCGCGCGGCCGCTGTGCGTGTCCCAGAGCACGGCCGTCGCGCGCTGCGTGGCGACCGCGAGCGCCACCACCTCCAGACCTTCGGCAGCGGCTTGCGCGAGCGTCGCGCGGCACACCTCGACAGTCTTCGCGAGCGTGACGTTCGCGTCCTGCTCCACCACGCCGGGCTGCGGGCTCTCCACCTGCAGCGGGCGATACTCGAGACAGGAAACGTGGCCGCGCGCGTCCACCACGGCGGCGCGCGTGCCGGAGGTCCCTTCGTCGATGGCGAGAATGACGGGCTGGGTTCGGGTCATCGCTGGGTCTTCTCCATGGCGGGATTCATGAAGCGGCTCTCGCGCGCGGCGTCGCTGTCGAACTGCGGCGCGTCGGGTTCGTTATCGGGCGTGATGCTCGTGCGCGTGGGGTCCCAGCGGATAGCGAAGCAGATCACGCTCGCCACGAGCGGCACGACGGCGAGAATGAGAAAGGTGTGTTCGAGTCCATAGCGCTCGCGAAACAGCGGAAAGACGAACAAGCCGAGCGCCGCGCCGATCGAGCCGAGCGCGCCCACGACGCCATTGGCGCCCGCGCGCAGCTCGCTGCGAAACGAGAGCGAAGACAGGCTCTTGCCGTTCGCGCCGGGCCCCGACGAATGAAACAGGATGAACAGCGAAGGCACGGTCACGGCCAGCCACATCGGCATCTTCGCGCCGTAGAGCCCGAGTATCAGCAGCATCGCGAACACCGCCGCGAAGCCGAACGCGGAGGCGCGGCGCAGGCCGATGGTCTTGCCGACGAGCGGCGACATGAAGCCGCCTGCGATGCCGAAAATATTGAAGACCAGCGCGCCGAGCGTCGCGTAGACGAAATCCTTGCCGAACAGCGCCGCGCTGATGAGCGGGAGATACCAGCCGATGGCGAAGTACTGAATCGACTGCGCGATCTGCACCGTGGCGGCCAGGATCGTGCGCGGCAGGTAGACGCCGCGAAAGATCAGCGCGATGTTGGCGAAGCCGCGGCGCGCCTGATTGAGCACGGGAATGCGCTCCGCGGGCGGCGCGGCCTCGAACGCGCGCGCATAGATGCGGCTCATCGCGGCGGCGGCATCGGCGAGACGCTCCTTGCGCGCGAGCCACATCGGGCTTTCGACGAGATAGCGCAGTTGCAGCAGCAGAATCGCCACGCCGAAGATCGCCGTGGCCGCGATCGAATAACGCCAGATCGAATCGCCCACTTGCCACGCATGAAATAGCAGCGCTAGCACGAGATTCAGGCAGACGGCCGTGTACCACATGCCTTGCCACGCATTGAGGCGGCTTTTCAGGTGCGCGGGCGTGAATTCCGCGAGCATCGCCATGGCAATCGCGAAGTCGATGCCGTAGGCCATGCCCACGAAGAAGCGGCCCGCGAGTATGACCGCATAGCCCGGTGCGAACATCACGAGCACGGCGCCGGCCACGGCAAAGCATTTCGCGAGCACGAGCGGACGCACGCGGCCCCAGCGGTCCGCCATCCAGCCGCCAATGGGGTTGAACGCAATGGCGACCCACGAAGCGAACGAGGTCATTAGCGCGATTTGCGCCGCGTCCAGATGGAGATCGCGCGCCATGGGCCCGAGGCCCGCACTGAGCGCGGAATTGGAGAATGCGTCGAGAAACAGTCCGCCTAGCGCGAGCCACCAGATAATGCCGGCTCGACCGGGAATGCCAGGACAGGAATCGATGAAGGAAATGACGTCGTCGACGCCACGAATCTTGACCGCGACCGATTGCACAATCTGCCTCCAAGTATTTGTACTGTAAGAGGCCAATGCAATTGCGACGCGCATAAGAGACCACCTTACAGATAGTCTCTTATCTAGATCTGCGCCCACACAGTAAGGCGCAAAATTCATGGTGTCAAGTGGGGACTGCGCGTGCGGCGCCGCTGGTTCATGCCTGCTTCGTGCCTTCCATTCGCGCTTTCCTTCAGCGCGCCAAAGCAGCTTGCGCGCAGCCATTCCCCATTCCCGCTAGTATTGCGATTCGATTATTTCGCGCGGCCGCTGTCGCCGATTGACCTTGAAGCAAAACCTCGAATCAGGAGTCCAGGAAATGTCTTTTCGCATGACGATGTTGACGGCCGCCGTTCTGGCCGCAAGCGTGGCCAGCGCTGGCGCGCAAGCCCAGGTCGCGGGCGCGCAGCCGCTCTCCGTGACGGTCGAGCAATCGCAGGCGCTGCTCGAAGGCTGGAGCGTGAAGAAGAGCGTGCTCGGCAAGGCCGTCTATAACGACGACAACGTGAAGGTGGGCACCGTGCGCGATCTGATCATCGCGCCGGACGGCACCGTGTCGGCGGCCATCGTCTCCGCGGGTGGCTTCCTCGGCGTGGCCGCGCACGACGTGGCCGTGCCCATCGCCTCGCTCGACGTGCGCGGCGGCAACCTGTATCTGCCGGGCGCGACCAAGGAAGCGCTCAAGGCCACGCCGGCATTCCAGTACGCGAAGGTCGAATCGCCGCCCAAGCCCAAGCGCGTCGACAACAAGCAGTAAGGGCGCACACGCCACATCACGCCAGCTTCCCGGCTGGCTATTTATTCCACTGCATTCCACTGACGCGCGGCGTCTCCCCCGATGCCACGCGTCAGCCCGCCGCCGCAATCCCCTCGCGCAATTCGATTCCTGTCCATACACCGCTCGCGCAAAGCTCCTCGATCAGCTCGCACAGCGTGCGCCGCACGGCGAGCGATGCGGAACTCACCGGCAACGCATTGGGCCAGCAGATACTCGCGGGACGCCTGATCACGGGATCGACGATGCGCCGCATCCTGGGCCGCTCGGCCGGCGCGCGCAGCGCCAGCGCCGAAGCGGGCAAGATCGTGCACGCCGCGCCCGACTGCGCGACCGAGAGCAGCATGGGCAGCGAGTCCACATCGGCGACGATATTCAACGGCACCTGCTCGCGCGCGAAGACTCGTTCGAGCAGCAGACGCAGACCGTTGGCCACGCCCGGCGCCACCAGCGGCACGTCGGCGAGCGCCGCCAGCGGGCACGTGCGCGCACGCGCGGAGAGCCCCGGCTCGCCGAGCACGCACAGCTCTTCGTCGAGCACCGGTAGCGCCGAGATGCCCGGCGTGGCCGTGTCGCGAAACAGGATCGCGAGATCGAGCCGGCCATTCGCGAGCAATTCGTTCAGATAGCCGCTCATGCTCTCGAAGAATTGCAGACGGATGCCCGGATAGCGCTCGCGCACGCGCTCGAACACGGGCATCGCGAGCACCGAGGCCATCGTCGTGGGAAAGCCGATGGCGACCGTGCCCGATTCCGCGCCCACGCCTTCGCGCACTTCCTGGCGCAATTGCTCCATCTGATGCAGCACGAGGCGCGCGTGACGGTAGAGCGCCTGGCCCGCGGCGGTGGGCTTCACGCCCTGCGGACTGCGCACGAGCAGCGGCACGCCCAGGTCGTCTTCGAGCTTCGCGATCTGCTGGCTCAGCGACGGCTGCGCCACGTAGAGTTTTTCCGCGGCTTTGCCGAGACTGCCGTAATCGACGATGTTCACGAAATAACGAAGCTGACGAACGTCCATGGGCTTGAGCCCCCCTGCCCTGTCGATGCGAGGGTCATAGGATACCCTTATGACCGGTACATTCAATCGGTATTTCCGCGTCCCGGAACAATCGCATACAGTCGCCTCATTCCCTCCTCACTCTTCCTATAGCAAGGCGTTGGCCGAACCAGCGCTGGAGACGGCGATGAACACTCCCCTGCCTGAACCGCTCACAGGGCCGGTCCAGACGATCACCGACCTCATATCCCCGGCTCCCGCCGCCGCGCTGGCCGCGACGCTCGACAGCAGCCATGCGCCGGGGCCGGGCGAGGCGCTGCCGCCGATCTGGCACTGGCTCTACTTCTGGTCCGCCGCGCCGCAAGCCGAACTGGGCGCCGACGGGCATCCGCAAAAAGGCGGCTTTCTGCCCGATCTCGGCCTGCCGAGGCGCATGGCGGCGGGCGGGCGCATCACGTTCAACGCGCCGCTCGCGATCGGTGCGAATGCCCGGCGCGTGTCGCGCGTGCTCTGCGTCGACCACAAGGAAGGACGCAGCGGACGTCTCGCGTTCGTCACCGTCGAGCACGAAATCCAGGCCAATGGCGTCACCGCGATCCGCGAGGAGCAGGACATCGTCTATCGCGAGCCCGCGCAGCCGGGCCAGCCGCAGCCGAGGCCCACGCCGGCGCCCGCCGATGCCGACTGGCAACGCGAGATCGCGCCCACCGAGGCGCTGCTGTTCCGCTACTCGGCGCTCACCTTCAACGGCCATCGCATTCACTACGACCGCGACTACGCGCGCCATGCCGAAGGCTATCCGGACCTCGTCGTGCACGGGCCGCTGATCGCCACGCTGCTGCTCGACATGGTCGCGCGCTTCGCGCCCGAAGCCGTCGTGCGCGAGTACAGCTTCAAGGCCGTGCGCCCGACCTTTCTCGGGCACGCCTTCACCGTATGCGGGCGCCGCAGCGCGGACGGCCACGCCGTCGAACTCTGGGCGAAAGATCACGAAGGCTGGCTGACGATGTCGGCCCGCGCGGTGCTCGCCTGAACCACCCGACTGTCTTGACGAATCCACCAGGATACACGCAGGGAACCATGCAATGAACGACGCTACCGATCAATACCAGGACATCCGCGAAGCCGTGCGCGATCTGTGCAGCCAGTTTCCGGCCGAGTACTTCCGCAAGATCGACGAGGAGCGCGGCTATCCCGAAGCCTTCGTCGACGCGCTCACGAAAGCGGGCTGGCTGGCCGCGCTGATTCCGCAGGAATTCGGCGGCTCGGGCCTCGGCCTCACCGAGGCCTCGGTCATCATGGAAGAGATCAACCGCAGCGGCGGCAACTCGGGCGCCTGCCACGGCCAGATGTACAACATGGGCACGCTGCTGCGCCACGGCTCGCCCGAGCAGAAGCTCAAGTATCTGCCGAAGATCGCGAGCGGCGAGCTGCGCCTGCAATCGATGGGCGTGACCGAGCCCACCACCGGCACCGACACCACGAAGATCAAGACCACGGCGGTTCGCAAAGGCGACCGCTACGTGATCAACGGCCAGAAGGTCTGGATCTCGCGCGTGCAGCACTCCGACCTCATGATCCTGCTCGCGCGCACCACGCCGCTCTCGGACGTGAAGAAGAAAAGCGAAGGCATGTCGATCTTCATGGTCGACCTGCACGAGGCGATCGGCAAGGGTCTGACCGTGCAGCCGATCCCGAACATGGTCAATCACGAGACCAACGAGCTCTTCTTCGACAACCTCGAAATTCCCGCCGAAAACCTGATCGGCGAGGAAGGCAAGGGCTTCAAGTACATCCTCGACGGACTGAACGCCGAGCGCACGCTGATCGCCGCCGAATGTATCGGCGACGGCTACTGGTTCGTCGACAAGGTCTCGAAATATGTTAAGGATCGCCAGGTATTCGGCCGGCCGATCGGCCAGAACCAGGGCGTGCAGTTCCCCATCGCGCGCGCGTTCATCAACGTGGAGGCCGCGAACCTGATGCGTTTCGAGGCAGCCCGCCGCTTCGACGCGCACGAGCCGTGCGGCGCCCAGGCGAACATGGCCAAGCTGCTCGCGGCCGATGCCTCGTGGGAAGCCGCGAACGCCTGCCTGCAATTCCACGGCGGCTTCGGCTTCGCCTGCGAATACGACGTGGAGCGCAAGTTCCGCGAGACACGCCTGTATCAGGTCGCGCCGATCTCGACGAACCTGATTCTCTCGTACGTGGCCGAGCACCTTCTCCGCCTGCCGCGTTCGTTCTGATTGCCTCTGCCTGCACAAAGGAGCCTCCTATGCGCCCTCTCGAAGGCATCAAGGTCGTCACGTTCGAGCATGCGATCGCGGCGCCGTTCTGCACGCGCCAGCTCGCCGATCTGGGCGCGCGCGTCATCAAGGTCGAGCGCCCCGGCGTGGGCGACTTTGCGCGCGGCTACGACGAACGCGTGCACGGCCTTGCCTCGCATTTCGTCTGGACGAACCGCTCGAAGGAAAGCATCACGCTCGACGTGAAGCACGCCGAGGCGCTCGCGATCGTGCACGCGCTGCTCGCCGACGCCGACGTGTTCGTGCAGAATCTCGCGCCCGGCGCCACGCAGCGCCTCGGGCTCGACTACGAGACGCTGCGCGAGCGCTACCCGCGCCTGATCGTCTGCGACATCTCCGGCTATGGCAGCGACGGCCCGTATCGCGACAAGAAAGCCTATGACCTGCTGATCCAGAGCGAATCGGGCTTTCTCAGCATCACCGGCTCGCCCGACGAACCGGCCAAGGCCGGCTGCTCGATCGCCGATATTTCCGCAGGCATGCACGCGTATTCGAGCATCCTCGCGGCGCTCATCGAACGCGGCAAGACGGGGCGCGGGCGCCGCATCGACGTGTCGATGCTCGAAAGCATGGTCGAGTGGATGAGCTACCCGCTCTACTACGCGATCGACGGTCAGACGCCGCCGCAGCGCAACGGCGCGGCACACGCGACGATCTATCCCTACGGCCCGTTCAAGGCCGGCGACGGCAAGTCGGTCATGCTCGGCCTGCAAAACGAGCGCGAATGGAAGAGCTTCTGCGAGACCGTGATGCGCCAGCCTGCTTTGGCAGGGGACGAGCGCTTCTGCTCGAACAGCCGCCGCGTGACGCATCGCGCGGAGTTGGGCAAGCTCATCGAGGAGGCGTTCGGGGCACTCACCTCGGGCGACGTGATCGAGCGGCTTGAAGAAGCGAAGATCGCGAACGCGCATATCAACGACATGCAGGCGGTATGGGCGCACGAGCAGCTCGCCGCGCGCGAGCGCTGGACGCGCGTGGGCACGCCCGCGGGCGAGATTCCCGCGCTGCTGCCGCCGGGCGCGACGCTCGCCGACAACCCGCGCATGGACCCGGTGCCCGCGCTCGGCGAGCATACCGAGGCGATCCTGCATGAGCTCGGCTACGACGCAGCACGCATTCATGCGTTGAGGGAAAGCGGCGCGGTTTGAAAGTACACGGCGGCGGCGAGGCGTTCGCCGCCGTCTGCCGCGCGCAGCTTATTTAGTTAGCAATCCCTACTTTTTCGCGCGAACCGCGTCACACGACGCACAAGCCGGGCATCGCGCCCGTCGATCACACTACCACCGCAACAACCGCGGCCCAAGCCACGCGCCCACCGCCGCGGGCAGCAGCATGCCGAGCGCATACCAGACGCTCCAGAACGCCGGGCTCATTTCCGGGCAATGCACGCAATAGGCGATGGTGGCCAGCGCACTCGCGAAGAGGCCCGCGGCGGCGCCCGCAAGACGCGGCCGGGTGGGCGCAAAACCGCGCGCGGCCCAGAACACGGCCGCGAACGTGGGCACCGAAAGCAGCAGGATATTGAACGGGCAAGTGCGCCAGGACAGGCCGAGCATGAGCGGCATGCGCTCGGCGGGCGCGGCGGCGCCCAGCGTGAACCACCCCGCCAGCCACACGCCGACGAAGGGCACGGCCACCAGCGCCCACGCATAGCCGCCGCGCACGCCCGGACGCCCCAGCCGGCTCAGGACCCGCGCGGCCGTGAGCGCCACGGCCACCGGGAAGGCGAGCTTCGCCCAGAAGATCGGCGTCTGCGCGACGCTCATGAGATCGGGCCGCACGCCGAACACGAGCGCGACGATCACGAGCGATCCGGCGAGCCCGAGCGGCAGCGCGCGCGCGAAGCGGCGCAAGACCGCCTTGCGGTCCACGCGCGTGACGCCGGTGGAAAGCAGGTCGATGAGGTCGTCGGTTTTCATTGCGCCCCCCGGATACGCGCGGCGAGCGCCTTCAGGCCGCGGTGGATGCCCACCTTCACGGCCGACTCCGAAAGCCCCGTGAGCTGCGCGGCTTCCACCACCGAGCGACCTTCGAGCTTGACGTGGACGATGGGCAGGCGCTGCTTGTCCGGCAACTGGTCGAGCAGCTTGCCGATGTCGCGGCGCGCTTGCGCCGGCTCGTCGTCGGGGGTGGCGAACAGGTCGGTGTGGTCCTCGAGCGGATCGTTCAGCGATTCGCGGCGGGAGCGCGAGCGAAAGAAGTCCATCAGTTTGTAGCGGGCGATCGCGTGCACCCACGCGGTCAGCGGTTCGTCGGGGCGCCACGTGTGGCGCGCGTTGTGCACGGCGAGCAGGATCTCCTGCACGAGGTCTTCCACGTCGTCGTGCAATTGCGGAATGCGCCGGCGCAGATAGCCGCGCAAATGCCGCGTGAGTTCCTGGAGGAAAAGACGGTACGCGTCGGCATCGCCCGCAAGGCCGCCGACGAACAGCGCTTTGAGACGGATTTCCGCGGGATGCAAAGGGCGTCCTGTGTTCTCCGGATGACGGGATGGCGCGCCCGCGCCAATCTCCGCACCCGCCTCGAAGCTTGCAGCGGGCTTGCACGCAGCGGCGCCAGCGGCCGCGGCGCGACCCAATACGGGCGCAATCGAGTGAGGGTAGCCGATGGCGTCCGCCACCGCAATAGCGCCCGCGCCGCCACCCGGCGAACCGCGCTCGCGCGTGTGCATCCATCCTGCCGCCGGGTTCGCCGCGCTCACGCTGCCAGTCTCCGCTCCTGAATCTGTCCACGCGCGCCGCGTTCCCGCGACTGCGCATCCCATCGAGTTAATTCGTCGGCCGTGCGCCGCCGGTTACACCCCGCGAAAAAATTTATTGCGTCGATGCGCCCAGCGGTTTTTTTCACGCACCGCTGTAACCGCCGCCCGCCCCCCAGCGAATTCAGCAGTACCTGCCCGCCACGAGGAGCTCGCGATGGAAACCACAACCGCCCGGCCGCGCGCACACGAACCGCTTGCGCACGGCATGCGCCCGATCCATCCGCTATGGCTGCGCGCGACGCACTGGCTCAACGCACTCGCGGCGCTGCTCATGATGTTCTCGGGCTGGCGCATCTACGACGCCTCGCCGGTCTTCCCGGGCCTCGTCATCCCGACGTCGATCACGCTAGGCGGCTGGCTCGGCGGCGCGCTGCAATGGCATTTCGCGGCAATGTGGCTGCTCGTGTTCAACGGGCTCGTCTATCTCGCGCTCAACCTCGCCAGCGGACGCCTGTTCGCGAAGTTCCTTCCGCTGAGCCCGCGCGCCGTGTTCGCCGACCTGCGCGCCGCGCTCACCGGCCATCTCTCGCACGCCGACCTGCGCCATTACAACGCCGTGCAAAAGCTCGCCTATCTGTTCGCCATCGCCGACCTGATCGTGCTCGTGCTCTCCGGTCTCGCGATCTGGAAGTCCGTGCAGTTTCCGCTGCTGCGCGAGCTCATGGGCGGCTACGACAACGCCCGGGTCGTGCACTTCTGCGCGATGTCGCTGCTGGCCGCGTTCGTGGTCTTGCACGTCACCATGGTCGCGCTCGTGCCGCGCTCGCTCCTCACCATGCTGCGCGGCCGCTGAAGCCGAGCCCTCGATCATCGATAAGGAATCCAGATGAATACGAAAGACCGCAAGATCATCACGCTCGATCGCGCCGCGATTCTTGCCGACGCGCGCCGCGAAACGGCCAGGCTCGAGATGCCCTCGCGGCGGCTGTTCGGCAAGCGCCTGCTCACGCTCGGCGGCCTCTCGATGCTGACCGGCTGCTCGATCACCGACGAAGCCTCCGTCAACACGTTCCTCAGCGCCGTCTCGCGGCTCAACGATCGCGTGCAGGGCTGGCTTTTCGATTCGCACCAGCTCGCGCCCACTTACAGCGAGGCGCAGATCACGCGGCCGTTTCCGTTCAACGCGTTCTACGGTGTAGACGAAGCACCTGTCGTGAATGGCGGCAGCTATCGCCTGAAACTGAGCGGGCTCGTGACCGGCCAGCGCGTGTGGACGCTGCCCGAACTCTACGCGCTGCCTCACGCCGAGCAGATCACGCGGCATATCTGCGTGGAAGGCTGGAGTGCGATCGGCCGCTGGGGCGGCACGCCATTCGCCGGCTTCCTGCGCCGCGTGGGCGCGGACACCACCGCGAAATACGTGGGCTTTCGCTGCGCCGACGACTACTACGAAAGCATCGACATGGCCACCGCGCTGCATCCGCAAACGCTGCTCGCCTTCGACTACGACGGCGAGCGCCTGCCCGCGAAATACGGCTACCCGATGAAGCTGCGCATGCCGACCAAGCTCGGCTACAAGAATCCGAAGCACATCGTCGAGATTTTCGTCACGAACACCTACCCCGGCGGCTATTGGGTCGACCAGGGCTACAACTGGTTCGGCGGCTCGTGACGCCTCAATTGCCGGACCCAATTTTCACCCACCAAGGAGCACAGCAATGAAGAAGATCATGTTCGCCGCCATCATCGTTAGCGCCACTGTCGTGGGCGCGGGCGCCGGCAACGCGTTCGCTCAGGCGAGCGGCGCGATGGGCAACGACACCATGTCGAAAGACACCATGGGGAAAGACGCCATGTCCCACGACACGAAGAGCAAGAGCGGGGCGATGGCGCACGACAAGATGTCCAAGGACTCGTCCATGAAGAAGCACGACGCGATGGGCATGGACCATCCTGCTTCGGGTTCGATGTCGCAATGAACCTGAGGCTCGTGGCGCAATGCTCTCCACCGTACTCTCCATCGCATGGGAGACCGGATTGCGCCGCGAGCAGCGCCTCCCCTGCCGCGCCTCGCGGCGTGGCTCCAACGGCTTCGATCGCCGTGGACCTTTTCAAGGTGCCACGAGCGGGGTTACTTTTGCCATTCCCGAAGTAACGTGTCATGCACGCGACCCCCGCCGTGCGAACGGAGTGTGTGAAGAATGGCAGCCAGAACGAACGAATACCAGCAACCCATCGGCGACGCCCTGTCCGGCTGGACGGCGCGCGAGCGGCCCGCGCGCGTGAACATCGAGGGCACGCGCTGCCGGCTCGAGCCCATCGACGTCGAGCGGCATGCGGCCGACCTTTTCGATGCCTATTGTCACGCCGCCGACGGCAGCGACTGGACTTATCTGACGATTGGCCCGTTCGCGGATCTCGCGTCGTACCGCGCGTACCTCACGGGCGCGGCGGCCTCCACCGATCCGCTGCATTACGCGGTGATCGACCAGGCGACCGGCAAGGCCGTGGGCACGCTTTCGCTGATGCGCATCGATCCGGCAAACGGCGTGATCGAAGTCGGCAACGTCACGTTCTCGCCGCTGCTCAAGCGCACGGCCCTCTCCACCGAGGCGCAGTACCTGCTGATGCGCTATGCCTTCGACGAGCTGGGCTACCGGCGCTACGAATGGAAATGCGACAGCCTCAACGCGCCCTCGCGCCGGACCGCGCTGCGGCTCGGCTTTCAGTTTGAAGGCATCTTCCGGCAGGCCATCGTGTACAAGGGACGCAGCCGCGACACCGCGTGGTTCGCCATCGTCGACAAGGACTGGCCCAGTGTGAAACGCGCGTTCGAAACATGGCTCGACGCCGGGAACTTCGACGCCGAAGGGAACCAACGCGCATCGCTCGCGAGCCTGCGAGACGCACAAGCGCGCGACTGATCCGCCGCGCCCGCGTGCTGCATGACTGGCTAGCTCACGCCGTGATATATTTGGCCTCGTATCACGGTTGTCGAAGTCGATGTGCCTCGAATCGGCAGCAGGACCAGCAGGCCGGTTTCGAGGCACGCCAGGCGCCAGCGAATCCGGCGATCTGACCGGTGGGTATGGCGTATGCTCAGCGAGCTTCCATGGACCGACGGGATGCACTCAGCGTAACTGGATCACGGGCGATGCATGCCATGCGCCTCATGTTCCGCCGGCTCCATTACATATAGGAGTCCCCACCATGTCACTTTCCCGCCGGCGTTTCATGATCGTTGCCGCCTCCGTTGCATCGGCGACGATGCTTTCGACCGAGTCGCGAGCCGACGCCCCGCTGCTGTCCGAAAGCGATCCGACCGCACAGGCTCTTGGCTACAAGGAAGACGCGACCAAGGTCGACAAGTCGAAGTTCGCTCGATATCAGGCCGGGCAGACCTGCGCCAATTGCCAGCTCTATCAGGGCAAGGCCGGCTCGACGACCGGCCCGTGCCCGACTTATGGCGGCAAGCTCGTGTATGCCAAGGGGTGGTGTAATGCTTATGTGAAGAAGAGTTGAGCGGGGCGAAGTCATTCAACCCCGCGCAGCGTCGATCCAGCTTGCCGCCCCTTGCATGGAAGGTTTCGTTATCGTTTGCGCTTCAATGCGCAATCCGATGCTCGATCAATTCCTTGACGACGCGCGGATCGGCCAGCGTCGACACATCGCCGAGATTGTCGTAGTCGCCATCGGCAATCTTGCGCAGGATACGACGCATGATCTTGCCTGAGCGCGTCTTCGGCAAAACCGGCGCCCACTGAATGAAGTCGGGGCTCGCGATCGGGCCGATCTCCTTGCGCACCAGCGCCACCAGCGCCTGGCGCAACGGCTCCGTGGGCTCCACGCCCACCTTGAGCGTCACATACGCATAGATGCCCTGCCCCTTGAGCGAATGCGGGAAGCCCACTACGGCCGCCTCGGCGACACAGGGATGCGTCACCAGGGCGCTCTCCACTTCTGCGGTGCCAAGCCGGTGCCCCGAGACATTGACCACGTCGTCGATGCGCCCCGTGATCCAGTAGTCGCCGTCCGCGTCGCGATAGCAGCCGTCACCGGTGTAGTACTTGCCTTCGAACTGGCTGAAATAGGTCGTGCGCATGCGCTCGGGGTCGCCGTACACATAGCGCATCTGCCCCGGCCACGAATCGAGCATGCACAGGCTGCCTGCGCCCGCGCCCTCGATGACGGCGCCCTTCTCGTCCACGATCGCGGGACGCACGCCAAAGAACGGCCGCGTGGCGCCGCCGGGCTTGAGCGTCATGGCGCCCGGCAGCGGCGCGATCAGAATGCCGCCGGTTTCCGTTTGCCACCAGGTGTCGATCACGGGACACCGCTTTTCGCCGACGACTTCGTAATACCAGAGCCACGACGCCGGATTGATCGGCTCGCCTACGGTGCCGAGCAGGCGCAGCGATTGGCGCGAGGTCTTTTTGACCGGAGCGTCTCCGTCGCGCATCAGCGCACGGATCGCGGTTGGCGCGGTGTAAAGGATTTGCACCTGGTGCTTGTCGCACACCTGCCAGAAGCGCGAACTATCCGGGTAGTTCGGCACGCCCTCGAACATCAGCGTGATGGCGCCGTTGGCGAGCGGACCATAGACGATATAGCTGTGTCCCGTCACCCAGCCCACATCGGCCGTGCACCAGTAGACGTCGCCATCGTGATAGTCGAAGACGTATTGGTGCGTCATCGCCACATAGGTCAGATAGCCGCCCGTGGTGTGCACGACCCCTTTGGGCTTGCCCGTCGAGCCCGAGGTATAGAGGATATAGAGCGGATCTTCGGCATTCATCTCTTCCGGCGGGCAGTCCGCGGAACTCCGGCTCATCAGCGCTTCGTACCAGTGATCGCGACCCTCGCGCCAACCGACCTTGCCTCCCGTGCGGCGGACCACGATGCACGTTCGCACGTTGGGACACTTTTCCATTGCCGCGTCGGCGTTCTCCTTCATTGCGATCGAGCGGCCGCCGCGCACGCCTTCGTCGGCGGTAATCAGGACATTCGATTCGCAGTCCCGAATACGATTCGCGAGCGCCTCGGGAGAAAAGCCGCCGAACACCACCGAGTGAATCGCGCCGATACGTGCGCAGGCGAGCATCGCGACGGCCGCCTCAGGAATCATCGGCATGTAGATGGTCACGCGCTCGCCGCGCTTTACGCTGAGCGATTTCAGCACATTGGAGAACTTGCAAACCTCCGCATGCAACTCACGGTACGTGAGCGTGCGGCTGTTGGCGGGATCGTCGCCTTCCCAGACGATGGCCGCCTGATCGCCGCGCGTGGAGAGATGACGATCGAGGCAATTGCTGCAGGCATTGAGCGTGCCGTCGTAGAACCAGCGGATATGCAAGTCGTTACTGGCGAACGAGACGTCCTTGATCTGCGTGTACGGCTTGATCCAGTCGAGACGTTTGCCCTGCTCCGCCCAGAAACCCTCCGGGTCTTCCGTGGACCGGCGATACATCTCCTCATAGCGCGCCTGATTGATCGAAGCGTGCTTCGCCCACTCCGCTGTCACGGGAAAAGTTTGATGCTCAGACATGGCTTCCTCCTGATTGAGGACGTTGCGCTGCCATGCCGTCGGCGGGAAGCGCCCTCGGGCACGCGCCCCCGCCGGCGCGAAACCGCTACGCTGCCTGGGGATGCGGCGGCTCTACGTAAGGATGAGTGGGCAGCACGGTGCGCCCGAAGCTTTCATTGATGACCATGGCCGCCGACGCGTAGAACGCCAGCGCGGCGGTAATCAGGCCCATGTAGCCGCCCAGATGCGTGGCGAACGACAAGCCCGTGAACGCCCCGATCGCCAGCAGCAGAAAAGTGATCCATAGCGCGAGGAACACCAGTTGCACGGACGTGCTCGTATGCATGGAGCCGATCCACATATAAAACGTAAATACGCCCCATACCAGCAGATACCAGCCCACGAACGCCTCAGGCACCTTCGTGCCGAGAAAGGCGACAAAGAGCGCGAACGACCACCAGAACGCGCCATAGCTGAGGAACGCCACCGTACCTAGCGTATTGCCGCGCGGAAATTCCATCACGCCCGCAATCATTTGCGCCGTGCCGCCGAATGCGAACGCCAGTGCGAGCACGAGGCCCAATGCGTCGGCGCTGAACCAGCCGGCATTGACCATGCTGAGCATCCATGTGGTGAATGCGAACCCGGCTAGCCCGAGCGGCGCCGGATTGGAAAGTTTGCCACCCATAATTTGCCTCCGTGGTCATCGGTTCCGATTGCACAGGTTGTCGAAACACACAGAACCCCATGATTATTATAGGACATATATCACGTTGTGATATATGTCCTATCTATAGACGGAAAATACGGGATGCATGAGACGCTGACTCGCTACCAGCAAGCTGGTTAATCCGATGTTCTCCTAAATAATTGGGCGAAATTTTTGCAGGCGCGAAGCCGGCCCGAGTGGATTGAAGCGGCCGGCCTTCCCGCCCGGTATTCGGGTTAGTTAGCCGTTCCGGTAGCGCAGTATTGCGCGAAGTTCGCCTCGGTGGCGGCAAAGCCTTGCTGCTTCGCGAGTTCCCAAGGCCGTTCGCAGCGCTGCGTATGTTCACACCACGAATAGCCAGCGGAGCCGATGCACCCATGCGCGTCGCGATCGGCGCCCACTGTATTCGACGGAGCAGAGGAACTCGCGGCAGAGCACGCGCCAAGCAGACACGCGGCAGCGGCAAGAGAAACGCGAAGCAGGTTTCGGCGCATGAATGAACTCCGGTGGGATGGTGCTGAATGCCGGCCGAAGTTTACCAGCGCCCCGCCCGCTCAACCCCCATGTTCCCCGGAAAAATAAAGCTTTCTTCCTCGGCACACCACTCCCTGAAACTCCCACGCTTTCAGCGATTCCGCACATGCCCCCGACCCTTCAACTTACCCCCTTCGGCAAGCATATTCCCCAAACTGGTGCAGCCGGATAAAAAAGCCTTTCTCGCCCCGCCCATCAAGGCTTTTGCGGAGAA